>NZ_JBEPEH010000008.1:0-317769 GCF_040300725.1 Dactylosporangium sp. NPDC000244
CAGGTCTGCAAGGACCTGCTGCACCGGCTCGACGACGCCAAGGGCGACGACGTGAAGGTGACCCAGGCCCTGCTCTACGCCCAGTCCCGCCGCGCACGCCGCCGAGGCCGCCGCGACCGAGAGCGCACCCGCCGAGGCGGCCGCTCCGGCTCCGGCAGAGACGCAGCAGGAGGGCTGACGAATGCTGATCCCTCGTAAGCCCCCGAAGGGCTTCCGTAAGCCGCACCACCCGGACCGGCACGGTCCGGCCAAGGGTGGCACGCGCGTGGTCTTCGGCGAGTTCGGTATTCAGGCGCTTGAGCCCGCATACATCACGAACCGCCAGATCGAGGCGGCCCGTATCGCCATGACCCGGCACATCAAGCGTGGTGGCAAGGTCTGGATCACGATCTTCCCGGACCGCTCCATCACCAAGAAGCCGGCCGAGACCCGCATGGGTTCCGGCAAGGGCTCGCCGGAGTGGTGGGTGGCCAACATCAAGCCGGGCCGGATCCTCTTCGAGATGTCATTCCCGAACGAGCAGATCGCCCGGGAAGCAATGCGTCGCGCGATCCACAAGCTTCCGCTGAAGTGCCGGATCGTCACGCGCGAAGGGGCTGATGTGTGATGGCCGCCGGTATCAAGGCGACCGACCTGCGTGAGCTGTCCGACGAGGGCCTGGTCGAGAAGCTGCGGGAAGCCAAGGCGGAGCTGTTCAACCTCCGCGTGCAGTCGGCCACCGGCCAGCTGGACAACCACGGGCGCCTGCAGATCATCCGCAGGGACATCGCCCGGATCTACACGATCATGCGCGAGCGTGAGCTGGGTCTTTCGGCTGCGCCCGACGCTGTGGCTGAGGTGGCATGAGCATGAGCGAGCAGACGACCGAGTCGGGCACCGAGGTGCGCGGCCGCCGCAAGGTCCGCGAGGGCCTCGTGGTCAGCGACAAGATGAACAAGACCGTCGTCGTGGCGGTCGAGGACCAGGTCAAGCACCCGCTGTACGGCAAGGTCATGCGCCGCACGAGCAAGCTCAAGGCGCACGACGAGCAGAACGCGTGCGGCGTCGGTGACCGGGTGCTGCTCATGGAGACCCGCCCCCTGTCGGCGACCAAGCGCTGGCGGGTCGTGGAGATCCTCGAAAAGGCCAAGTAAGGCCGTCGTTCCGCCAAGCTCGGCGCCGGGCGACCAGGATCGCCTAGGCACCTGGCGCCGAGAACTGGCAGACATTAGGAGACAAGCGTGATTCAGCAGGAGTCGCGGCTGCGCGTCGCCGACAACACGGGAGCCCGGGAAATCCTGTGCATCCGTGTGCTCGGTGGCTCCGGCCGCCGCTATGCAGGCATCGGCGACATCATCGTGGCCACGGTGAAGGACGCCATCCCGGGCGCCGGCGTGAAGAAGGGTGACGTGGTCAAGGCCGTCGTCGTCCGCACCACGAAGGAGCGGCGCCGGCCGGACGGCTCGTACATCCGCTTCGACGAGAACGCCGCCGTCATCATCAAGGACGGTGGCGACCCGCGCGGTACCCGCATCTTCGGCCCGGTCGGCCGTGAGCTGCGGGACAAGCGTTTCATGAAGATCATCTCGCTCGCGCCGGAGGTGTTGTAGCCGTGAAGGTCAAGAAGGGCGACACCGTCCTCGTCATCGCCGGCAAGGACAAGGGTTCCCGCGGCAAGGTTCTCGCCGCGCTGCCCCGCGAGGACAAGGTCGTCGTGGAGGGCGTCAACCGGGTCAAGAAGCACACCCGCATCCGCACCACCCAGCGGGGCTCGAAGACCGGCGGCATCGTGACGCAGGAAGCCCCGATCCACATCTCGAACGTGATGGTGATCGACTCGGACGGCAACGCCACCCGGGTCGGCTCCCGCGAGGACGAGAACGGCGTGAAGACCCGCGTGTCCCGTCGTTCCGGTAAGGAACTGTGATGACGACGGTCGAGAAGGTGAACCCGCGCCTCAAGCAGCGCTACCGCGACGAGATCGCCGGCGCGCTGCAGGAGCAGTTCAAGTACGCCAACGTCATGCAGATCCCGGGCGTGGTGAAGGTCGTCGTGAACATGGGTGTCGGCGAGGCCGCTCGCGACTCCAAGCTCATCGACGGCGCGGTGCGCGACCTGGCCACCATCACCGGTCAGAAGCCGCAGGTCCGGCGGGCGACCAAGTCGATCGCGCAGTTCAAGCTCCGTGAGGGCATGCCGATCGGCGCCAAGGTCACCCTGCGCAACGACCGCATGTGGGAGTTCCTGGACCGGCTGCTGTCGATCGCGCTGCCGCGTATCCGCGACTTCCGCGGTCTCGACGGGCGCAAGCTCGACGGCAACGGCAACTACACGTTCGGTCTCACTGAGCAGTCGGTGTTCCACGAGATCGACCAGGACCGCATCGACCGGCCGCGAGGGATGGACATCACCGTGGTCACCACCGCCCGCACGGACGAGGAAGGTCGCGCGCTGCTCAAGCTGCTCGGCTTCCCCTTCCGTGAGAACTAGGGAGAACTGACCATGGCGAAGAAGGCTCTCGTCCTCAAGGCCGCCGCGAAGCCCAAGTTCGCGGTCCGCGCGTACACCCGCTGCCAGCGCTGCGGCCGGCCCAAGGCCGTCTACCGCAAGTTCGGCCTGTGCCGCGTGTGCATCCGCGAGATGGCGCACCGTGGCGAACTGCCCGGCGTTTCCAAGGCTTCCTGGTAATCCTCCTTCGCCGCAGGCCCACCGACCCGGTGCGGAACCGCGGCGAGAAAGGCTGACAAACCCATGACCATGACCGACCCGATCGCAGACATGCTGACCCGTCTGCGCAACGCCAACCAGGCGTACCACGACCGGGTGTCGATGCCATATTCGAAGATCAAGGCGAACATCGCCGAGGTGCTCAAGTCCGAGGGCTACGTGTCCGCGTGGCTGGTTCAGGACCCGGAAGAGGGCAAGGTCGGCAAGACCCTTGTCGTCGACCTCAAGTACGGCCAGAACCGTGAGCGCAGCCTCGCCGGCATCCGCCGCGTGTCGAAGCCCGGCCTCCGCGTCTACGCGAAGTCGGTCGAGATGCCGCGCGTGCTCGGCGGTCTCGGTGTGGCGATCATCTCGACGTCCCAGGGTCTGCTGACCGACAAGCAGGCTCGCAAGCGAGGGGTGGGCGGGGAAGTCCTCGCCTACGTCTGGTAAGGGAAGGCATCACATGTCTCGAATCGGACGTAAGCCGATCACGGTGCCCGCCGGCGTCGAAATCAAGATCGACGGCCCGGTCGTCACCGTCAAGGGCCCCAAGGGCGAGCTCTCGCACACGCTGGCCGAGCCGATCACGATCGAGCGGGCCGAGGACGGCACCTACAGCGTCGTCCGCCCGAACGACGAGCGGAAGTCCAAGGAGCTGCACGGCCTGTCGCGCACGCTGGTCTCCAACATGGTGGTCGGCGTGACCGAGGGCTACCGCAAGAGCCTGGAGATCGCCGGCACCGGTTACCGCGTCACCGCCAAGGGCAGCGACCTCGAGTTCGCGCTCGGGTTCTCGCACCCGGTCCTGGTGACCCCACCGCCCGGCATCACCTTCACGGTCGAGAAGCCGACGGTGTTCCACATCGCCGGCATCGACAAGCAGCAGGTCGGCGAGATCGCCGCGAACATCCGCAAGATTCGCCCGCCGGAGCCGTACAAGGGCAAGGGCGTGCGGTACCAGGGCGAGGTCATCCGCCGCAAGGCCGGAAAGGCTGGTAAGAAATGAGCGCCACGCTGCTCAAGCGCCGCAACTCCGGCGGCATTGCCGCCGCGCGCCGCACGGGGCGTGCTCGCCGGCACTTCCGTATCCGCAAGCACGTTGGTGGCACCGCCGAGCGTCCTCGCCTGGTGGTCACCCGCTCGCTGCGGAACATCACCGCGCAGATCGTCGACGACCTCAAGGGCCACACGCTGGCCTCGGCCTCGACGCTCGACGCGACCATCCGTGGCACCGAGGGCGACAAGAAGGCCCAGGCCGCGAAGGTGGGCAAGCTGCTCGCCGAGCGCGCCACGGCCGCGGGTGTCGGCAAGGTCGTCTTCGACCGTGGTGGCAACAAGTACGCCGGCCGCATCGCGGCTCTGGCGGATGCCGCCCGCGAAGCCGGACTCGAGTTCTGAGAAGGAGAAACGTTCATGCCTGGTCCTCAGCGCAGGGGCGGCGGGTCCGGTAACACCCAAGAAGGTGGTGGCGGCCGTCGCGAGAATCGTCGCGAGGGTGGCGGCCGCGGCAACGCGCCCGCCGAGAAGACCCCGCACCTCGAGCGGGTCGTCGCGATCAACCGTGTCGCCAAGGTCGTGAAGGGTGGTCGTCGCTTCAGCTTCACCGCCCTGGTCATCGTCGGCGACGGCGACGGCACGGTCGGCGTCGGCTACGGAAAGGCCAAGGAGGTGCCCGCGGCCATCGCCAAGGGTGTCGAGGAGGCCAAGAAGCACTTCTTCAAGGTTCCGCGGCTCGCGGCGAGCATCCCGCACCCGGTGATCGGCGAGGACGCGGCCGGTGTCGTGCTGCTCAAGCCGGCCTCCGCCGGTACGGGCGTCATCGCCGGCGGCCCGGTTCGTGCCGTCCTGGAGTGCGCGGGCATCCACGACGTGCTCTCCAAGAGCCTCGGCTCCTCCAACGCCATCAACATCGTTCACGCGACGGTGGCGGCGCTGAAGAAGCTCGAGTCCCCGGAGGCCGTGGCCGCGCGCCGTGGCCTGCCGGTCGAGGACGTCGCGCCGGCCGCCATGCTGGCCGCTCGCGCCGGGGTGGGGGCATAGCCATGGCCCGTCTGAAGGTGACCCAGATCCGGTCCGAGATCGGTGGCAAGCAGAACCAGCGCGACACGCTGCGGACGCTTGGCCTGAAGCGGATCCGCGACGTGGTCGTCAAGGAGGACCGCCCGGAGATCCGCGGCATGATCCACACTGTGGCGCACCTCGTCACCGTGGAAGAGGTGGAGTAATCCGATGACGATCAAGCTGCACCACCTGCGGCCCGCCCCGGGCGCCAAGACCGACAAGACCCGTGTGGGTCGCGGTGAGGGCTCCAAGGGCAAGACCGCCGGTCGTGGTACCAAGGGCTCCAAGGCCCGTAGGAACATCTCGGCGGCGTTCGAGGGTGGGCAGACGCCCCTCCACATGCGCCTGCCGAAGCTCAAGGGCTTCCGCAACCGCAACCGGATCGAGTTCCAGGTTGTGAATCTTGCACGCCTCGCGGAGCTTTTCCCGCAGGGCGGCGAGGTCGGCGTGGCCGAGCTGGTCGACGCCGGCGCCGTCCGCAAGGGCGAGCTGGTGAAGGTCCTCGGCGACGGGGAGCTCGGCGGCGTGAAGCTGCAGGTCAGCGCGCACAAGTTCAGCGCGTCGGCCAAGGAGAAGATCCAGGCGGCCGGCGGCTCTGTGAAGCTGCTCGGCGGCGACAGCGAATAGAGCGCTATCGTGGCGTCCACCATCTTGGTGGGCGCCACGCGGCGCCTTCAAAGCCGGACGTGATGTGCCCCGGACATCCTGTTAGAGTCCGTTGCGCAGTAGCACACTCGACTCATACGTTCGACAGCGTCACCCGCACCACCCGGACCCCACCTCGTCGGCCGAACGACCGGCCGCCTTGCGCAGGAGGATGAAGTTGCTCTCCGCCTTTGTTAGTGCGTTCCGAACGCCTGACCTGCGCAAGAAAATCCTGTTCACGTTGCTGATGATCGCCATCTACCGGCTCGGCGCCACGCTGCCCAGCCCCGGCGTCAGCTACGGCAACGTGCAGAAGTGCCTCAACATCGTCGAGAACAGCAAGGACAACCAGGTCTTCACCCTGTTGAACCTGTTCTCCGGTGGGGCACTGCTCCAGCTGTCGGTGTTCGCGCTGGGCATCATGCCCTACATCACCGCGAGCATCATCCTCCAGCTGCTGACGGTGGTGATCCCGCGCCTTGAGCAGCTGCGCAAGGAAGGCCAGTCCGGCCAGGCGAAGATCACGCAGTACACGCGCTACCTGACCCTCGGCCTCGGCATCCTGCAGGCCTCGGCGTTCGTCGCCCTGGCGCGGTCCGGCCAGCTCTTCGGCGGCGCGTGCGACCAGTCGCAGTACCCGATCATCCCGGACACCGGCAAGATCCCGATGTGGCTGACGCTGGGCGCCCTGGTCGTCACCATGACCGCCGGCACCGGCGTCATCATGTGGCTCGGCGAGATGGTCACCGACCGCGGCGTCGGCAACGGCATGTCGGTCCTCATCTTCACCTCGATCGCGGCCCGGCTCCCGATCGAGGGCATCCAGATCTGGCAGGACAACAAGACCACGTTCTTCGTGATCGTCGGCCTCGCGGTCGTGGTCATCGCCTTCGTGGTCTTCCTCGAGCAGGCCCAGCGCCGCATCCCGGTGCAGTACGCCAAGCGGATGATCGGCCGGCGGATGTACGGCGGCACCTCGACCTACATCCCGCTGAAGGTCAACCAGGCGGGTGTCATCCCGGTCATCTTCGCCTCGTCGCTGCTCTACATCCCGCAGCTGATCACCTCGTTCGCGGGCTCCGACTCGACGAACAAGACGATCCTCTGGATCAACCGGAACATCGTGCCGCAGAACAGCGCCTGGCACATCTCGATCTACTTCCTGCTGATCATCTTCTTCACCTACTTCTACGTGTCCATCACCTTCAACCCGACTGAGGTGGCGGACAACATGCGGAAGTACGGTGGTTTCGTGCCCGGCATCCGCCCGGGCAAGCCGACGGCCGAGTATCTTGACTTCATCCTCAGCCGCATCACGCTTCCCGGCGCGCTCTACCTGGGCATCATCTCGATCCTGCCCAACCTGCTCATCGGGATCGTGGGCGGCGGGCAGGCTCTGCAGAACTTCCCGTTCGGTGGCACCGCGGTACTCATTATTGTTGGTGTGGGCCTCGAGACGGTGAAGCAGATCGAGAGCCAGCTGATGCAGCGCAACTACGAAGGGTTCCTCCGGTAGTGAGGCTGGTGCTGGTAGGTCCCCCCGGGGCGGGCAAGGGGACCCAGGCCGAGTACATCGCCGCGCATCTCGCCGTGCCCAAAATCTCCACCGGCGACATCTTCCGGGCCAACGTCGGGCAGGGCACCCCGCTCGGCGTCGAGGCCAAGCGGTACATGGACGCCGGGCAGCTGGTGCCGGACGAGGTCACCATCAACATGGTGTCCGACCGGCTGGCCGAGGGGGACGCGACCGACGGCTTCCTGCTCGACGGCTTCCCGCGCACGGTGCCGCAGGCCAACGCCCTGGACAAGCTCCTGGCCGACCTCGGCACCGGGCTGGACATCGTCCTCGAGCTCGTCGTGGAGAACGAAGAGGTCATCCGCCGGCTCTCGGGCCGGCGGACCTGCCGTGGCTGCGGCAAGATCTGGCACGTCGAGTTCGACGCGCCGACGCACGACGGCGTCTGCGACCGCTGCGGCGGCGAGCTGTTCCAGCGCGACGACGACAAGGCCGAGACCATCGCCGAGCGGCTGAAGGTCTACGCGCGCGACACGTCGCCGCTGGTGGACTACTACGGCGCACAGGGCAAGCTGGTGGGCATCGACGCGACGGGTCCGGTCGAGGACGTCACCGTTCGCGCGATCGACGCCCTCCGTTCCTACGGCGCCTGAGCGCACAACAGCACACGACGGGTAAGTCTCATGGCCCCTCATCAGCTCGAGATCGAGCTCAAGACGCCCGAGCAGATCGGCCTCATGCGCCGCGCCGGGCTGGTCGTGGCGGACGCGCTGGAGCGGATGCGGGCCGCGGTCGCGCCCGGCGTCTCCACCGCGGAGCTGGACCGCATCGCCGAGGAGACCATCCGCGCCGCGGGGGCCGTGCCGTCCTTCAAGGGCTACCACGGCTACCCGGCCTCGATCTGCTCCTCGGTCAACGACCAGGTCGTCCACGCGATCCCGAGCCCGCGGCAGATCCTGGCCGAGGGCGACCTCATCTCCATCGACTGCGGCGCGGACCTCGACGGCTGGCACGGGGACGCGGCGATCACGGTCGGCGTCGGAGCGGTACACCCGGATCTGCGCAGTCTCGTGCGCGTCGCCGAGGACGCCATGTGGGCGGGCATCGCCGCGGCCGCCCGGGGGGCGCGCTCGGGCAAGGGGCGGCTGACGGACATCTCGTTCGCCATCCAGTCCTCGATCCGCAAGGCCGGCCGCTTCGGCATCGTCGAGGGCTACGGCGGGCACGGCATCGGCAGCGCCATGCACCAGGACCCGTTCGTGCAGAACTCCGGCCGCCCGGGCAAGGGCCCGCTGCTGCGGCCCGGCATGGCGCTCGCCATCGAGCCGATGATCACCCGGGGCAAGCCGAAGGTCGCGGAGCTCGACGACGGCTGGACCGTGGTGACCGTCGACGGCTCGGCCGCGGCGCACGTGGAGCACACGATGGCCTTCTGCGAGGACGGCGTCTGGGTGCTCACCGCGCACGACGGCGGGCGCGGCCGCCTCGGCGACCTGGTCACGGCCCGCGAGCCCGTCCCCGCCGCCGAGTAAGGGAAATACCGGGGTGGAACCGGTGTGCGCCTCGATGCGATGCTGTGTGCAGTGTCCGAAGGGGGAACGGTGGCAGACCGGCGGGAAGACCTGCGCGCGGCCGACGTGGACCGGCAGTTCGTGGCGGAGCGCCTGAAGGCGGCGCTGGACGAGGGCCGGCTGTCGCTCGGCGAGTACGACGACCGGCTCAAGGAGGCCTACGCCGCCCGGACGTACGGCGACCTGGACGGCATCCTCAAGGACCTCCCCGGCTTCCACCCGGCGGGCGGCTCCCAGCTGGCGCCGCAGGAGCCCGTGGTCGACGACCCGGACGAGCGCCGCGGGCGCAGCGACACCAGGAGCAACCCGCGCTGGCTGATCGGCATCTGGAGCGCCTGGCTCGTCGCCGTCTCGGTCAACGTGGTCATCTGGGCGCTGGTGAGCCTGTCCTCCGGTGAGGCCGTCTACTTCTGGCCGATGTGGGTCGCGGGCCCGTGGGGCGCGGTGCTGCTCGTCTCGACGTTCTCGGTCAAGGCGCTCGGCCACAGCCCGGACGAGAACGAACAGCGACGCTACCGGGACAGTTAGATACCCCCGATTTGGTAGCTGGGGGACCCGCGCGTAGACTTGCCGATTGGCGCAGAGCGTCCACTCCGGCATGCCCCCACGCGCTTCTAGTGGCATGACCGGAGCCGCGGCTGGCTCGGGGTCCCGTGACCTCGAGAAATGGATGCGAGCGTCGACCAACCGACCCGATGTCAGGTAGCGGAGGACATGCCGAAGAAAGACGGGGCCATCGAGATCGAGGGCCGAGTGATCGAGCCACTGCCGAACGCGATGTTCAGGGTGGAGCTCGCCAACGGCCACAAGGTCTTGGCGCACATCAGCGGCAAGATGCGACAGCACTACATCCGCATCCTGCCCGAGGACCGTGTGGTCGTGGAGCTTTCGCCCTACGACCTCACTCGCGGGCGCATCGTCTACCGCTACAAGTAATCGGTGTCGGTACCCAGTTAACGGTCGGGTTCTGTCGTGCCCGCTCGCCATGAGCGCGTGCGCAGCGAGAGTTAGGCAAACCGTGAAGGTCAAGCCGAGCGTCAAGCGGATCTGCAACAACTGCCGGGTCATCCGGCGGCATGGCCGGGTCATGGTCATCTGCAGCACTGACCCGCGCCACAAGCAGCGCCAGGGCTGAGTCCCCGGCACCCGCTTTTCTGAGTAACAGCCCGTTCCAGCCTCGGGCGGCCCGCCGGCAACGGCGTGGCGTGCGTGGGGCTGCACCCCTGGTCGGAGGCCAGGGCCCGTCTGTGGGCAGACGGGAGTGGAGCGGGCACAGACCTCCGCACACTTGAGGAGCACGCCCACTTATGGCACGTCTCGTCGGTGTCGATCTCCCGCGCGACAAGCGCACCGAGATCGCACTCACCTACATCTACGGCATCGGGCGTACCCGCGCCGTCGAGACCCTGGCCGCCACCGGCATTGACCCGAACAAGCGGGCCCGGGACCTGACCGATGAAGAGGTCGTGCAGCTGCGCGACTACATCGAGGCCAACTACAAGGTTGAAGGCGACCTGCGCCGCGAGGTCGCCGCGGACATCCGCCGCAAGGTCGAGATCGGTTGCTACGCGGGCATCCGGCACCGTAAGGGCCTGCCCGTGCGCGGTCAGCGCACGCGGACCAACGCGCGCACCCGTAAGGGTCCGAAGCGCACGGTCGCCGGCAAGAAGAAGCCGGGCAAGAAGTAACCACCGGTCCGATCAGAAACGTATCTAGGAGCGCATAGAGAATGCCGCCGAAGGCTCGCGCCGGTGGGGCCGCTGTCAAGAAGGTCCGGCGCAAGGAACGCAAGAACGTCGCCCACGGGCAGGCGCACATCAAGAGCACGTTCAACAACACCATCGTGTCGATCACCGATCCGACCGGTGCTGTGATCTCCTGGGCCTCCGCCGGCCAGGTGGGTTTCAAGGGCTCGCGCAAGTCGACCCCGTTCGCCGCCCAGCTGGCCGCCGAGGCCGCTGCGCGTCGCGCGATGGAGCACGGCATGCGCAAGGTCGACGTCTTCGTGAAGGGCCCCGGTTCCGGCCGGGAGACCGCGATCCGTTCGCTGCAGGCCGTGGGCCTGGAGGTCGGGCAGATCTCTGACGTCACGCCGCAGCCGCACAACGGCTGCCGTCCGCCGAAGCGCCGCCGGGTCTAAGGGAAGAGAAGAACATGGCTCGCTATACAGGTGCCGACTGCCGCCGTTGCCGGCGCGAGAAGATGAAGCTGTTCCTCAAGGGCAGCAAGTGCGACGGGCCGAAGTGCCCGTTCGAGTCGCGTCCCTTCCCGCCCGGCCAGCACGGCCGCGGCCGGCCGAAGGAGACCGAGTACCTCCTGCAGCTGCGCGAGAAGCAGAAGGCCCGCCGCATCTACGGCGTGCTGGAGCGGCAGTTCGCCGGCTACTACGAGGAGGCCGTGGCCAAGCCGGGCAAGACCGGTGAGGAGCTGCTGCGCATCCTCGAGTCGCGGCTCGACAACGTCGTGTACCGCGCCGGCCTGGCGTCGTCGCGCGACATGGCTCGCCAGCTCGTCAAGCACGGCCACATCGTGGTCAACGGCCGGAAGGTGGACATCCCGTCGTACCGCCTGCGTGAGCACGACATCGTGCAGGTGCGGGAGAAGTCGCGGGAGCTCACCCCCTTCCAGGTCGCGCAGGGCCTCGCGGGCAGCAAGACCGTCCCGGCGTGGCTCGAGTTCATCCCGAGCGAGTTCAAGGTCCTGGTGCACAGCCTGCCGGCCCGGCAGGTCATCGACACCCAGGTCCAGGAGCAGCTCATCGTCGAGCTCTACAGCAAGTAGCAAGACTGTCGGAGGGGCCTCATGGCCCCTCCGATACGGAGCGCGTCAAATAGCGGGCGCGCAACGAAACTGGAGGAAAGAACGTGCTTATCTCCCAGCGGCCCAGCCTCGCGGAAGAGTCGATCAGCGAGGTCCGGTCCAAGTTCACCATCGAGCCCCTCGAGCCGGGCTTCGGGTACACCCTCGGCAACTCGCTGCGGCGCACCCTGCTCAGCTCGATCCCGGGCGCGGCCGTGACGAGCATCAAGATCGACGGCGTGCTGCACGAGTTCACCACGATCCCCGGCGTCAAGGAGGACGTGGTCGAGCTCGTCATGAACATCAAGGAGCTGTGCGTCAGCTCCGAGCTTGACGAGCCGGTCTCGATGTACCTGCGCAAGCAGGGCCCCGGCGACGTCACCGCGGGCGACATCCAGCCCCCGGCCGGCGTCTCCGTGCACAACCCCGACCTCAAGCTGGCCACGCTCAACGGCAAGGGCCGCCTCGACATGGAGCTCACCGTCGAGCGGGGCCGCGGCTACGTCACGGCCAACCAGAACAAGCAGCAGGGCCAGGAGATCGGGCGCATCCCGGTCGACTCGATCTACTCGCCGGTGCTCAAGGTGACGTACCGCGTCGAGGCGACCCGTGTCGAGCAGCGCACCGACTTCGACCGGCTCATCATCGACGTCGAGACCAAGGCGTCGCTGACCCCGCGCACCGCGCTGGCCTCGGCCGGCTCGACGCTGGTGGAGCTGTTCGGCCTCGCGCGCGAGCTGGACGAGACCGCCGAGGGCATCGACATCGGCCCGTCGCCGCAGGACGCGCAGCTCGCGGCCGACCTGGCGCTGCCGATCGAGGAGCTGGACCTCACCGTCCGCTCCTACAACTGCCTCAAGCGCGAGGGCATCAACTCCGTCGGTGAGCTGATCAGCCGCACGGAAGCAGACCTCCTCGATATAAGGAATTTCGGTCAGAAGTCGATCGACGAGGTCAAGATGAAGCTCGCCGGGATGGGTCTGGGTCTGAAGGACTCCGCCCCGACGTTCGACCCGGCCCACGTCGTGGACTCCTTCGCCGAGGTGGACTACGACGCCGACGACTACCGCGAGACCGAGCAGCTGTAGTTCAGCCGCTGTATTAGAGGAGCCCTGACAATGCCCACGCCCACCAGAGGTCCCCGCCTCGGCGGCAGCCCCGCGCACGAGCGGCTGATGCTGGCGAATCTCGCCACGTCGCTGTTCAAGCACGGTCGCATCACGACGACCGAGACGAAGGCCAAGCGGCTGCGCCCGCTCGCCGAGCAGCTCATCACCAAGGCCAAGCGCGGCGACCTGCACGCGCGCCGTCAAGCGCTCTCCGTGGTGCGGGACAAGGACGTGGTGTTCGCGCTGTTCGACCAGATCGCGCCGCGGTTCAGCAACCGTCCGGGTGGCTACACCCGCATCGTGAAGACGGGCCCCCGCAAGGGCGACGCCGCTCCGATGGCGATCATCGAGCTGGTCGAGGAGCTCGAGGTGGCCGCCCCCAAGGCGCCGCGCAAGACCGCCCGGAAGGCCGCCAAGGCCGACTCGATCGCGGTGCTCGCCGGCGACGAAGCGGACGAGACCCCGGCCCCGGCCGCGGCGACCTCGCCCGCGGACGAGGACGCCGCCGAGGCGAAGGACGAAGAGACCAAGGCCTGATCACCGGTCGAGGTTCGTCGGCCCGGCACCCTTTCGGGGGTGCCGGGCTTTCTTTTGGGAGTTGTACCGCATGAGCGTGCGCATCCGCCTGGACGTCTCCTACGACGGGACCGACTTCTCCGGCTGGGCCGTGCAGCCGGGCCGCCGGACGGTCGCGGGTGAGCTCCTCGCGGTCCTGGAGCGCCTGTTCGGCTCGGTCGCGGGCCTGACCGTGGCGGGGCGCACCGACGCCGGCGTGCACGCGACCGGGCAGGTGTGCCACGTCGACGTGGAGGAGGAGCGCTGGGCGGTGCTCGAGTCCGCCCTCGTGCGCAAGCTGGCCGGGCTCCTCCCGCCCGACGTGCGCGTGCTCGCCGCGGGTGCGGTGCCGCCCGAGTTCGACGCACGCTTCTCGGCGCTGGCGCGGCGGTACGAGTACCGCGTCACGGATGCCCCCTTCGGCGCCGAGCCCCTGCGCCGCCGCGACACGCTCGCCTGGCCGCGCCCGCTCGACCTGGCGCTGCTGAACGAGGCCGCGGCGGGGCTGGTGGGCGAGCACGACTTCGCCGCGTTCTGCCGGCGCAAGGAGCACGCGAGCACGATCCGGGCCGTGTCGCGGATGGAGTGGCGCCGCGATGCCGACGGCACCGTGGTGGCCACCGTGGCGGCGGACGCGTTCTGCTGGTCGATGGTCCGCAGTCTCGTGGGGGCGCAGTTGGTGGCGGGGGACGGGCGTCGGGCTACCTCGTGGCCGGGATCGCTGCTGACGCGGACGGTGCGGGCCGACGAGGTGGTGGTGGCGCCGGCGCACGGGCTCACGCTGGTCGAGGTGACCTATCCGGGTGACGCGGAGGCGTTGAGCGCGCGGGCGGAGCTGACTCGGCGTCGCCGGGATCTCTGACGGTTGGGGCTCGATAAGTCGGGCGCTCCGCGCCGCGACTTATCGCCTTTATCGGCATTTTTCGTGCGGTGCGGCACATGGCCGTTTCGCGGCATTCAGCCGGTCCGGCGCCTAGCGTTGGCGGCGGGCCTGTGCTGAGCCCGGGCGGAACCGCGTGGCGGCGGGCCGCACGCTGGGCCCGATCGAGTCGGCGGCGACTCGGCGTCCGCGCTGCGGCGGGCCCGCGCTGAGCCCTGGCCCGCGCTGAGGCCGGGCGGAACCGCGTGGCGGCGGGCCGCACGCTGGGCCCGATCGAGTCGGCGGCGACTCGGCGTCCGCGCTGCGGCAGGCCGGCGCTGAGCCCTGGCCCGCGCTGAGGCCGGGCGGAACCGCGTGGCGGCGGGCCGCAAACTCGGCCCGGAGTCCGTGCTGAGACCGCTGCGCTCGCGGTGGACGAGGGCGCAGCGGGAGCCCGCGGGCGATCAGCTCGGCGGGGCCGAGCCGGGCAGGGACGCGGCCGGGGTCGCCTCGGGCTGGATGACCGAGCGGCTCTCGATGATCCCGTTGTCCAGGTACGTCTCGACGATGTCGTACGTGATCTGGTTCGGATACGGGTCGCCCTGGGTGAAGTTGTTGCCGTCGACGCGGGCGATCACGCAGTACGTGATGAAGTGGCCCTTGTAGTTCCACCCGAGCTGCGTAGGCGCCCGCACGAGCGCGTCGGTGCCGGTGCCCGCGCCCACGCTCATGCCCGCGAACCGGCCCTTCTGGCCGTCGACGATGGGCTTGATCCCGTCGAAGGTCTTGGCCGCGACCTCCTCGCTGGTCACGTTGAAGATGCCGGCCGTGATGAGGTACTCCTGATTCGGCGACTTCATCGTCGCGCGCACGACCTCCGAGCACCCCGCCCCCGCGAGCAATGTCGCCAGCTGCTCGGTCGCGGCCACCTTGCAGTCGTTGGACGCCTTCGTCGCCAGGATCACGTAGGGCGCCTCGTCCGGCACCGCCACGATGTTGTTGCTCGGGAACACCTCGGCCTCGGTGAGCGCCTTCGGGTCCACGTCGCGGCTGCTGATGTCGCGCTTCTTCGGCGCCGACGACTGGCCGGACTTGGCCGACTCCGGCCCGTTCTTCTCGTCCTTGAAGATGAACCAGGTGCCCACGCCGCACACGCCGAGCACGACGACGACCGCGATCGCGCTGAGCAGCGCGACCCATCGGTGCGGCCGCGGGACCGGGCGCACCGGGTCGATGACGGCTCGCGGGCGGTCCAGCCGGTCGAGGCGCTCCGGCGGGTCCCCGCGCTCGGGGCGGCGGGGCGGCTCACGCAGGGCCCGCTTGGTGCCCCCGGTGGTGTATTCGCCCGTGTACTCCCCGGAGCCCCGACCCCCGCGGCCCCGGCGCGCGCCGGAGGGCTCGTCGTAGCGGTCGTGGCCCGGCTCGTCCTCGGGCGCGCGGCGCTGCTGCGGGGGCTCGTCGTACGCAGGCCGGCGCCGCATGGCCTCGTCGCGCCGCCGCACCCCGCTGTCGTCGCGGCGCCCGGTCTCGTCGCGGCGCCCGGTCTCGGGTGGGGCCGCCGACTCGAACCCGGCGCGGGCGCGGCGTCCGGTGCTCTCGAGGTCGTCGTCGTACGCCGGGCGCCCCCGACGCCCGCGCGGGTCCTCGCCCGGGCGGAACATCGTGGTCTCGCCGGCGTAGGGCGCGCCGCTGCGAGGCCCGTCCTCGTCGAACCCGCGCGCGGGCGGGTCGTTGGCCGGGGCGCCGTACGTGCGGGCGGAGCCGTTGCCTGCCCCGTTGGCACCGTCGCGCCGACGGCGGGCGCCCGTGTCGTCGCCGGGGCGGAACATCGTGGTCTCGCCGGTGTAGAGCGCTCCGCGGCCGCCGTTCGCCTCGTCGCCGGGGTCCCCGAACCCCTTGCGAGGCTCGGGCTCGGCCGCGCGCCGGCGCCCGCCCGCGTCACCCGTGCGGGGCTCATCGGCGGCCCGGCGTCTCCCGCCACCGTTGACCTCGCCGGTGCGGGGACCGAGGTCGCCTGTGCGGGAGCCGAGGTCGCCGGTGCGCGGGCCGGTGTCACCCGCCCGGGGGCCGAAATCGCTGGTCCGCGGGGTGAAGTCGCCGGTGCGCGGGTCGGCCGCGTAGGTGCGCTGCTCCTCGGCGGCGCGGCGGGCCCGGCGGGCGGCGCCGCTCGTGGGCGACGCGTCCGGGCGCATGTTCGGGAAGATCGGCACCAGCGGCGGCGGGTCGGCCGGCGGGTTGGCCGCGCCCAGCTCGCCGAGCGGCTTGATGATCGGGGTCAGTTGGGGACCGTGATCGTACGACTCCGAGGCGCGGGCCTCCTCCTCGTCCCGCGCGCGCCGGCGTCCCCCGCGCGGCTCGTCGAGGCCGGCGGCGGGAAGCTGCTGGTCGAGCGGGGGGCGGGCCGGGGGTGCCGCCGGGCGTCCGTAGACGCCGCTGGCGGAGTCGTCGTCGGCGGCCCGGCGGCGACCCGCGGGCGGCGCGGAGGCGTCCGGCGTCGACCAGCCGTCGACGTTGGCCGGGCGGCTCGGGGGCGCGGCCGGCGGGAGCGAGCCGGGGCCGAACACGCCGCTGGGGGAGTCGTCGCGCGACCGGCGGCCGCGCCGAGCGTCTCCGGTCCGCGGCTCGCGGATGTCGCCCGTGCGGGAGTCGGCGCGTGGGTCGCCTCCGCGCGGGTCGCCGGGGCGGGAGTCGGCGCCGGGGCGGCGGATGGCCGTCGTGCGGTCGAAGTCGCCGGCGCGCTCACCGGTGCCGGAGCGTTCCATGCGGCCGGGGCGCTCGAAGGAGGCGGCGCGCTCGCCCGTGCCCGAGCGCTCCATCCGGCCCGGGCGGTCGAACGAGCCCGAGCGGTCTGGCGGGCCCGGACGGTCGAGCGGACCCGGGCGGTCGAAGGATCCGGAGCGGTCCATCGGGTCGGGACGGTCGAAGTCGAACGAGCCGGAGCGGTCGGGAGGGCCGGGGCGATCGAAGGGGTCGGGCGGCCCCGCGAAGGGGTCGGGCTCGCCGCGTCCGCTGCCGCGCAGACCGGCCAGCCAGTTGTCGGCTTCGTCCGCCTCGTCCCGGCGGAACGAGTCGGATCGCCGCTTCCGGCGCTGCTCGTCCCGAGAAGTCATGTCGCACAGGGTAGCCGACGCCGCCGCGCGGTGGCTTGTCGGCGATGTTGCGCACAATCCGAACGGGTGGCCGCGCAAACCGCCGGTCACCTGCGCGTGGACAATGCGTTGCGGAACGCGGGCGATGGAGGGCATGTTGTCAGGCGAGCACTACTTCTCGGCCGACCCGGCGGTCGCGCACGAGCGCCACGAGGTCGTGTTCGAGGCCCTTGACCAGGAGTTTCGCCTGGCCTCGGCATCCGGGGTGTTCTCCTGGAGCGGGCTGGACCGGGGCACCGCGGTGCTGCTGGCCGAGGCCCCGCCGCCGGGGCCGGACACGGAGGGCGCGCTGCTGGACCTGGGCTGCGGATATGGCCCGATCTCGATCGTGCTCGCCACCGCCGCGCCCAGAACGACGGTGTACGCGATCGACGTGAATCAGCGCGCGTTGGACCTGGTGCGGGAGAACGCGGGCGGGCGGCGCATCGTCGCGGCGCTGCCCGACGAGGTGCCGGAGACTGTCAGCTTTGCGCAGATCTGGTCCAACCCGCCGATCCGCATCGGCAAGGCCGAGCTGCACGCGCTGCTGCTGCGGTGGCTGCCCCGGCTCACCCCGGACGGCGTCGCGTGGCTGGTCGTGGCCAAGAACCTGGGCGGCGACTCGCTGCAGCGCTGGCTCGCCGAGCAGGGCTTCACGGCCGAGCGCCACGCGACCGACAAGGGTTTCCGGGTGCTGCGCGTCGGAAAACCGCTTTCGTGACGTACCGCTGCCGATGAAGCTCTTCAGACGTGGGATATGTGGACGTCGCAGGGGTCGGGCACACGCTGCCGGACGGCCGTGAGCTCTTCTCCGAGGTCTCGTTCCGGGTCGGCGAGGGCGCGAAGGTGGCGCTCGTCGGGCCCAACGGGGCCGGCAAGACGACCCTGCTGAAGATGGTCGCCGGCGACCTGCCGGTGCGCGAGGGCGCCGTCGCGCGCTCGGGTGGGCTGGGCGTGATGCGCCAGTTCATCGGCATGATCGGCGACGATCGGACGCTGTACGACCTGGCCCTGCAGCTCGCGCCGCCGCGCCTGAGCGAGGTCGGGCACCGGCTGGCCACGGCCGAGCGCGCGCTGGCCGACGGGACCGAGAAGTCGCAGCTCAGATACGCGAATGCGCTGACGGCGTGGGGCGAGGCGGGCGGGTACGACGCGGAGGTTCTCTTCGACACCGTGAGCGTCGCGGCGCTGGGCCTGCCGTGGGATGCCACGCGGGACCGGCCGGTGCGCACGCTGTCCGGCGGGCAGCAGAAGCGGTTCGCGCTCGAGCTGCTGCTGCGCGGCGAGGACGAGGTGCTGCTGCTGGACGAGCCCGACAACTTCCTGGACGTACCGGGGAAACGCTGGCTGGAAGAGCGGCTCCGCGAATCCCCGAAGAGCGTGCTCTATGTCTCGCACGACCGTGAGCTGCTGGCCCGGTCCGCGGATCGCGTGGTCGCGGTCGAGGGCGGCTCCGCGTGGGTGCACCCCGGCGGGTTCGCGTCCTGGCACGAGGCCCGCGGCGCGCGCCACGAGCGCCTGGAGGAGCAGCGGCGGCGCTGGGACGAGGAGCACGAGAAGCTCAAGGCGCTCGTGCTGATGTACCGCACCAAGGCCGCCTACAACGACGGGCTCGCGTCGCGCCTGCAGGCCGCCCAGACCCGCCTGCGCAAGTTCGAGGAGGCCGGGCCGCCGCCGGCACCCCCGAAGGAGCAGGACATTCGCATGCGCCTTTCCGGGGGTCGTACGGCCAAACGCGCCGTCATGTGCGAGCAGCTGGAGCTCGACGGGCTGACCTACCCGTTCGACCTGGAGATCTGGTACGGCGACCGCGTGGCCGTCCTCGGCGGCAACGGCACCGGCAAGTCGCACTTCCTGCGGCTGCTGGCCCGCGGCGGCACGGACCCCGACGGGCCCCAGATCGGCGTCGAGCTCTCACCCGTGGCGCACGGAGGCCGGGTGCGCCTCGGCGCGCGGGTGCGGCCAGGCCACTTCTCGCAGACGCACGACCGCCCGGAGCTGCTGGACAAGACCCTCGCCGAGATCCTGTGGCGCGGCGACGACTGGCGAGCCGGCCTGCCGCGGCCGCAGGCGATCCCCGCGCTCGGGCGCTACGAGCTCGCGGCCCAGGCCGACCAGCGCTTCGGCACCCTCTCCGGCGGTCAGCAGGCCCGGTTCCTGGTGCTCCTGCTCGAACTGTCCGGGGCGACGCTGCTGCTGCTCGACGAGCCGACCGACAACCTGGACCTGGCCAGCGCGGAGGCGTTGGAGGAGGGGCTGGCGGGCTTCGACGGCACCGTGATCGCGGTCACGCACGATCGCTGGTTCAGTCGTTCCTTCGATCGGTACGTGCTCTTCCGCGCCGACGGCGAGGTCGTCGAGGTCCCCGAGCCGGTCTGGGAGGGCCGCTCCTGACGGACTGCTTGTGCGGTGCACTGCTCACGCTCCGTGGTCATCTATCGCCCGTGGAGCCGACTGTTGTACTCACCATCGGGGCGTCCGACTCCTCCGGCGGCTCGGGCCTGCAGGCCGACCTGCGCACCCTAGCCGCGCTGCGGATGCACGGCGCCTCGGTGGTGACCGCGGTGATGTCGCGCAACACGCGCGACGTCACCGACCTCTTCCCGCAGCCCACGAACGTCGTCACCGCGCAGCTCGGCTGCGTGCTGGAGGACCTGCCGGTGGCCGCGGTGAAGACCGGCATCCTGCCGACCCCGGAGACGGCGGTGGCGATCGCGGCTCGCGCCCGGACGGGCGCCCTGCCGAACCTCGTCGTCGACCCCGTCCTCACGGCGGTGTCGGGCTCGCGGCGGGGGCTGGTCGCGGCGTACGAGCGCCTACTGCCCCACGCCAGCGTCCTCACGCCGAACCGTGAGGAGGCCTCGGCCCTGCTCGGCTGGGACGTCTTCACCCCGACCGACATGGCCGCGGCCGCGTCCCAGCTCTCCGCCCGCGGCCCGCGCTGCGTGGTCATCACGGGCGGCGACTTCGCGGCCGGCCGGGACGCGATCGACGTCCTCTGGTCCGACGGCGAGGCGCGCGTCCTGCACAGCCCGCGCATCGCGAGCCGCAACACCGACGGGAGCGGGGCGACCTTCGCGACGGCGGTGGCCGCGCGCCTGGCCATCGGCGACGAGGCGGACGCGGCCGTATCGTGGGCGAAGGGCTTCGTGGGCCGGGCCATCGGCGACGCGTCGGACTGGCGCCTGGGCGGCGGCACCGGCCCGATCGACCAGTTCGGCTGGTCTTCCCTGACCCTGCGCTGACGCCGTCGCCGCTGGGCCCGCTGCGTGCCGCTCCGCGCTCGCCTGCTTCCTGCGTCTCGTCGCGGTTCACGGCTGAGGTCGACGCGGTTTCGCGCTGCGCTGAGGTCCACGTCGCGTTTGCGCTGAGGTCTGTGCCGCTCGAAATGTCGCCTCCGGCGCGGCCTGAGGCGACGTCGGGAGCGGATGGCAATGCGTCCGCGCCCGGCGTCCGGCGTCCGCGCGTGGTGCCGCGTCCGCGCCCGCGTCCGGCGTCCGCGCGTAGTCGGCGCGGGGGTGAGCCGGTGCGGTGGGTGGTGTGGCGAGCGAGACAGGCGCGTGGCCGAGAACTTCTCGACGCGTGGTGGATGATGCAACCCATGGACGAGAAGACGTTGATCCACCAGATCTCGACCCTGGTCGACGAGGAGCACAAGCTCCGCACGCAGCTGCAGGCCGGGAAGATCACCGAGCAGGAGGAGCACGACCGGCTGCGGGGGCTGGAAGAGCAGCTCGATCAGCTCTGGGACCTGCTCCGGCGCCGGCGCGCGGCGAAGCTGCAGGGGGTCTCGCCCGACGAGGTCGAGGCGCACTCCGTCGACGAGGTCGAGCACTACCTCCAGTAACAAGGGGCAGGGGCGTCAGTCGACCCTGAGGCGGTAGCCGCGCTTCACCACCGTCTGGACGAAGGCCGAGCCGCCCAGGGCCGCCCGCAGCCGTGCCACCGCCATCTCCACCGCGTGCTCGTCCGCGCCCCGCGGCAGCTCGCGCAGCAGGGCCGCCCGCGACAGGACGCGGCCCGGAGAGGCGGCCAGGGCGCGCAGGACCGCCATGGGGCCGGGCGCCAAGGGCTTCAAGGTGCCGTCGATGATCGCGGCGTGCCCGCGCAGGGTCACCGCCGCGCCCGCCACGTGCAGGGTGGGGGAGCGCTTCGGCAGCTCGTCCACGAGGATGCGGACGAGGGCGCCGAGGCGCGCCCGGGACGGGGCCGCCACCGGCACGCCCAGGCGTTGCAGCGGGGCGGCGGTCACCGGGCCCACGCACGCCGCGAGCACGTCCGTGCGCAGTGCCTCCAGCACGTCCGGCGCCTCCGGGCCGGCCACGCGCAGCAGCGAGCTCACGGCCGGGGCCGACGTGAACGTCACCGCGTCGACCAGGCGGGAGCAGGTCAGGTCCACCAGGCGGCGCAGGGGGGCGGGGTCGACCGGAGGCGCCCAGCGGTACACCGGGATCTCCACGACGATCGCGCCGGCCTCGCGCAGGGCGGACGTGAACTCGGGGTGCGGCTCGCCGTGCAGCTGCAGGGCGATGCGCCGGCCCGTGAGGCCGCCGGGGAAGGACTGCGTCAGGTAGTCGAGGACCTCGTCGCAGCTCTCGGTCTCCGGGGACCAGGCCTCCAGCATGCCGGCCGCGCGGACGGCGCCCTTGGCCTTGGGGCCGCGCGCGATCAGGTACGCCTCGCTGAGCCGCGTCCGCAGCGCCTCCCCGAGACCCCAGCCCTCGGCGGCCTCGATCCAGCCGCGCAGGCCGATGCCCGTGGTCGCGATGACGATGTCGGGGGCCACGTCGACGCACGAGACCGTGGCCGCCTTGAGCTCGGTGTCGTCCGCGACCGGCACGATCCGCAGCGCCGGGGCGAGCACGACCCGTGCCCCGCGGCGCTCCAGCAGCGCGCTCAGCTCGTCGCGCCGCCGGTCCGCGGTCACGGCCACGGTGAACCCGGCGAGCGGCAGGTCCTCGCCGGAGGAGGGCCGCGCCTCGAGCCGGCTGCCGGCGCTCATTCGAGACCGCCGATCTCCACCATGCCGTCGTTGACGCGCACGGAGTACACCGGAACCCGAATGCCCGGATCGTCCAGGCACTCGCCGGTGACGAGGTCGAACGACTGCTTGTGCATGGGCGACGCGACCACGGCCCGATCGCCCCGGCTGCCCACGATCCCGCGCGAGAGCACGGCCGCACCGCTGATCGGGTCGAGGTTGCCGATGGCATAGACCCCGCCGTCGAACACGCGGAACAGCGCCACCTGCTGCCCGCCCACCAGCGCGGCCACTCCGCGGTCCGGCTCCAGGCGGAGGTACGGGCACACGACGGTCCACTTCATGGGCGCGCTCCCAGGACGACGGGTACGGGCTGTCCGCGTTCGGATACGAAGGTGATCGTCGGGTCGGGCGTGCCGGGCGCGTTCACGAACGACACGAACCGGGCCAGCCGCTCCGGGTCCTCGAGCGTCGCGCGCCACTCGTCGGCGTACGACGTGATGTGCCGCGCCATCTGGGCGTCGAGCTCCGCGGCGATGCCGAGGGAGTCCTCGACGATCACCGCGCGCAGGTAGTCCAGCCCGCCCTCGAGCCCCTCGATCCAGGCCGCGGTGCGCTGGAGCCGGTCGGCGGTGCGGATGTAGAACATGAGGAACCGGTCCACGACCCGGATCAGCTCCTCCGTCGACAGGTCCGACGCGAGCAGGTCGGCGTGGCGAGGCCGGAAGCCGCCGTTGCCCCCGACGTAGAGGTTCCAGCCCTGGTCGGTGGCGATGATGCCGAAGTCCTTGCCCCGGGCCTCGGCGCACTCGCGGGCGCAGCCGGACACCGCGGACTTGAGCTTGTGCGGGGCGCGCAGGCCGCGGTACCGCAGCTCGAGCTCGATCGCCAGCGCGACCGAGTCCTGCACGCCGTACCGGCACCAGGTCGACCCGACGCAGGACTTCACCGTGCGCAGCGCCTTGCCGTAGGCGTGCCCGGACTCGAACCCGGCCGCGACCAGCCGGCCCCAGATCGCGGGCAGCTGCTCGACCCGCGCCCCGAGCAGGTCGATGCGCTGGCCGCCGGTGATCTTCGTGTACAGCTTGAAGTCCCGCGCCACCTCGCCGATCACGATCAGCTTCTCGGGTGTGATCTCCCCGCCGGGGATGCGCGGCACCACCGAGTAGGTGCCGTTGCGCTGGATGTTGGCCAGGAAGTGGTCGTTGGTGTCCTGCAGCGAGGCCTGCTCCCCGTCGAGGACGTAGTCGTTGTGCAGCGAGGAGAGGATCGAGGCGACCGTCGGCTTGCACACGTCGCAGCCGCGCCCGGTCCCGTGCTCGGCGATGAGCTGGGAGAAGGTGCGGATCTGGCGGATCCGCACGATGTCGAAGAGCTCGGCGCGGCTGAAGTCGAAGTGCTCGCACAACGCCTTCGAGGCGGCGACCCCCTGCGCGGAGAGGATCTTCTTCAGCAGCGGGATGCAGGACCCGCAGCTCGTCCCGGCCCGCGTGCACTCCTTGAGCGCGCCGACGTCGGTGCAGCCCTCCGCGATCGCGGCGACCACCTGGCCCTGGGTCACCGCGTTGCAGCTGCACACCTGCGCCTCGGCGGGCAGTGCCACGTCGCCTGACGCGTCCCCGGCCAGCAGCGCGAGCGGGTGCCCGGGCAGCGGGCCGCCGACGCTGGCGCGCAGCGTGGGGTACGCGCTCGCGTCCCCGACCAGGATGCCGCCCAGCAGCGTCTGCGCGTCGTCGGAGAGCACCAGCTTCGCGTAGCGCCCGTTCGCCGGGTCGAGGTACACGATGTCGAGCAGGTCCGCCCGGGCGCCCGTCTCGGAAGGCAGGGCGTCGCCGAAGCTCGCGACGTCGACGCCGAGCAGTTTGAGCTTGGTCGACAGGTCGGCCCCGGGGAACTCGGCCGAGCCCCCGAGGAGCCGGTCGGCGACCACCTCGGCCATCGCGTACCCGGGCGCGACCAGCCCGTAGCAGCTGCCGTCGACCGCGGCGCACTCGCCGATCGCGTAGATCGCGGGGTCGTCGGTGCGGCAGCCGGCGTCCACGAGCACCCCACCGCGTGCGCCCGTCGTCAGCCCGGCGGCCCGGGCGAGCTCGTCGCGGGGCCGGATGCCGGCCGCGACCACCACGAGGTCGGCCGGCACGTGGGCGCCGTCGGAGAGCGTGAGGTTGAGCCGCCCGCTCGGCGAGGTCTGCCGGATCGCGGTCGTGCCGGCGCCGAGGTGCACGCGCACGCCGAGGTCCTCGACGTAGCGGCGCAGCACCGCCCCGCCGGCCGCGTCGACCTGCATCGGCATCAGCCGCGGGGCGAACTCGATCACGTGCGTGCGCAGGCCGAGCAGGCGCAGCGCGTTGGCCGCCTCCAGGCCGAGCAGCCCGCCGCCGATGACCGCGCCGACCTCGCGCCCGCGGGCGTGGGCCCGGATGGCCTCGAGGTCGTCGAGGGTGCGGTAGACGAAGACGCCCGGCTGGTCCACCCCGGTGATCGGCGGCACGAACGCGGACGAGCCCGTGGCCAGGACCAGGGCGTCGTACTGGTACTCCGCGCGGGCCGTGCGCACCCGCCGGGTGCCCCGGTCGATCGACAGCACCGGCTCGCCGAGCCGGACGTCGACCCCCTCGGGCACGCCGTAGGTCAGCTCCTCGGCCGTGACCCCGTCGAAGTACGCCGACAGGCGGACCCGGTCGTAGGCGCCGCGGCCCTCCTCGGCGAGCACGGTGATGTGCCACCGGCGCCCGGGGTCGCGAGCGGTCAGCGCCTCGGCGAACCGGTGCCCGACCATGCCGTGCCCGACGACCACGACATGCATCGACGAGTCTGAGTTTTTCATTCGGGCGCCCCGGTAACGCTGGCATGACACAGCCATTTCGGTGCTGTAACAACCCTGCGACCGCATCGCTCGCGGGCGGGGCGGCAGGCGTCAACCGCTTCGGACATGGCCCAAAGGCTGCCGGTGGGCGGTTTCGCTCCAAAGTCCCGAATGTTTCGCGCCTGCTAAGAGCGCCTCACACGCATCGGCATCGGGTCGTTACCGTTCCGTGTTGGAATCAGTGTCGATAACCTTCGATGGAATCCCGGAATTTGGGCGCCGGTTGTGCCAGATCCTCACACTGTAGGGTGGCGACGGTTCGCGGCTGGGTATAGAACCATCGACCCCTATGTAGCAACGAGGAGGAAGCAGATGCGCACGACCGGCAAGGCCGCACTCGCGGCCGTTGCGGTGCTCAGCATCGGGCTCACCGGATGCGGTGGCGACAAGGCTCAACCCGGGGCCGGGACCTCGGCCGGAGCCTCGGGCGCCGCGGGCACCGGCACGTCGGCCGGCGCCTCCACCGGTGCCTCGGGCGACACCGGCGGCACCACCGGCGGCGGCCAGGGCAGCGTGGCGTCGTGCCTGGTCGGCACGTGGAAGGCCGACAACATCACCGGCAAGCTCTCCGGCCCGGTGGGCGGCACGTTCCAGGGCGGCGGTGGCGCCCTGCTCACGATCGACTCCGGCGGCAAGGCGCAGGTCGACTTCGGCCCCATGCAGCCCGTGACCTTCACGTTCTCCGTCTCCGGCAACGACGTGAAGGGCAGCTTCTCGTACGGCGGCAAGGTCAACGGCGCGGTCAAGAGCGCGTCCGGCACGACCGGCACGCTCGAGCCGAGCGGCTCCGTGGACTTCAGCACGCTCACGGTGACCGTGGACCTCACCGCGCCTGTCGCCCAGCGCGTGGCCGACAAGGTCTCGATCTCCGAGTTCGCCGGGACGGGCACCGCCAACACCGGCGGGGCCGTGGACTCCCAGCCGATCCTCAAGAAGAGCCAGTACGAGTGCGGCAGCGGCACCCTGAAGCTCTCGCCGCCCGCGGGCGCCGACGACACCGGCACCTGGACGTTCAAGAAGGCCTAGCAGGACTTTCTTCCCGGCGGCGGATCTCACAAGCGGAGATGCGCCGCCGTGGGGGAAACGTTTCGGCGTCGACAACATCGATGCGACGAGCCGAAACGGGCCGCCCCTAGCATCCACGGCCATGACTCTTGCCGTGGACAAACCGCAGTCTCAGCCCGAGCCGCGCCGCGGCCGCTGGATCGACGACTGGCACCCCGAGGACCCCGAGTTCTGGGCGCGGACCGGCGCGAAAATCGCCCGGCGCAACCTGATCGTCTCCATCCTCTCCGAGCACATCGGCTTCTCGATCTGGAGCCTGTGGTCGGTCTTCGTGCTCTTCCTGGGCCCCAAGTACGGGCTCGACCCCGCCCAGAAGTTCCTGCTCACGAGCGCGCCGACGCTGGTCGGAGCGGTTCTGCGGCTGCCGTACACCTTCGCCGTGGCCACGTTCGGCGGGCGCAACTGGACGATCTTCAGCGCCCTGCTGCTCCTGGTGCCGACGATCTTCGCGGGCATCATCCTCGAGCCGGGCGTCTCGTTCCCCATGCTGCTCGTCGCCGCCTCCGTGGCCGGCGTCGGTGGCGGCAACTTCGCCTCCTCGATGGCCAACATCAACGCCTTCTACCCGCAGCGCCTGAAGGGCTGGGCGCTGGGCATCAACGCCGGCGGCGGCAACATCGGGGTGGCCGCGGTGCAGCTCGTCGGGCTGCTCGTGCTCGCCACCGCCGGGGCCGCCAACCCGCGGCTCATCGTGCTGATCTATCTGCCGCTGATCGTCATCGCCGCGGCGCTGGCCGCGATCTACATGGACAACCTGACGCACGCCTCGAACGACCGGCGGGCGATGCGGGACGTGATCAAGGACGGCCACGCCTGGATCATGTCGCTGCTGTACATCGGGACGTTCGGCTCGTTCATCGGCTTCGGGTTCGCCTTCGGGCAGGTGCTCCAGGTGCAGTTCAAGGCCGACTTCGACACCCCCGTGAAGGCGGCCTACCTCACCTTCCTCGGGCCGCTGCTCGGCTCGCTGATCCGCCCGGTCGGGGGGTTGCTGGCCGACCGCTTCGGCGGTGCGCTGATCACCTTCTGGAACTTCGTGGCCATGGCGCTCGGCGCGGTCACCGTCCTGCTCGCCTCCCGCCAGCACTCGCTGCCGCTGTTCGTGACCGGGTTCGTGTTCCTGTTCCTCTTCAGCGGCCTCGGCAACGGATCGACGTACAAGATGATCCCGGCGATCTTCAAGGCCAAGTTCCCGGCCGACGAGCGCGAGGCCCGGCGGCTGGCGACCGCGCTCATCGGCGTGGCCGGGGCGATCGGGGCGGCCGGCGGGGTGCTCGTGAACCTCGCCTTCCGCGAGTCCTTCCTGACGTACAAGACCGGCGACGGGGCGTACATCGCGTTCATCGCCTTCTACGCCCTGTGCTTCGGCGTCACCTGGCTGGTCTACCTGCGCCGATCGCCGCGGAAGCTCAATGGGGTCTGACCCCCCGATTTGGCTCCGCTGGGGACGCCGAGTATCGTGGATTGCTGTTGTGCGATGACAAGGCGTTCCCACCGTTCGGGTACGCTGGATGATCGTGCGCCCGGACTGATTCGGTTCAGCGCCGTCATCGAGACGCACCCCAGAACCGACGACGTGGAAGACAAGGTAGACCTGTGGGTACGTACAGCCCGAAGCCGGGCGAGATCGAGCGCGTGTGGCACGTCATTGACGCCACCGACGTTGTGCTCGGCCGCCTCGCCACGCACGCTGCGACGCTGCTGCGCGGCAAGCACAAGCCGACGTTCGCCCCGCACGTGGACACCGGCGACTTCGTCATCGTGATCAACGCCGGCAAGGTGGCGCTGACCGGCAACAAGCGGCAGACGAAGGTGGCCTACCGCCACTCGGGCTACCCGGGTGGTCTGAAGCGGGTCGGCTACGAGGAGCTGCTCACCAAGAACCCCGAGCGGGCGATCGAGCTGGCCGTCAAGGGCATGCTCCCGCACAACCGTCTGGGCGCGCGCCAGATCCACAAGCTGAAGGTGTACGCGGGGTCCGAGCACCCGCACGCCGCTCAGCTGCCCCAGCCGTTCGAGATCAAGCAGATCGCGCAGTGAGCGCGGACGAAGGACTGAGCGTGACCGACGAGACCACCGCCGCCCCGACGCCGGCCGCTGTCGCGACCGTCGAGACCCCCGCCGCCCCGGCCGCCACGGCCACGGCGACGGCCACCAGCTCGGCGCCGACCCGTGCGCGCCGCGCCGGCCAGCCGATCCAGACCGTCGGCCGCCGCAAGGAGGCCATCGTCCGGGTCCGCCTGGTCCCCGGCACCGGCAAGTTCCTGCTCAACGGCCGTGAGCTCGAGAACTACTTCCCGAGCAAGGTCCACCAGCAGTCGGTGAAGGAGCCGCTCGTGATCGCGGAGAAGGCCGAGGCCTTCGACGTCTTCGCGAACCTCCGCGGCGGCGGCACCACCGGCCAGGCGGGCGCGCTGCGCCTCGCGATCGCCCGGGCGCTGGTCGAGAACGACGGCGACGACCGCCCGGCGCTCAAGAAGGCCGGCTTCCTGACCCGGGACGCCCGCGCCACCGAGCGCAAGAAGTACGGTCTGAAGAAGGCCCGTAAGGCTCCTCAGTACTCGAAGCGCTAACGAAGCATGTCGGCCGGGTGCCACCCTGGGAGGTGGTCGCCCGGCCGTTTCGTGTCGTGCGGACGGGTACAGGCGGGCAGCGGGCCGGCTGGGGCGCGCGCGGTGGTTCGACCATGGGAGGTTTCGCGATGGGGCGACTCTTCGGCACTGACGGAGTCCGTGGGCGGGCCAACGCCGACCTGACTCCCGAGCTGGCGATGGGGGTCGCCATCGCCGCGGCCCAGGCGCTGTTCGAGCACGATCACTCCCACGCGCCGGTCGCGGTCGTCGGGCGGGACCCGCGCGCGAGCGGCGAGATGCTGGAGGCGGCCGTCGTGGCCGGCCTCACCAGCGCGGGCGCGAACGTGGTGCGGGTCGGCGTGCTGCCGACGCCCGCGGTGGCCTATCTCACCGGCGTGCTGAACGCCGACATCGGCGTGATGCTCTCGGCCTCACACAACCCGATGCCCGACAACGGGATCAAGCTCTTCGCGGCCGGCGGGCACAAGCTGCCGGACGAGGTCGAGGACGAGATCGAGCGCCTCATGGAGGGCGCCAGCCACCGCCGCCCCACGGGCGCCGGGGTCGGCCGGGTCACCGACTACGCCGACGGCGAGGACCGCTACGTCCAGCACCTGCTGACCTCGCTGCCGAGCCCGCTGGCCGAGCTGACCGTCGTGGTCGACTGCGCCAATGGGGCCGCCTCGTCCGCCGCGCCCGAGGCCTACCGCCGCGCCGGCGCCTCGGTCATCGCGATCAACGCGGACCCCGACGGCCTCAACATCAACGAGGACTGCGGCTCCAACCACATCGCCGCCCTGCGCCAGGCGGTCGTCGAGCACGGCGCCGACCTCGGCATCGCGCACGACGGCGACGCCGACCGGTGCATCGCGGTGGCGGCGGACGGCACCGAGATCGACGGCGACCAGATCATGGCGATCCTGGCGCTGTCCATGCGCGAGGCCGGCCAGCTGACCGAGGACACCCTCGTCGCGACCGTGATGAGCAACCTGGGGCTGAAGCTGGCCATGGCCGAGGCCGGCATCCGGCTGCTGGAGACCAAGGTCGGCGACCGGTACGTGCTGGAGGAGCTGCGGGCCAAGGGCTTCGCGCTCGGCGGCGAGCAGAGCGGGCACATCGTCATGCCCGCGTTCGCCACCACCGGCGACGGCGTGCTGACCGCCCTGCACCTCATGGGGCGCATGGAGCGCACGGGTAAGAGCCTCAAGGAGCTCGCGTCCGTGGTGCACCGGCTGCCGCAGGTGATGATCAACGTGCCCGTGCTCGACCGGGCCGCGGCCGCCCGCTCGCCGCAGGTGCTCGACGCGGCCAAGCAGGTCGAGGGCGAGCTCGGCGGGACGGGCCGGGTGCTGCTGCGCCCCTCCGGCACCGAGCAGCTCGTCCGGGTCATGGTCGAGGCCGGCACGCAGGAGATCGCCAAGGCGGCCGCCGAGCGGATCGCTCACATCGTGCGGACGGTCAGTCCTACTCAGTAGTAACGTGCGCGCATGACAGAACCCCGCACCGTCATCGTCACCGGCGCGTCCCGCGGCATCGGCAAGGCGAGCGCCCTCGCCTTCGCCGCCGAGGGCTGCAACGTCGTGCTCACCTCGCGCAAGATCGAGACCCTGGACGAGGTCGCGGCCGAGATCACCGAACGGTTCCCGGCCGTCGGCGTGCTCACCCACGCCGCGCACGCCGCCGAGCCGGACCAGGCCGCGGCGGTGGTCGAGGCCGCCATGGCCCGCTTCGGCGCGATCGACGTGCTGGTCAACAACGCCGGCACGAACCCGTACTTCGGACCGCTCATGGACATCGACCCGGTCCGCGCCGAGAAGACCGTCCGGCTCAACCAGTTCGGCCCGGTGCTGTGGAGCCAGCTGGTGTGGAAGGCGTCGATGTCGCAGCGGGGCGCGGGCACGATCGTCAACGTCGCCTCGGTCGGCGGCGTGCTCACCGAGCCGGGGATCGGCTACTACAACGCGACCAAGGCCGCCGTCATCCACCTGACCCGCCAGATGGCGGCCGAGCTGGCCCCCGTCCGGGTGAACGCGGTCGCGCCCGGGATCGTGCGCACCCATCTGGCGCGCGGGCTGTGGGAGAGCAACGAGGACTTCCTCAACGACAAGCTCCCGCTCGGGCGCATCGGCGAGCCGGACGACATCGCCGATGTCATCACCTTCCTGGCCGGTCCTGCGTCACGCTGGATGACGGGCCAGGCCCTGGTGGTCGACGGCGGGGCGCAGATCCGCTCCTCGCTCATCTAGTCATACCCGTTCGTGCGCAGTTCCCGTGCGCGTATGCGACAGTTTCGCGCACGGGTCCTGCGCGAAATTCTGCTACGGTACGGGCATGTGCGGAATCGTGGGGTACGCCGGCGCCCGGCCGGCTCTGAACATCGTGCTGGACGGGCTGCGGCGGCTGGAGTACCGCGGCTACGACTCCGCCGGCGTGGCGATCGTGAACGGTGAGCTGCTCACCGCCAAGCGCGCCGGCAAGCTCGCCAACCTGGAGAAGGCGCTCGCCGACGAGAGCTCCCATGGCCTGGACGTCGGCACGACCGGCATCGGCCACACCCGCTGGGCCACGCACGGCGGCCCGACCGACCGCAACGCGCATCCGCACCGCTCGTTCGACGGCCGGGTCGCGGTCATCCACAACGGCATCATCGAGAACTTCGCCAAGCTGCGGGCCGAGCTGGAGAACGGCGGCATCGAGTTCGCCAGCGACACCGACTCCGAGTGCGCCGCCCACCTGCTCGCGCAGGCCCTGGCCGGCGCCGCGGGGGACACCCCGGCCGAGCGGCTGGCCGAGGCCATGCGCGCCGTGTGCCGCCGCCTCGAGGGCGCGTTCACCCTGCTCGCCGTGGACGTGCAGGCCCCGGGCGTGGTGGTCGGCGCCCGGCGCAACTCCCCGCTCGTCGTCGGCCGCGGTCAGGGCGAGAACTACCTGGCCAGCGACGTCTCCGCGTTCATCGAGCACACCCGCGAGGCGGTCGAGCTCGGCCAGGACCAGGTCGTGCTCATCAGCGGCGACGACATCGTGATCACCGACTTCCTCGGCAACCCCGCCGAGGGCAAGACGTTCCACATCGACTGGGACGCCTCGGCCGCCGAGAAGGGCGGCTACGACTACTTCATGCTCAAGGAGATCGCCGAGCAGCCGCACGCGGTCGCCGAGACGCTGCTGGGCCGGCTCAACGAGCACGGCGACCTCATGCTCGACGAGGTCCGCCTCTCCGACCAGGACCTGCGCGACGTCGACAAGGTGTTCATCGTCGCCTGCGGCACGGCCTACCACGCGGGGATGGTGGCCAAGTACGCGATCGAGCACTGGACCCGCATCCCCTGCGAGGTCGAGCTGGCCAGCGAGTTTCGCTACCGCGACCCGGTGCTCGACCGCTCCACGCTGGTCGTGTCCATCTCCCAGTCCGGCGAGACCATGGACACCCTGATGGCGCTGCGCCACGCCAAGGAGCAGAAGGCGCGGGTGCTGGCGATCTGCAACACCAACGGCTCCACGATCCCGCGCGAGTCCGACGCCGTGCTCTACACCCACGCCGGCCCGGAGATCGCGGTCGCCTCGACCAAGGCGTTCCTGACCCAGCTGGTGGCCTGCTACCTCGTGGGGCTGCACCTGGCCCAGGTGCGCGGGGTGAAGTACGCCGACGAGGTCGCCGCCGTCGTCGCCCAGCTGCAGGAGATGCCGGCCAAGATCGAGCAGGTGCTGGCGGTGATGGCCCCGATCCGCGAGCTCGCCCGCGAGCTGGCCGAGGCCAAGAGCGTGCTGTTCATCGGGCGGCACGTGAGCTACCCGGTGGCCCTGGAGGGTGCGCTGAAGCTCAAGGAGCTGGCGTACATGCACGCCGAGGGCTTCGCCGCCGGCGAGCTCAAGCACGGCCCCATCGCGCTGATCGACGAGGGCACGCCCGTCGTGTGCGTGGTGCCCTCGCCCCGGGGCCGCGGCGTGCTGCACGACAAGGTCGTCTCCAACATCCAGGAGGTCCGCGCCCGCGGCGCCCGCACGATCGTGATCGCCGAGGAGGGGGACGTGGCCGTGAAGCCCTACGCCGATCACCTCTTCTACGTCCCGGTCACCCCGACGCTGCTCGCCCCGCTGGTCACCACGGTGCCGCTGCAGGTGCTGGCCTGCGAGATCGCCTCGGCCCGCGGTCACGACGTCGATCAGCCGCGCAACTTGGCCAAGTCCGTGACCGTCGAATAGGGCCCGTGTGGTTGGGTTGTTCCGTGAGAGCAGCCTGGCGGGTCGCGCAGGTGCGCGCGGCCGAAGAGTCCGTGATGAAAACCCTGCCGGACGGCGCGCTCATGCAGCGCGCCGCGGCGGGGCTGGCCCGGCGCTGCGCCGACACCCTGCCCAGGGTGTACGGCGCGCGCGTCCTGCTCCTCGTCGGCCCCGGCAACAACGGCGGCGACGCGCTCTACGCCGGTGCCCGGCTGGCCCGCCGTGGCGCCCGTGTCGACGCGCTGCTCGTCGACCCCGACCGGGTGCACCGGGGCGGGGCCGAGGCGCTGTACCGGGCCGGGGGACGCCTGAGCGAGGCCGCCCCGGCCGGGGCCGACCTCGTGGTCGACGGCATCCTCGGCATCGGCGGGCACGGCGGCCTGCGCGAGCCCGCCGCCGCCAAGGTCGCCGACATCGCCGGCATCCTCATCGGCGCGCCCGTGATCGCCGTGGACGTGCCCTCGGGCGTCGACGCCGACACGGGGGCCGTGACCGGCATGGCGGTGCACGCCGACATCACCGTGACCTTCGGCGTGCTCAAGCCGGGCCTGCTCGTCGGGGCGGGCGCGGTGCACGCCGGCATCGTCGAGCTCGTCGACATCGGACTCACCAAGCACCTCGACGGGGACCCCGCGCTGTACGTCCCGGACTCGGACGACATCGCGGCGTGGTGGCCGCGGCCGCAGGCCAGCGACAACAAGTACTCCCGCGGGGTCGTCGGGCTCGCGACCGGCTCGGACAAGTACCCGGGCGCCGCGGTGCTCTCCACCGCCGGGGCGCTGGCCGGGCCGACCGGGCTGGTGCGGTACGCCGGGGGCGCCGCCGACGCCGTGCGGTTGCACCATCCGCCGGTCATTGCCACCGAGCGGGTCGCCGACGCCGGGCGCGTGCAGGCCTGGGTCTGCGGCAGCGGCCTCGGCACCGACGAGCGCGCCTACGGCGAGCTGCGCGCGGTGCTCGGCGCCCCGGTGCCCGTGATCCTCGACGCCGACGCGCTCACCCTGCTCGCCGACGCCCGCCTGGCCGACTGGCTGCGCGAGCGCGACGCGCCCACCGTGGTCACCCCGCACGACGGGGAGTTCCAGCGGCTCTCCGGCGGCGCGCCCGGCGACGACCGGGTCGCCGCGGCCGTGACCCTCGCGGGCCGGATGGACGCGGTGGTCCTGCTCAAGGGCGACCGGACCATCGTGGCGACCCCGGACGGGCGGGTCTACGTGAACCCGACCGGCACTGCGGCGCTGGCCACGGGCGGCACCGGGGACGTGCTCGCGGGGCTGCTCGGCTCGTTGCTCGCCGGGGGCATGCAGGCCGAGCACGCGGCCGTGGCCGCCGCCTACATGCACGGGCTGGCCGGGCGGCGCGCGGCCGAGGGCGGGCCGGTGACCGCCGCCGAGGTGGCCTCCCACCTGCGCGGGGCCGTCGGGAGCTTAACCCGCCGGTAACGACCGTTTAGGCTCTTGTCATGGGTACCGAGGTGGTCAAGGGCGGCAACCGCAAGCGCACGGCCGGGATCATCGGGGCGATCGTCGGCCTCGCCGCGGCCGGCGTCGCGGCGGGGGTGGCCACCGAGCGGTACATCGTGCGCCGCTCCAAGAACGCCGACGACCCGCACGCCGACGAGGAGTTCGGGGTCTGGGCCGCCGACGAGGAGCTGGTGGTCACCACGGACGACGGCATCGACCTGCACGTCGAGGTCGTCGAGGGGCCCGCGGGCGAGCCCGGCCCCACGCTGGTCTTCGTGCACGGGTTCTGCCTGGACATGGGCACGTTCCATTTCCAGCGCACGTACTTCGAGGGCAAGCACCGCATGGTCTTCTACGACCAGCCCGGGCACGGTCGTTCGGGGCGGCTGAGCAAGGGGGAGTACACGATCGACTCCCTCGGCTCCGGGCTCCGCGCGGTGATCGCGGCCACGTGCCCCGAGGGCCCGATCATCCTGGTCGGGCACTCGATGGGCGGCATGACGATCATGGCCCTGGCCGAGCAGCTGCCCGAGCTGTTCGAGAACCGGGTCCTGGCCTGCGTGCTCATCTCCACTTCGGCCGGCAAGCTGGACCAGGTCACGTTCGGCTTCCCCGAGGTCGTGGCCCGGTTCCGCCGGCCGCTGCTGCCGGTCGTCGGGCTCGCCGGCCCGATCAGCTCGGCCGTGATCGACCGCGCCCGGAAGGCCTCGACCGACCTCGCCTGGCTGCTGACCCGGCGCTACGGGTTCGGGACGTCCCGCCCCAGCCCGGCGCTGGTGTCGTACGTCGAGAAGATGAACTCGACCACGTCGACCGAGGTCATCGCCAGGTACCTGCGCACCCTCTACACGCACTCGCGGCTGCTCGTCCTCGGCCCGCTACGCTCGGTCCCCGTGCTACTGGTCTGCGGCGACAAGGACGTGTTGACGCCGCTGGCCCACACGTACGAGATAACGTCGGTGCTGCCCGAGGCGGAGCTGGTCGTCGTCGCCGACGGCGGCCACGTGGTGCTCCTCGAGCACGCCGACGAGGTCAACGAGGCCATCGACCTGTTCCTCACGAAGGTGCTGCAGTGACTCGAATCCTGTCCACCGTCGAGCAGACGCGGGACTTCGGCAAGGCGCTCGCGTCCGTGCTGCGCGCGGGCGACCTGGTCGTGCTCACCGGCCCGCTCGGCGCCGGCAAGACCGCCCTGGCCCAGGGCGTGGGCGCGGGGCTCGCCGTGCGCGGCGACGTCACCTCGCCGACGTTCGTGATCGCGCGCGTGCACCGGCCCGACGCCGAGCGCGGGGGCACGCTGCCGATGGTGCACGTCGACGCGTACCGGCTCGGCAACGTCTCCGACCCGATCGGCGAGGTGGACGCGCTCGACCTCGACGCGACGCTGGAGGACTCCGTCACGCTGGTCGAGTGGGGCGAGGGGCTGGTCGAGCAGCTCAGCGACGAGCACCTGGAGGTGCGCCTCGACCGCCGCGACGACGACTCGCGCGTGGTGGCCCTGATCCCGCGGGGCGGGGACTGGCCCGCCCGCGCGGAGGCGTTCGCGAGCTGAGCCGGGGCCGGGGTGCTTGGCGCCGCCGTGTGGACACGATAAGTCGGGCACTCCGTGCCACGACTTATCGGATTTATACCTTAAGTCGGATTTCTGCGGCTGGTTGCCAGAAAAGCCCAGCTCGGCATGGGGACCGGGCCGCGCCGCTGCCCGATGCTGCCGTCGCCGGTGCCCTGCGTGGTCAGGTGAAGGGGCGTTGTAAGCGGCCGAGCAGGGCCGGTGCCGACGCTGCCGGTGCCGCGCGGGAAGCGGGTGCCAGCGTTGTGGTCAGCCGCTCGGGGCCGGTGCCGTGCGCGGTCAGGTGGAGGCGTTGCGGGTGCCGGGCGTGGGCGGGTTGCCGGCGTTGTGGGTGCCGCGAGGGGCCGGTGACCCGCCCGGCCGACCCGGAGCTGGCGGTGCTGCGCGGGGCGCCGGCGTGGGCGCGGGGGCCGCGCCGCTCGCGCGGCGTGCATGCTGATCCGCCGTCGTGGCGCGCAGGCGAGCGTCGGCCCGCGTGGTGGTGGCCGGGCGGGGCGCTCAGGCGGGCTGGAGCACTTCCCAGACGTCGACCCAGGTGCCGGCGTCGTCGGTGCCGCGCGCGAGCAGGTGCCGCCCCTCGTGGCAGAACGCCGTGCTGACCGAGCGGCCCGGGGTCAGGTCGGCCCGGAACACCTCGGCCTCCGTCTCGAGATCGCGGACCGACAGGGTGCCGTCCAGCGCCGCGGCGCGCAGCCGGCCGTCCGGGCTCTCCATCTCGGCCGCGAACGCGTCCGCGCGGCTCGACTCGGTGTAGCCGGAGAAGCGCCTGGGCAGGTCCTCGCCCACGATCCGGTCGAGGCGGGCGCCGGTGGCGAGGTCCCACACGGTCGCGACGTCCCGGCGGTAGCGGCCGACGTGCGCCGCGCCTTCGCCCGTCGTGACGAGGCGCCATTCGGCCTCATTGAGCAGTACGGCATCCGGCTTGTGCACATCGGAGAAGCTCGCCGTCACGCGGCCGGAGAGCACGTCCCAGACCGCGAAGTGCCCCTCGGCGTCCCAGGTCACGAGGGCCAATTGTTGGCCCGGCCCCAGCGCGACCTGCGCGTGCCCGCCCCGCCCGGCGCCGCGGCCCGGCCGCAGCTCGGTGACCAGGGCGCCGGTGGCGATCGCGCGCACCTTGACGTATTCGCCGTCGCCCGAGCACTCCACGAGCGTGCGCCGGTCCGGCATGAGCAGCCAGTCCCCGGCCACGCGCAGGTGATGGAGCTTGGCCAGCTGGAACCGCTCGGGCCCGGCCGGCTCCAGGCGCGCGTGCGCGGCCACGGCGCCGGAGACCACCATGCCCCCGATCGCGACCCGCTGCTCGAGCAGGATCCCCTCGCCGCGGCCGGACGAGAGGTCGAAGACGCGGTCGTCGGCGGTGCGGACCTGGGCCAGGGGCGCCTCACGGCCGTACGCCTCGCCCTCCTTCACCAGCCAGCGCACCAGCCGCCCGCGCCCGCCCGGGATGGTCCAGGACAGCGGCTCGACGCGCCACGACGGCGGATCGGCGGGCACGCTGCGGGTCGCGCGCCCCCGCGCCCACGCCGCCGCCCCGCGCAGCACCGCCAGCTCCGGGTCGGCCGGGCGGGTCACCGGGCACCCGAGCCCCTCGTGCAGGACCTGGCCGATCCCCGGCAGCCGGGCCGCCCCGCCGACGAGCAGCACCGCGGCCACGTCCGACGGCCGGATGCCCGCGCGCGCCACGACCGCCCGGGCGCTGGCGATCAGCCACCGCGCGGCGGGTTCGGTGAGCCGGTCGAGGAGCCGGCGGTCCATCCGGTACGGCGGAACGCCCGCCTCCACCTCCTCCGCGGCCTCGGGGACGTCGGCGAGGCGGTGCTTGAGCCGGCGCACGATGTCCAGCGCGTGCAGGTTCGCCCGCACGCTGGTGTCCCCGCCGGCCGCGAACGCGGGCTCGACCCACTCGGCCAGCGCGGCCCGCAGGTCGGCGACGAGCATGACGTCGATGTCGCGGCCGGTGCCCGAGCTCTCCTGGCTCAGCGGTACGGGCCGGCCGTGCTGCACCTGCGCGAGCGTTGCCGTCCAGGTCGCCCCGAGGTCGCAGACGAGCACGTAGCCGCCCTCGGGCACCTCCAGCATCGTCATCGGGTCGAGCACCGCGGCGCTCGCGTCCACGACGAGCTCGGCGTCGGGGAAGCCGGCCACGGAGGCGGCCGCGATCAGCGCCTCGCGTCGCGGATCATGGGTTCGGTACGCCGCCGGAGCGCTCAGCACCAGGCGCGCGACCGGGCCGTACACCCGGCGCGCCTCGTCCACGATGGACTCCAGCGCCGCGCCGACCAGCTCCACGCCGCTCACGAGCTGGTCGCCGAGCCAGATGGGCGCGCCGGCGTCGACCGCGCGGCGCACGCCGTCGACGTACTCGCGCGGGTGACTGTCGCGGGCCTGCTCGGCCGCGGCCCCGACGAGCAGGCGCGAGCGGCCGGCCATCGTGGCGCTGCCCGGCCAGCGGGGCGCGCCCGTCGCCGGCTCGCGCACCGGGTGCAGCTCATCGGGCAGGACGACGGCGGCGGACAGGGCCCAGGACCCGAGGTCCACGACCAGAATCGGTGAGTTCACGGCGGCTCTCTCCCCGCGTCGATAGGCGCCGATGCTAGGTGTCCCTCATTGCGTCGCTGTTAACTGATTTAGAGTTGGGGCCGTGCTGGTGATGGTGGTGGACACGGCGACGGCGGCGGTGACCGCGGCGCTTGCGCGGATCGACGACGAGGTCACGCTGCTCGCCGAGCGGGTGACGGTCGACGCGCGCGGCGCCGGGGAGCTGCTGGCCCCGCAGATCGCCGCCGTGCTGGCCGACGGCGGGGTCACCGCCGGCGACCTGGCCGGGGTGGTCGCGGGCGTCGGACCGGGCCCGTTCACCGGCCTGCGCGCCGGGCTCGTGACGGCCGCGGCGCTGGGGCACGCCCTGGCGATCCCGGTCTACGGCGTCTGCACGCTCGACGCGATCGGGCTGGGGCTGCCGGGCCGCGCGCTGGTCGCGACCGATGCCCGGCGCAAGGAGATCTACTGGGCCACCTACGTCGACGGCCAGCGGCTCGAGGGGCCCGACGTGGCCAAGCCGGCGGCGGTCGCGCTCGACGGGATCGGGCTCGCGGCGGGCGACGGCGCGGTGAAGTACGCCGACGTCCTGAAGCTCCCCGTCGACGGGCCGCGCTATCCGCCGTCGCTCGCCCTGGCCGAGCTCGCCGCCGACCGGGTGCGGGGCAAGGCGCCCGCCGAGACGCTCACGCCGCTCTATCTGCGCCGGCCCGACGCGGTGCTGCCCGGTGAGCGGAAACCGGCGCTGCAGTGACGGACGCGGTCGTGCACGACGTCGAGCTCGCCGAGCTGCGCTGGTTCCACATCGCCGACCTGCTGCCGATCGAGGACGAGCTCTTCGGCGAGGAGCGGTGGTCGGCGGGCATGTTCTGGAACGAGCTGGCGATGGGCCACCACTACCTCGTGGCCCTCGACGGCGAGCGCGTCGTGGGCTACGCCGGGCTGGCGGTCGCCGCGCCCGACGAGGCCTGGGTGCAGAACATCGGCGTGCGCAAGGACGCGCAGCGGCGCGGGATCGGCCGGCGCCTCCTGGAGGCGCTGCTCGCCGAGGCGCGGCGGCGCGGGGTCGAGCAGGTGCTGCTGGAGGTGGCCGTGGACAACGGCCCCGCGCAGCGGCTGTACGCGGAGTACGGGTTCGAGGCCGTCGGCATCCGCCGCGGCTACTACCAGCCCAGCAACACGGATGCACTGGTGATGAAGCGTGAACATGTCTGAGCCGCTCGTTCTGGGGATCGAGACGTCGTGCGACGAGACCGGCGTCGGGATCGTGCGCGGGCACACGCTGCTCGCGGACGAGATCGCGTCCAGCGTCGACGAGCACGCGCGGTTCGGCGGCGTGGTGCCCGAGGTCGCCAGCCGGGCCCACTTCGAGGCCATGGTCCCGACCATGCAGCGGGCGCTGGACAAGGCCGGCGTGACGCTGTCCGATGTGGACGCGATCGCGGTCACGGCCGGCCCCGGGCTCGCCGGCGCGCTGCTCGTCGGGGTCGCGGCGGCCAAGGCCTACGCGCTCGCCGCCGGCAAGCCGATCTACGGCGTCAACCACCTCGCCGCGCACGTCGCCGTCGACACGCTCGAGCACGGGGCGCTGCCGGAGCCCGCGGTCGCCCTGCTGGTCTCCGGCGGGCACTCCTCGCTGCTGCGGGTCGACGATCTCGCCGGGGGCGTGGTCCCGCTCGGCGCGACCATCGACGACGCGGCCGGCGAGGCCTTCGACAAGGTCGCGCGCCTGCTCGGGCTGCCGTTCCCGGGCGGACCGCCGATCGACAAGGCGGCCCGCGACGGCCAGGTCGTGATCCCCTTCCCGCGCGGACTCACCGGCCCCCGCGACCTCGCCGAGCACCGCTTCGACTTCTCGTTCTCGGGCCTGAAGACGGCGGTGGCGCGCTGGGTCGAGGCCCGCGAGCGCGCCGGCGAGCCGGTGCCGGTCTCCGACGTGGCCGCGAGCTTCCAGGAGGCGGTCTGTGACGTGCTCACCGCGAAGGCGATCGACGCCTGCCGCGAGCACGGGATCGAGACCCTGGTCATCGGCGGCGGCGTCGCGGCCAACTCGCGCATCCGGTCGATGGCCCAGGAGCGCGCCGAGAAGCACGGCATCACGGTGCGCGTGCCGCGGCCGAAGCTCTGCACCGACAACGGCGCGATGGTCGCCGCGCTCGGCTCGCACCTGGTCGCGGCCGGGGCCACGCCGGGCGAGCTCGGCCTGCCCTCGGATTCGGCCATGCCGATCACCCTCGTGACCGCCTGACGCCGTGGGGGTAGAGTCCAGCGCCGTGATCGTGCGCATGTGGGAGGTCAGGGCGCACCCGGAGGGGTTCGGGGAGCTGTTGTCCTGGGTGTGTGAGGCGATGCTGCCCAAGGTCGAGGTGCACCCGATGCATTTGAGCAGCGAGGTGTACGCATCGACGGACCAGCGCCTCGTCGTCTTGTCGAAGTGGCGGGGCAGCACGCCCGAGCCGTTCGCCGAGCCGCCGTCGCACCTGGTCGCCCGCAAGCCGCAGTTCTGGGACTTCACTGAGGTCGACCGGTAATAAATGTAAGGCGCCCTGGGGACCCGAACGGTTACCGTCGGGGGCTGTGCGGAGACTGCCTCAAGCCGAGCCCGGAGAGCCTGACTGCCGATCGGCCGGCCGCTATCTGCTCTGGATCGCGCGCGGGCAACTGTCCCTGATCGCCGGGGGCGTGTGCTTCGGCGTGCTGTGGATGATCAGCCAGGCGCTCGTGCCCGCCGCGATCGGGGCCGGCGTCGACGCGCTCGCGCGGGGCGACCGGCACGGGCTGCTCAAGGCCGGCGCGGCCGTGCTCGGCCTCGGCGCCGCCACCGCGGTTACCGGGATCCTGCGCCACCGGTTCGCGGTGTCCAACTTCCTCAGCGCCGGGTTCCGGACCGTCCAGGTGACCGCGCGCCACGCCACCCGACTCGGGGCCGCGCTGCAGAAGCGGGTCGCGACCGGCGAGGTCGTGAGCATCGGCACGACGGACTTCGACCACATCGGCTACTCCGTGGACGTCTCCGCCCGCGCCAGCGGCTCCGTGGTCGCGATCGTCGTCGTGACCGCGCTGCTGCTGCGGGTGTCGGTGCCGCTCGGGCTCGTCGTGGTGCTCGGGGTGCCGCTGCTGGTCGCCGTGGTCGGCCTGCTGCTGCGGCCGCTGCACCGCCGGCGCCGCCACCAGCGCCAGCTCGCCGGCGAGCTGACCGGCCGCGCCGGGGACATCGTGGCCGGCCTGCGCGTCCTGCGCGGCGTCGGCGGCGAGGCGGAGTTCTCCCGGCGCTACCGCACGGAGTCGCAGCGCGTCCGCTTCGCCGGCGTGCGCGTGGCCAGGGTCGAGTCGACGCTGGAGGCCGCCCAGATCCTGCTCCCGGGCTGCTTCATCGCCCTGGTGACGTGGCTGGGCGCGCGGTTCGCGGTGGCGGGCCGGATCAGCCCGGGGGAACTGGTCGCCTTCTACGCCTACGCGGCGTTCCTGATCGGGCCGCTGCGCACCCTGACCGAGTTCGCCGAGAAGCTGACCCGCGGCCTGGTCGCCGCGGGCCGCGTGGTCGCCGTGCTCCGGCTCGAGCCCGACTTTCAGGAGCGTCCGGATTCGGTACCGGCTGAAGACGGCGACCTGGACGACCCCGACTCGGGCCTGCGCGTGCCCCGGCACCGGCTCACGGCGGTCGCGGCCGTGCGGCCCGAGGACGCGATCGCGATCGCGGAGCGGCTCGCGCTGCTGGATCCGGCGTCGCGGGCGCGCCTGCACGGCGTACCGCTGCGGGACATGGCGATCGCGGACGTCCGGCGCCACGTGCTGCTCAGCGACAACGACGCGACGCTGTTCCGCGGCCCGCTGCGCGACGAGGTCGGCGACGGGGCCACACTCGCCGACGCCGCGGCCTTGGACGTCGTCGAGGCGCTGCCCGGCGGGCTCGACGCCGAGATCGCCGAGCGCGGTCGCGACTTCTCCGGCGGGCAGCAGCAGCGGCTGCGGCTGGCCCGGGCGCTCGCGGCCGACCCGCCGGTGCTCGTGCTCGTCGAGCCCACGAGCGCCGTCGACGCGCACACCGAGGCGCGCATCGCCGAGCGGCTGCCCGCCGCGCGGGCCGGGCGCACGACCGTGGTGTGCACGACCAGCCCGCTGCTGCTCGACCGGGCCGACACCGTCGCGTTCGTGGGCGCCGACGGGCGCGTCGCCGCGACCGGGGCGCATCGGGAGCTGCTCGACAGCTGCCCGCAGTACGCCATGACCGTCACGCGTGGGGAGGACTGACGGTGCTGCCGATCGCATCCGGCGGGGAGGTGCGCGCCTACCTGCGCACGCTGTTCACCGACTACCCCTGGCGGCTCGCCGGGGTCCTCGCGCTGCACGTCGTCGGGGCCGCCGCCGGCCTCGCCGCGCCCCCGCTGCTCGGCGCGCTCGTCGAGCGGGTCACGGCCGGGACGACCGCGTGGACCGTCGATCGCATCGCGCTCGCCATCGCCGGGTTCGTCGTCGCGCAGGCGGTGCTCGTGCGCTACGCCCGCGTCGCCGCCGCCCAGCTCGCCGAGCGCGTCCTGGCCCGGCTGCGCGAGGAGTTCGTCGACGGGGTGCTCGCGGTGCCACTGTCCACCGTGGAGCGGGCCGGCACCGGCGACCTGCTCAGCCGCGCCTCCCGGGACGTTTCGCAGACCTCCGACTCGGTGCAGTCGGCGCTGCCCACGATCGTCGTTGGCGGCCTGCAGATGCTGCTGACCCTGGTCGCCGTCGCGGTGGTCGGGCCGATCCTGCTGCTGCCCGGGCTGCTGGCCCTGCCGCTGCTGTACCTCCCGTCGCGCTGGTACTTCCGCCGCGCCAACGCCGGCTACCTGCGCGAGTCCGCGGCCCTGGCCCGCATGGCCGACGGCCTGGCCGAGACCGTCGAGGGCGCCCGGACCGTCGAGACCCTCGGTTGGCAGCAGCGCCGCCTCGAGCGGACCCGCGAACAGCTCGAGGGCACGTACGCCGCGGCGATGTACACCCTGCGCCTGCGCACGGTGTGGTTCCCGCTCTCCGAGTTCGGCTACGCGCTGCCCGCCGCCGCCACCCTGGTCGCCGGCGGCTGGTTCGTGCTCGAGGGCTGGGCGAGCGTCGGCCAGGTCACCGCCGCGGTGCTGTACTTCGTGTCGATCATCGACCCGCTCGACCGCATCCTCAGCTACATCGACCAGCTGCAGCTCGGCCTCGCCTCCTTCGCGCGCCTCATCGGCGTGCGCGCCGCGGCCGAGCCGCCGATCCCCGCCGGCGGCCCCCAGCCGGTCGACGAGGTGCTGACGGCCAAGGACGTCCGCTACTCCTACGTGGACGGTCGCGACGTCCTGCACGGCATCGACCTCGCGGTGCGGCCCGGCGAGCGGCTCGCCATGGTCGGCCCCAGCGGCGCCGGCAAGTCCACGCTGGGCCGGCTGCTCGCCGGGATTCACGCGCCGCGGTCGGGGGTGATCGAGCTCGGCGCGGTACCGCTGCAAAATCTGCCCCTCGACGAGCTGCGCGGCCACGTCGCGCTCGTGACCCAGGAGCACCACGTGTTCATGGGCAGCCTGCGCGACAACCTGACCCTGGCCCGCGCGGGCGCGACCGACGCCGAGCTGTGCGCGGCCCTGGCCACCGTCGACGCGCTGGACTGGGCGCTCGCGCTGCCGCAGGGCCTCGACACCGCGTCGCTGTCGCTGTCGCCGGCCCAGGCGCAGCAGCTCGCGCTCGCCCGGCTCGTCCTCGCCGACCCGCACACGCTGGTCCTCGACGAGGCGACGTCGCTCATCGACCCGCGCGCCGCCCGGCACCTGGAGCGGTCGCTGGCCGGGGCGCTGGAGGGCCGGACCGTGATCGCGATCGCGCACCGGCTCTTCTCCGCGCACGACGCCGACCGGGTCGCGGTGGTCGAGGACGGCCGGATCACCGAGCTGGGCAGCCACGACGAGCTGGTCGCGGCCGGGGGCGCCTACGCCGCGCTGTGGCGGTCGTGGCACGGCTCCCGCGCTACTTGAGCAGCGCGTACACGACCGCGAAGACCGCCACCACGGCGATGGCCAGGGCGAAGATCACCAGGAGTTGGCGGTCGTGAGTCTCGGGAGCGGGCTTCGGGGCGAGCGCGGGCAGGTCCACGATCGCGGCGCGCAGATCGTCGAGGGTCTTCGCCGCGTACACGGTCCCGACCCGGTCGGAGAACTCGTCCAGCGACAGGCGGCCCTCTTCGGTGTGCCGCTGCAGCACGCCGATCACGCGCTGCCGGTCCTCGTCCGATGCCCGCACGACGGACATGCTGTCAGTGCGACGCGATCGGCGCCAGGGTCGCGCCGGTGACCTGGACGAGGTCGGCCGGGGCGAGCTCGATCTGCAGGCCGCGGCGGCCGCCGGAGACGTACATCGTGGGGAACCCCTCGGCCGAGGCGTCGATGACGATCGGCAGCCGCGAGCGCTGCCCGACCGGGGAGATCCCGCCGGTGACGTAGCCGGTCGCGCGCTCGGCCGCGGCGGGCTCGGCCATCGCGGCGCGCTTGCCACCGACCGCGGCCGCGAGCGCCTTGAGGTCCAGCGAGGCCGACACCGGCACCACGCCGACGGTCAACTGCCCGTCGACGGTCGTCACCAGCGTCTTGAACAGCCGCGCCGGGTCGACGCCGAGGGCCGCGGCGGCCGCCTCGCCGTAGGAGGAGGCGCGCGGGTCGACCTCGTAGGTGTGCGGGGTGAACGCGATCTTCGAGCGCGTCAGCAGTGCGGTCGCCGGGGTGCCCTTGCTCGCCACTGGCCCACAATAGCGACATGCAGATCGGCTCGGTCCAGTTGTACCTCGGCCACGGCCACCTGTTCCTGGGCGCGACGAGCGGCGTCGACCTGTCGGTGTTCGACGGCGACGGCGCGGTGACCGCGACCGAGCACCATGTCCGCATCGCCGCGCGCCCGCAGGTCGGTCTGGTGCGGGTGCGGCTGTGGCAGGGAGCCGGTCCCCGGGTCGGCAAGCTGGTCTTCGACGGGCCGCTGAAGCTGCCGGACGCCAAGTTCTGCGTGGAGGAGGGCGGGGGGCTCTCGCGGTACGTCACCAAGGTCACCAGCCACAGCCCGCGCGTGCTCATCGCGGTCGACGACCCCGGCCACGCCTCGCGGGTCGAGGTCGTGCTGGACCCCGAGTTCGTGCCCCGCAGCGCGCAGGTGTGGACCGCGGGGGAGCCGCCGTTCCCGAAGCTGACCGTGTCCCCGACCGCGCCCCGGCACCGGGCCGACGCGTTCGCCGACGCCCTGGCCGGGCACGACTTCGCGCGGCGGCGCCTGGCCGCGGCCCTGCTGGTGGTGGCCGAGGAGCGCCGGCAGCGCAACTCCGAGCAGAGCGTGGCCTTCTACGTCAACGACATCGTGGAGTGGCTGCGCTGGCTCAACGACCGCCTCACCTACGAGATGTGCCGCGACACCGGGCGGCACCTGCTCGGCCAGCTCGGCCTGCGCTCGCCCGAGGCGCTGGCCGACGACACGCTCAGCGACCTGCAGCGGCGCCTGGGGCATCCGCTGGTCTGAGGAGTATGGCCGCAGGCTGGTGGTTGATGCGGGTGAGCGCCAGGACGGCGCTTTCGGTCCCCTGGAGTCTGAGCTGCCGGCGCAGGTCCTCCACGTCGTGAGCCGAGCCGCGCTTGAGGATCTGCAGGGCGCCGATGTTCCTGTCTCGCAGCGCCGCGCGCAGCTTCTTGAGCGCGATCGGCAGGGCTTCGGTTATTTCATAGCATTTGGCGAATACTGTGGCGATGGGTGATTTAGTGGTTATGTAGGCTATGGACGCGTCCAGCAGCGTGCCGTCCAGCGTCTCGGCCAGCTCGGCGATCAGGTGCGAGCGCACCACGGCGCCGTCGGGGTCATAGAGGTACGAGCCGATGGGTCCGACCGGGGCTTTCCGGTCCCCGGTGCCCGTGATGTGCGCAACTTGCCCGTCTCGGATGAGTGTCGCCCGCCGCGGGACCTCGGCCAGGGGCCCGCACCAGGCGGCCGCCTCGACCACGTCCCCGTCGACCGACACCCACTCGCCCTCCGCGCCCTCCGGCAGCAGCGCGTGATCGATCCCCGGCGCGAGCTTGAGCACCGTGTGCGGGACCCGGCCCGGGAGCGCGGTGACGAAGTCCCACGGCGGCGAATATGCCCGCGGGTCGAACACCCGCCGCCCGCCCGACGTGCGCCGGGCCGGGTCGCAGAACACCGCGTCGACCGCGACCAGCGGGGTCTCGGTCGCGTCGCGCGCCTCGACGAGCACCTGGTCGGCGAGCCCGAGGGCCTGGACGTTGGCCCGGGCGACGGCGGCCGTGGCGGGGTCGGCGTCCACGGCCAGCACGCGCATCCCGGCCCGGGCGAACGCGATGGTGTCCGCGCCGATCCCGCAGCCCAGGTCGGCCACCCGGGTCGCGCCGGCCGCGGCCAGCCGTTCGGCCCTTCTCCGCGCGACCGCGGCGCGGGTCGCCTGCTCCAGCCCGGCCCGGGTGAAGAACATGACGGCGGCATCGGTACCGAACTTCGCCGCCGCCTTCCGCCGCAGCGCGACCTGGGTCAGCGCCGCCGCGGCGAGCTCGGGCGGCAGACCTTGCGCGCGCAGGGCCGAGGCCGCGGCCAGCGGATCGCCGTCGGGCAGCTCGGACGCGGCCGCCAGCGCGTCCCGCCCGGCCGCCGTGAACAGGGGCTGCACATCCTCGGGGCGCACGTGATCCTTCAAGTCCGGGGTGATTTCGTGGCGTGTCTGGCACTCTAGTTGACGGAGTGCTAGCCACCGGCATAACCTCCGAGTTAGCACTCTCCTGCCGAGGGTGCCAGACATACCCGGCCGGGGCCGGCACCCGCGACGACGGCTTCACCGGGCACTCGATTAGCAAGCTCGATACCCCAGGAGGGTATGCCCGTGACTACCGCGACGCAGGTTGCGATCAAGCCGCTCGAGGACCGCATCCTGGTCCAGGCCAACGAGGCTGAGACGACCACCGCCTCGGGCATCGTCATTCCGGACACCGCGAAGGAGAAGCCCCAGGAGGGCACCGTCATCGCGGTGGGCCCGGGTCGCATCGACGACAAGGGCAACCGGGTGCCGATCGACGTCAAGGTCGGCGACACCGTCATCTACTCGAAGTACGGCGGCACCGAGGTCAAGTACGCCGGCTCGGAGTACCTCGTGCTCTCGGCCCGCGACGTCCTCGCCGTCATCGAGAAGTGACCGTTTTTCACTAGAAGCAGTGGCCACCGCCCCGGACCCGTGCGAACAGGCGCGAGGCAGCCGGGGCGGTGTCGCTTTGAAGGGAATCCACACGCATGGCGAAGATCCTGAGCTTCTCCGACGAGGCGCGCCACCTTCTGGAGCACGGCGTCAACCACCTGGCCGACACGGTCAAGGTCACGCTCGGCCCCCGCGGGCGCAACGTCGTCCTGGACAAGAAGTTCGGCGCCCCGACCATCACCAACGACGGCGTGACGATCGCCAAGGAGATCGAGCTCGCCAACCCCTACGAGAACCTCGGCGCGCAGCTGGTCAAAGAGGTCGCCACCAAGACCAACGACGTCGCGGGTGACGGCACCACCACCGCGACCGTCCTGGCCCAGGCGCTCGTCCGCGAGGGTCTGCGCAACGTGGCCGCCGGCGCCAACCCGGCCGGCGTGAAGCGCGGCATCGACCAGGCCGCGGCCGCGATCGTCAAGGCCCTCAAGGACAAGGCCACCGCGGTCGACAGCCACACCGAGATCGCGCAGGTCGCCACCATCTCCGCCCAGGACGCCACCATCGGCGACCTGATCGCCTCGGCCATGGAGCGCGTCGGCCGCGACGGCGTCATCACGGTGGAGGAGGGCTCGATGCTGACCACCGAGCTCGACGTCACCGAGGGCATGCAGTTCGACAAGGGCTTCGTCTCCCCGCACTTCGTCACCGACGGCGAGGCGCAGGAGGCGGTCCTCGAGGACGCCTACGTCCTCATCACCACGCAGAAGATCTCCGCCATCGAGGAGCTCCTGCCGCTGCTGGAGAAGATCGTCCAGAACAGCAAGCCGCTGCTGATCATCGCCGAGGACGTCGAGGGCCAGGCCCTGTCGACCCTCGTGGTGAACGCCATCCGCAAGACCTTCAAGGTCGTCGCGGTCAAGGCCCCCGGCTTCGGCGAGCGCCGCAAGGCCATGCTGCAGGACATCTCGATCCTGACCGGCGCCGAGCTCGTCGCGCCCGAGCTGGGCTACAAGCTCGAGAACACCGGTCTCGAGCAGCTCGGCACGGCCCGCCGCGTCGTGGTCACCAAGGACCTGACCACGATCGTGGACGGCGGCGGCGAGCAGTCCGAGGTCAGCGGGCGCGTCGACCAGCTCCGCAAGGAGGTCGAGGCCTCCGACAGTGACTGGGACAAGGAGAAGCTGAACGAGCGCATCGCCAAGCTCTCCGGCGGCGTCGCGGTCGTCAAGGCCGGCGCCGCGACCGAGATCGAGATGAAGGAGCGCAAGCACCGCATCGAGGACGCCATCTCGGCGACCAAGGCCGCGGTGCAGGAGGGCATCGTCCCGGGCGGCGGCGCGGCCCTCGCCCAGGTCGCCTCGGTCCTCGACGGCGACCTCGGCCTGACCGGCGACGAGAAGGTCGGCGTGGCGATCGTTCGCAAGGCCCTCGTGGAGCCGCTGCGGTGGATCGCCCAGAACGCGGGCTTCGACGGCTACGTCGTGGTCGGCAAGGTCCAGGCGCTCGACTTCGGCCACGGCCTCGACGCGGCCACGGGCGAGTACGTCGACCTGGTCAAGTCCGGCATCGTCGACCCGGTGAAGGTGACCCACAGCGCGGTGGCCAACGCCGCGTCGATCGCGGGTCTGCTGCTCACCACCGAGAGCCTGATCGTGGAGAAGCCGGAGGCGGCTGAGCCGGCCGCCGGTGGTCACGGCCACGGGCACGGTCACGGGCACTCGCACGGGCCGGGCTTCTGACCGGTTCCGCACTGCACGTTCGACGAGCCCTGGGTTTCGGCCCGGGGCTCGTTGGCGTTTTCGCTTGGTGTTAGCGCGATAAGTCGGGCGCTTCGCGCCGCGACTTATCGGATTTTTCGCCTGTGGGGCGATAAATCTGGTTTAGGGCTTTTGGGGGCGCCTGGCCGTTTCGCTGCCGGGCGTCGGTCATGCGCGCTGGTGGCGTGTGTGGCGCCGGCGGTGGGTGCGGTGCGCGGCGACTGAGATGGCGATGGCGTTCCTATTGAGGTGGTCGTGGCGTCGTTTCGTGCGGCGGGCGGCGTGCGTGGTGCTTGCGGTCCTCGCCGGCCTGTTGAGCAGGTCGAAGCCGGACGCGTCGAGCGGTCCAAGTGAGCGCCATGGTGCTGCGGGCTTGCGAAACGGTGCCGTGGCGAGTGGCCAGCGGCGAGCGGGCCACGCGGATCGAGCCGTCCGAGCGGGTGAGCTGTCCGTGGGGGGCGAGCGGCACGTGGGGGCGAGCGTGCGCTTGGGGCGAGCGGTGCGTGGGGGCGAGCGGTGCGTGCATGGCGCCACGGTTGCCGCGGGGCGTGCGAACGGTGCGGCACCGTGAACCCACAGCGCCGCAGGGCGTGTAACGGTGGCGCGGCTGGCGGCGACGAGCGCGGTCACGTTGGGTGCCGGGCGGAGTGTGCGAACGTCACAGCCGGCTCAGGAAAAGGTTAGGGACCCATTACGCCGCTTGGTGCGGTAGGGATGATCGCCGCATGCTGTAACCGTGCACACTCGAAAGTTCGGTGCGCTCGCCGGCCTCGCCGCCGCGGGCACCGCTCTCGGCGTGGCCGAAGTGGTCGCGATCTTCACCGGCGCGTCCACATCGCCGCTGGTCAGCGTCGGCGGCGTGGTCATCGACAGCGTTCCGGCCAAGGTCAAGGATCTCGCCGTCGAGGTGTTCTACACCTACGACAAGCTTGCGCTCAGCATCGGTACGCTCGTCATCCTCGCGGCCTTCGCGGCGGGCATCGGGATGCTTGCGATCAGGCGGCGCGTGTGGGGGTACGCCGGAATCGCCCTTTTCGGCGTCATCGGGATCGCCGCCGCGCTCAGTCGCCACAACGCGCCCTGGTATGCGTTCGTCCCCACGCTGCTGGGCGCGGCCGCCGGCGCCGGGGTCCTGCACTGGCTGCTCACCCACGAGGCCGGCGACAACGCCACGGCCGAGGAGCGCCGGTGGTTCCTGCGCGCGAGCGGGTACACCCTCCTAGGCGCCGCCATCGTGGGCTTCGCCGGGCGCTGGTGGTCCACCCGGCGCAACGTCGAGGCGGACCGGGCGTCGATCGAGCTGCCCAGCGTCCCGCCGAACACCGTGGCGCCGCTGCCGCCCCAGGCCGACGCGGCCCTGCCCGATCTAGCCCCTTTTGTCACACCGAACAAGGATTTCTACCAGATCGACACCGCGCTGGTCGTGCCGCAGCTCACCACGGAGGACTGGAAGCTGCGCATCCACGGCCGGGTCGAGAAGGAGCTCACGATCAGCTGGAACGAGCTGCTCAAACGGCCGATGATCGAGCGGTACGTCACCCTGGCCTGCGTCTCCAACGAGGTCGGCGGCGGCCTCATCGGCAACGCGAAGTGGCAGGGCGTGCGCATCGCCGACCTGCTGGCCGAGGCGCGGCCCAAGTCCGGCGCCGACCAGGTCGTGAGCCGCTCGATCGACGGGTTCACCGCGGGCACCCCGACGGCGGTGCTCCAGGACGGCCGCGACGCCATGCTCGCCATCGCCATGAACGGCGAGCCGCTGCCCGTCGATCACGGGTTCCCGGTTCGGATGGTGGTGCCGGGCCTGTACGGATATGTCTCCGCCACGAAATGGCTGGTCGAGCTCGAGCTGACCTCGTTCGCCGATTTCGACGCCTATTGGATCAAGCGTGGATGGGCCGCCAAGGGGCCGATCAAGACCGAGTCAAGAATCGACACGCCACGGGACGGGAGCAATCCCAGGGCGGGCGAGATCATGATTGCGGGCGTGGCCTGGGCGCAGCACCGCGGCATTTCCAAGGTCGAAATCCAGGTGGACGGCGGGGCCTGGCAGGTCGCGAGCCTGCTGCCCGTACCGTCGATCGACACCTGGCGGCAGTGGACCCTCAAGTGGCAGGCCACGCCGGGGCGGCACCGCATCACCGTGCGCGCCACCGACAACGGCGGCGACACGCAGACAGACGCCGTGGCGCCGCCGGATCCCGACGGCGCCACGGGGTGGCACTCGATCAATATTGAGGTGAAGTAGCGCCTAGCGCGCCGCGGTGCGCGACCGCGAGTTGCCGGCCGACACCTGCGGGCGCCGCTGCGACGGCACGCCGGGGGCGGGGTGCGTCGGGCCCGGGCGGGCCGGCACGGCGCGCAGCGGCTGCTGGGCGCCCTGGTTCGGCGACGGCGTGGGCGCGGTCGGGCGCAGGCCCAGCTTCGACTCCAGGCGCCCGACATCGACCCGGGAGCGGCGCCGGTCCGCGGCGTCCTCCCAGCCCAGCGCCAGCAGCCGCAGCCGCTCGCCCTCGGTGAAGCCGCCCCACACGCCGTAGGGCTCCCGCGTGGTGAGCGCCTGCGCGGCGCACTCCGCGCGGACCGGGCACGCCCGGCACACGTTCTTGGCGGCGGACTCCCGGCGACCACGCGAAGCGCCGCGCTCGCCGTCGGGGTGGAAGAACTGGGCACTGTCCCGTCCGCGGCACAGCCCGAGTCGCTGCCAGTCCCAAATGTCCGCGATCGGACCGGGCAGGCGAGTCACATTCGTCATTCGCTCCTCCTTCCAGGCGTGCGGCCTGGAATTCGCGTGCTGCCCATTTCCGGTACAACGCGCGAGACCGCCACAGGTAACGGCATGTCGTCGGTCAATTTCTCGTAGGCCAATCGCGGTAAAACCACGTCTAGATCTCGCCTTTTCGTGTTTCTCTCTTTGAGAGAGAGGAGCACGACGGTGCGTACGATTTTGGTGTGTGTGCGAACACAGGTCGCGGCACAGACGGTTGCCGCGGCCGCGGCCAGACTGGGAGTGGCACACGCGGTGCGGACCGCCGTCACGATGGTCGAGGCCCTGGCGCGTCTTTCCGAGCAGCCGGCCGACCTGGTGCTGGCGGACCCGACGCTGGCCCGTCCCGACAGCGCGGAGTTCTCCCGCCGCGTGCTGGCCGTGGCGCCGGGCGCGACGGTGGTCTTCTTCGGCACGGAGGAGCCCCGGGCCGCCGCCGCGGCGATCGCGGCCGGCGCGCGGGCGGTCATCCGGGTCGACACGGCTGACCCGGTCACGACGCTCGCGAAGGCGGTGCTGCTGGTGCTGAGCCAGGTGGGCCGCAGCAACGGCGAGCCGGTGCTCCAGGCGCGCATGGGCGCGCCGAGCCAGGCGGCCGGGGGAGTGCTGCAGGCCGGGCGCGGACTGCCCGGGACGGCGCGGACCGCGGTCGGGATGCCCGGGGCCCGGGTGACCGGGGCCGGCGTGCCGCAGCAGCGCGGCGACGTGCCCGGCGAGCCTCCGCGCCGGCGGGTGGAGCTGACCGAGCGGGAGCTGCAGGTGCTGCGCGGGATGGCGGACGGGAAGAGCAACGCCGAGATCGGGCGGGAGCTGTTCGTCTCCGAGGACACCGTCAAGACGCACGCTCGCCGGCTGTTCCGGAAGCTCGGAGCACGCGACCGGGCACACGCCGTAGCGGCGGCGTTCCGCGCCGGGCTCGTGAGTTAGCGGCGCTGCAGGCCATCCGGGGCATGCCGCTGCGGTACCCGCCGCGCAGCAAACCTAAACGAGGGCCTGCTAGCCGTCGCCGTCGTCGGTCGCACTCGCCAGTGCGTCGTGAACACCGTCAGCGTAACCCCGCGCGTATTCCCATGTGACGTAATGGTCCGGATCGGGGTCGAAGGCGGGCTCGTGCACGCGCGGTCGACCGGACGTGAGCAGGTGTTTCAGGTTCCCCCGCAGCAAATCCCAGTCGAAATAGTGCGGTTCGTGGCAGTCCTCACACTCGATGACGAGCCCGCGGACGCCGATCGCCGTGAGCAGCGCCTGGTAGATCTCGAGGTCCGCGAGGTCCTCGAGAACGTCCTGGCGCTCGGCGGCGGTCAACGGGTCTTCGTTCCCGCTGTCGTCGAGCTCGGCCGAAGGATCGGCCGGGTCGCCGGCGAACGGGTCGATGGGCTCTTCGTGCACGCCTCAACGGTATCCCCATTCGGCCCTGGTGTGGGGCCGGGCACGGCTCTGCCATGGCGGACGGGTGCACCGCCGGGGCGGAAGTACGATGAGACGCACCCGCCGGACGACCGAGAGCTGGGATGCGCTTCATGGATTTCTCCCGACCTGACGTGCTGCCTTTGGGCCTGACCTTCGACGACGTGCTGCTGCTTCCGGGCGAATCGGACGTCGTGCCCAGCGGCGTCGACACCTCGAGCCGGATCACCCGGAACATCACCCTCCGGATACCGCTGGTGTCCTCCGCGATGGACACGGTCACCGAGGCCCGGATGGCGATCGCGATGGCGCGGCAGGGAGGCATCGGCACCCTGCACCGCAACCTCTCGATCGAGGACCAGGCCCAGCAGGTCGACCTGGTCAAGCGCTCCGAGGCCGGCATGGTCACCAACCCGGTGACCTGCTCGCCCGACGCGACGCTGCGGGAGGTGGACGCCCTCTGCGGGCGGTATCGCATCTCCGGCGTGCCGGTCACCGACGCCGACGGCCAGCTCGTGGGCATCGTCACCAACCGCGACATGCGCTTCGTCTCCGACCCCGAGACCCGGGTGCGGGACATCATGACCGTCACCCCGCTCATCACGGCGCAGGTCGGGGTCAGCAAGGACGAGGCCCTCGCGCTGCTGCGCAAGCACAAGGTCGAGAAGCTGCCGATCGTGGACGGCTCCGGCAAGCTGCGCGGCCTCATCACCGTGAAGGACTTCTCGAAGAGCGAGAAGTTCCCGCACGCGACCAAGGACGACGCCGGACGCCTGCGCGTCGCCGCCGCGGTCGGGGTCGGCGAGGACAGCTACAAGCGGGCCCGCACCCTGATCGACGCCGGCCTGGACATCGTGATGGTCGACACCGCGCACGGGCACAATCGGATGGTTGTGGAGATGGTGCAGCGGCTGAAGAAGGACACCGCGGTCGACGTCGTCGGCGGCAACGTGGCGACCTACGAGGGCGCCCGGGCGCTGGCCGAGGCCGGCGCCGACGCGGTCAAGATCGGCGTCGGGCCCGGCTCGATCTGCACCACGCGCGTCATCGCCGGCGTCGGTGTGCCGCAGATCACGGCAATCATGGAGGCGTCCCGGGCCTGTCGTCCACTGGGCGTGCCGGTCATCGCCGACGGCGGCATGCAGTATTCCGGCGACATCGCCAAGGGCATCGCGGCCGGCGCCGACACCGTGATGCTGGGCAGCCTGCTGGCCGGCTGCGAGGAGAGCCCCGGCGACCTGATCTTCATCAACGGCAAGCAGTTCAAGACGTACCGGGGCATGGGCTCCCTCGGCGCGATGCAGTCCCGCGGCCAGGCACGCTCCTACTCCAAGGACCGCTACTTCCAGGACGACGTGAGCTCCGACGACAAGCTGGTGCCGGAGGGCATCGAGGGCCAGGTCGCCTACCGCGGCCCCCTCTCCGCCGTCGCCCAGCAGCTCATCGGGGGCCTGCGCTCCGGCATGGGCTACGTCGGCGCGGCCACGATGGCCGACATGCACGAGCGCGCCCGGCTCATCCGGATCACCGCGGCGGGCCTCAAGGAGAGCCACCCGCACGACATCCAGATGACCGTCGAGGCCCCGAACTACCACTCGCGCTGACGCGGTGGACGAACACCCCTATTCCAACAGGAGCTGACATGCGTGACGTGGTCGAGATCGGGCTCAGCAAGAGTGCCCGGCGTGGCTACCACCTGGACGACATCGCGATCGTCCCGACGCGCCGCACCCGCGACGTCGACGACGTTTCCACGAACTGGCAGCTCGACGCGTACCCGTTCAAGATCCCCTGCGTCGCTCACCCGTCCGACGCCACGATGAGCCCGGCCACCGCGGTCGCGCTCGGCAAGCTCGGCGGCCTGGGCGTGCTCAACGTGGAGGGGCTCTGGACGCGGTACGCCGACCCGACCAAGATCCTCGAGGAGCTCTCCGATCTCGACGACGAGGCCCCCGCCACGCGGCGCCTCCAGGAGGTCTACGCGGAGCCGATCAAGCCCGAGCTGATCGGCGAGCGGGTCAAGGAGATGCGCGACGGCGGCATCACGGTCGCCGTGCGCGTCTCGCCGCAGCACACCCTGGCCCTCGCCCCGGTGATCCTCGACGCCGGCGTGGACATCCTGGTGATCCAGGGCACGCTGGTCTCGGCCGAGCACGTCTCGACCACCGACGAGCCGCTGAACCTCAAGGAGTTCATCGCCGACCTCGACCTGCCGGTCATCGTCGGCGGATGCACCAACTACCAGACCGCGCTGCACCTGATGCGCACCGGCGCCGCGGGCGTCATCGTGGGCATCGGCGCCGACGAGTGGTCGACCACCGACCGCGTGCTCGGCATCCGGGTGCCGATGGCGACCGCGATCGCCGACGCCGCGGACGCGCGCCGCGACTACCTGGACGAGACCGGCGGGCGCTACGTGCACATCATCGCCGACGGCAACATCCAGACCTCGGGCGACATCGCCAAGGCGCTGGGCTGCGGCGCCGACGCCGTGATGGTCGGCGAGCCGCTCTCGCGCAGCGACTCGGCCCCGGGCGGCGGCGCCTGGTGGCACTCGGCGGCGAGCCACCCGAAGCTGCCCCGCGGCTCCTTCGGCTCGGCCGAGCCGGTGCTGGGCACGCTGGAGAAGGTGCTCTACGGCCCGTCCGAGGACCCCGACGGCGCGCTCAACCTGTTCGGCGCGCTCAAGCGGGCGATGGCGAAGTGCGGGTACCGCGACCTCAAGGAATTCCAGAAGGTCGGGCTCATTCTCGATAAGTAGCAGCAGAGAGCTACCGCGACGTCCGTCGTGGTCCGGACCGTTACTCCCGTGGCCTCACCGTTCGCGGTGGGCGCGGCGGCCGGACCATCGCGCTCATCACGACAGCACACGACCTCGGGTGCCGGGCGAAAAGCCGGGCACCCGAGGTCGTCTCGTCAGCGGGGCGGCCCCGGGTCGGCATTTCCCCTGAAAGCCCACCCGAGGCCGTTTTGGTCAGCGGGGCAGCGCCTGTTGCAGCTCCGCGCGCAGCGCCGGGGTCAGCATCTCGCCCGCCTGCTTGGCCAGGCGGGCCATCTCGTAGCCGACCACACCGATGTCGGCCTCGCGGCCGGCCAGCGTCGCCAGGATCGAGCCGTCGCGGATCGACATGACCAGGAAGAACCCCTGGCCCATCTCCACCACGGTCTGCTTGACCTCGTCGCCGTCGAAGATCCGCGCGGCGCCGCTGGTGACGCTCACCAGGCCCGACGTGACCGCGGCGAGCTGATCGGCGCTGTCACGGGGCAGATGGTCCGAGACGGCCACGAGCAGGCCGTCGGAGGACACCACCACAGCATGGGCGATGCCGGGGACCCGCTCGGTGAACGCGTTGATCAGCCAGCTCAGGTCCCGTGCTTGTTGGCTCAGGGTCACGCCGTGCTCCCTCGATGTTCGTTGATCGGCACCGTGGGCACCTCGTCCTCGTTCGCGGCCCGATGCACGCCACTGTAGAACCGGGTCAGCATGCTGCCGACGCTGGCCGGGTCCGGCTCGGTGTGCGCCACCGTGACCTGCTGCGTCTCTTCCGGCGCGGGCGCGGGCACGCTCGGATCGCCCGGCAGCTGCGCCTGCGGCACCCGGATCGGCAGCCCGGCGCTGCTCGTACCGGCGGTCACCGGCTGCCGCTGCGCCGGGATGGCCGGGGCCGGAGCCGGAGCGTCGCCGCCCCCGCCGCGCGACCACCAGCGGGTGCCCTTCGCGGCCGTCGCGGGCGCACCATTGGGCCGCGACGCACCGGCGATGATGTCCTCGGCCCGGGCCGGGCCGCGCTTGACGCCGTTGGTGCTCTTCGGCGGCGCCGAGCCGGGCACGGCCGCAACCGGCGCCGCGGACACAGGGACCGCCGAGACGGGCACGGCTGACACCGGAGCAGCCGAGACGGGCGCGGCTGACACCGGAGCGGCCGAGACGGGCGCCGCGGACACAGGGACCGCCGAGACCGGCGTGGCTGAGACTGGTGCGGCCGAGACCGGCACCGCGGACACCGGCACCGCGGACACCGGCGCGGCGGATACCGGCGCGGCGGACACAGGGACCGCCGAGACCGGCGCGGCCGCGGGGACGTCCGGCAGCCGGGGCGCCGCTACCGCCGGTACATCCGAATCCGCCTCGTCATCGGCGGGCTCCTCGGCCGGCATCGAGGGGCGGGACGGCAGCGCCGGCAGGACCGCGGTCGGGTGCTCGCCGGAGGGCTCGCTCGCGGCCGGGGCCTGCGAGGTGCCGCCGTCGACCGGGATCGGCAGGCGAGCCGCGCCCGCGAGCCGCGTGGCCGCGTTGTTGCCGTAGAGCCCGACCCCGTCCGGCGGGGCCGCGAGCAGGCGGGCGGGCAGGGTGACGTATGCCGTCACACCCTCCTCGCTCGCCGTGAGCCGCACCGACACGCCGTGCCGGTCGGCGAGGTGGCCGACGACGACCAGACCCATCCGCTCGGAGGCGGCCACGTCGATCGCGATCGGGCTGGACACGCGCTCGTTCGCCTCGATGAGGCCGGACTCGGTCATGCCGATGCCCTTGTCCTCGATGACGATCGTCGCCTCGCGGGCCTGCTGGGCCGGCCAGCCGGTCACCGCCACCACGGTGTCCGGCGGCGAGAACGTGGTCGCGTTCTCCAGCAGCTCCGCGAAGAGGTGCACGATGTCGGAGACCGCGTGGCCGACGACGAAGACGTCGTTGGACACGTCCTGGCGGATGCGCGCGTACTGCTCGATCTCCGCCATGGCCGCGAGCATGACCGCGGACAGCGACACGGGCTGGGCCCACCGCCGGGTCGCCTCGCTGCCCGCGAGGACCAGCAGGTTCTCGTCGTTGCGGCGCATGCGGGTGGCCAGGTGGTCCAGGCGGAACAGGTTGGCCAGCTGGTCCGGGTCGGTCTCGGCCGACTCGAGCTGGTCCAGCAGCTGCAGCTGGCGCTCGACCAGCGTCTGCGACCGGCGGGCCAGGTTGACGAACATCGAGTTGACGTTGCGCCGCATGACTGCCTGCTCGACGGCCAGGCTGACCGCGCTGCGGTGCACGGCGGTGAACGCGTCCGCCACCTCGCCGATCTCGTCGGACGAGCGCACGCGGGTCGTGGTGTCGACGGTGACCGTCTCGCCCCGCGGCAGCGTTCGCAGGCGCTGGATCGCCTCCGGCAGCCGGTGCTGGGCCACGTCGAGCGCCTGGGCCCGCAGCTGGCGCAGCGAGCGGGCCATCGATCGGCCGATGAGCCAGGACAGCAGCAGTGCCAGGAGCATGACCAGCACGATCGCCGAGGTGGCGACGATGGCGTTGGTCCGCTGGGTGCTACTGCGGTCGGCGGCGCCCGTGATCGCGTCCTCGAGCATCGCCTTCTCGATGCTGCGGATGTACCCCAGCTCCAGCGTGCTCGCCCGCCACCAGTCCTCGGCGGAGACGCCGACCGCGGCCCCCCGGGCGCGGGAGATGATGTCCTGCTGCAGCCGGGCCACGGTGGAGACCGCGTCCTGGCGCAGGTTGCGCACGTAGAGCGCGAGGTGGGCCGGGCTCGCCGACGCGCGGAACCGCTCGACCGCGGCGACCTGCCGCGCCTGGATCTCCGAGAAGGTCTCGAAGTCGTCCGGCGCGAACTTGCCGGCGCTGGCCGCGGCGAAGATCCGCCCGCGCAGCTGGTCCTTGAGCTCCTTGGCCTGGGCGAGGTCCATGAGCGAGGAGACCTCGGCCACCGACTGGGAGTCGCCGCCGATGTCGGGCCGGTCCGGCACCAGGTCGAAGAGGTGCTGGATGGTCACCGAGTACTGCTCGAACACCGCCTCCTCGCGCAGCCACCGGTGCGCGACGCCGTCGCGGACCAGGCCGAGGTCGGTGAAGTCGGCGGTCATCCGGTTCTGCACGCCGCTGAAGATCGGGTTCTTCAGCAGCGGGCGCGCCTGCTCGGAGAAGGCGCGCAGCGCGGAGTCGGTCGCGGCCTGGCTCTCGGCCAGGTCGTCGGCGGCCTGATTCGGACCGGACGGCTGGGGCCCGCTGGTCGACTTGGCGAGATATCCGACCGTTCGGTCCCTCTCCAGCTGCAACTGGTGGATGAGATCGGTCAGTTGGCGGCCGACCTTGACCCCTTGGGCGAACTGGTCCAGCTTCGTCGCGTCCTGCACGGAGACGTTGATCTGCACGCCGGCGATGACGAGGAACGCCACCGCGGGGAGCACGAGCACCGCCGCGAGCTTCGTGGGCACGCGCCAGTCGCGCACCCGGAACAGGGATGCGCTGCGCCGTTGCGGTTCCCCCGGCCGCCTACGGCGATGGCTGTTCACCTTCATTACGACGGCCGGAGCCCTCGTCGAAGGCGGCGAAGCGAAGGTCTGCACCCCTCCACACCTTTCGCATGCGTCATCGCGCTGCTGAGCAGCGTGCGGCACTTATCAAACCAGGGTTGCGACCAGTGTCCAACCACGTCATAGTGGCGCAGGTCACAATACTCGAAGCCGGACAGCGGGCTTGCTAGGCATTGATCAGACGGGAAGGATACGGCCGTCCGACCAGCCACCCGCCACAAGGAGTCATACGCCGTGCTCACCCGGGGCCGACGGCCCGCAGTGACCGCCCTGGTGCTGGCGTCGGCGTTACTCATGTCGGCGTGCACGGGCGACGCGAAGCCGGCCGTGACCCCGCCGGCCAGCGTCGCGATCGGGCTCCTGGTGCCCACGAGCGGCCCCAACGCGCAGCTCGGCCAGCAGGCCACCCTCGGCGCCCGGCTCGCCCTCGAGGTGGTCAACCGCGACGTCCCGAGCAAGCCGCTGCCCCTGCCCCTCGGCCCCGGCGTCGGCCTGCGCAGCGGCACCAAGATCACGCTGCTGACCGGCGACACCGCCAGCGCGCCGGAGCGGATCGAGAAGGAGGCGACCAAGCTCGTCGACGACGGCGCGGTCGGCCTGATCCTCGCCGACACCATCGACGTCGCCCAGACGACCAGCCGCGTCGCCGACTTCCTCGGCGTCTCCCTGATCGACGGCCTGACCACGTCGGACACCTTCAGTGAGTCCAACCGCGCCGGGCACTTCCGCATCCAGCCGACCGACCGGCACCTGGTCAACACCGCGCTGGACCTGCTCTACCGCTACAAGGGCACGAACGGCCAGGTCAAGCGCATCGTGACCGCGTCCGGCGCGCCCGGCGGCGAGCTCGGCAAGGAGGTCGCGAGCCTCAAGAACTCGATCGAGGACCTCAGCCAGTCCTCCGGCTACGAGGTCGCGGGCAAGGATCACGTGCTGCCCCTCACCGGCAGCGAGGCCGGCCAGCCGAACGGGCAGGTGCAGAAGGGCGACGCGGTGCTCGCCATCGTCACCAGCCCCGCCGAGGCGAGCGCCGCCAACGACCTCGCGGTGAAGCTCAAGGGCACCGCCTCGGTGATCGCGCTCGGCCCGGGCGTCGCCGCGCTCGACGGCGTGAAGAACCCGACCGCGCTGCGGGCCTCGGGCTGGTCGAACGAGTTCGCCACGCGCAACCCGACCGCACAGGTCATCGGCGCGATGTTCGAGCAGGCGTTCCACACCAAGCTGACCGAGGTCGCGGCGGATGCGTTCATGGCGACGCTCACCCTGGCGATGGCCATGGACCAGGCGGGCGACTACACGAAGCAGGCGGTACGCAACTCGGTCCAGCAGCTCAGCATGCCCGCGACCCAGACGATCATGCCGTGGAACGGGGTCCGGTTCGACGGCACGGGCGTGAACCAGCTCGCGGCGGGCGTGGTGGAGCAGCGGACGCAGAACGGCTACATGGTCATCCAGCCCGCCGAGCTCTCGATCACCCAGGTGCCGAACCTGTAGCTCTCGCGCTTCTCGGAAATATCCGGCGCTTCGCGCACAGATATTTCCGACTTATCGCCTGGCGGGGTATAAATCCGATATGTCGCGGCGCGGAGCGCCCGACATATCGAAGATCGCTGTCCGCAGGCCTGGGAGCGCGACGAGCGTCAGCCAAGGTGCCTACGCGGGACGCTCGGGTCGCTGCGCACCAGCTCGTTGAGGTCCAGCGCGGCGTCCGGCATATCGGCGAGTGGCCGGCGTCAGCCGAGGTGCCTGCGCAAGGCGCCCGGGTCGCTGCGCACCAGCTCGTTGAGGTCCGGCGCCGCGTCCGGCATATCGGCGAGCGACCAGCGCTGAGGTGCTCGTGCACTCGTTGAGGTCCGGCGCCGCGTCCGGCAAATTGACGCGCGACCGGCGTCAGCCGAGGTGCCTGCGCAAGGCGCCCGGGTCGCTGCGCACCAGCTCGTTGAGGTCCAGCACCGCGTCCGAGTCGGGCGCGACCAGCCGCCGCGGCAGCAGCGGATGCTCCCGCCGCCACCCCTTGCGCAGCAGCGTGTACTCGACCACCACGGCCAGCAGCGCCGCCCCCATCCACGGTGGCGGCGGCTCCGAGTCGGCGGCCGCCGGCAGCCCCCGCCGCGCCCGCTCCACGTCCACCGGGCGGCGCAGCAGCGTCCCGGCCAGCTCGTCACGCCCGTCCGGCGTGCGGCCCAGGACCTCGTTGACCGCCTCGACGTACTGCCGGGCCCGTCGCTCCACGTCCGGCAGGTAGGCCTCGACGGGCAGGTCGGCGAGCCGGACCCAGGGCTCGCCGGAGCCGGACGGCAGCACCTCGGCGGCGAGGGTTCGCAGCGCCGCCGGGCCGAGCTCGTCGATGTGGGCCGCGTCGGGGTCCAGTGTCACCAGCGGGCCGTCGGCCGGGGCTCGCAGCTCCTCGGCGAGCCCGGGGTGGTGCCGGGCGAGCTCCTCGCGGTCGACGTCGGCGGTGGGCGCGCCCCAGCGTGAGAGCCGCAGCCGCCAGCCCGCGTGCAGGTCCTCCGCGTGGATCGGGCCGGTCGTCGGCAGGGAGCCGGTGTTGAAGGCCGACATGGTGCCCGAGGCCAGCGGGGCCGCGGCGAAGGTCGAGAACGCGGCGTGGATCGCGGCCGCCTTGAGCAGGGCCCGGGCCGCGTCCTCGACGGCGGAGAGGCCGCCGCCGGCCGCCGTGATCGCGGCCGCGTCGCGGACCTGCTCGGCCTCGGCCAGCAGCGGCTCGGTGGCGCCGAGCAGGCGGGCGTGGCGGGCGGCGGCCTTCTCGCCGGCGGGGGTGCGGTGGCGGGCGTCGAGCAGGCCCCGCACGAGGTCGGGGTGGCGCGAGGCGGGCAGGGCGAGCTCGTGGGTGAGCAGCATGCGCAGCTGGTCGGCGGAGAGTCCCCAGGCCAGGGGCAGGCCGATGACGAGCGCGCCGCCCCGGAACTCCACCGTTGGGGAGCCTCCCAGGTGTACCGACTGCGGAGCCCCCACGTCGGCGAACTTCAGGGCGTCGAGCACCACGGAGTGCAGCGCCGCGTGGTGGCTCGCGTCGACGGCCGGTAGCGCGGGCGGCGTCGTCGCCCCGACGGCGCGACCGGCGTCGTCGGCGCCCAGCAGCCGGCGACCACGCCAGACGGGCAGCCCGCCGGGAAGTCTCGCCATAGTTGACCAGTCTGCCGCAAATGACCACCGAAACCGAAGGGGCTTCCGTCTAAGTTACTCACGGGTCACTATGGGGCATGCGCTACGACGTCGTGGTCATCGGATCGGGGTTCGGCGGCAGTGTGACCGCATTGCGCCTGGCCGAGAAGGGGTACTCGGTCGCCGTCCTGGAAGCCGGGCGCCGCTTCGCCGACGAGGAGTTCCCGAAGACGTCCTGGGACGCGCGGCGCTTCCTGTGGGCACCGGCACTGCGCTGCTTCGGCATCCAGCGGATCACGATGCTGCGCAACGTGCTGGTGCTCGCCGGCGCCGGGGTCGGGGGCGGCTCGCTGGTCTACGCCAACACGCTGTACCGCCCCCTCCTGCCCTTCTACGAGGACCCCCAGTGGCGGGGCATCACCGACTGGCGGGCCGAGCTCGAGCCCTTCTACGACCAGGCCGAGCGCATGCTCGGGGTCGCGACCTACGCCCGCACCACCGCCGCCGACCGCGCCTTCCGCGCGGTGGCCGAGCGCATGGGCGTCGGGGAGTCCTTCCACGCCACGCCGGTCGGGGTGTACTTCGGCCGCTCCGGCGTGGACCCCTACTTCGGCGGCGCCGGGCCGATCCGCCAGACCTGCACGCACTGCGGCTCCTGCATGACCGGCTGCCGCGTCGGGGCCAAGAACACGCTCGTGAAGAACTACCTCCACCTCGCCGAACAGCAGGGCGTGCGGGTGTACCCGCTCACGACGGTCACCGCGGTGCGCCCCGCCGCCGAGGGCTACTCGGTCGAGACCCGCGGCACCGACCGGCGCCGCCGGCGGCAGACCTTCGAGGCCGGCCAGGTCGTCTTCGCCGCCGGCGCGATCGGCACCCAGCGCCTGCTGCACAGGATGCGGGCCGACGGCGTGCTGCCCCGGATCTCGCCCCGCCTGGGCAAGCTGACCCGCACCAACTCGGAGTCCATCGTCGGCGCCCGCTCGCTGCGCAAGGGCGCCGACTTCACCGACGGCGTGGCGATCACCAGCTCCTTCCACCCGGACGCGAACACCCACATCGAGCCGGTCCGCTACGGCCCCGGCTCCAACGCGATGGGCCTGCTGCAGACCGTGCTCACCGACGGCGGCCCCTGGCGGCCGCTGCGCTGGTTCGGCGTGTTCTTCCGGCACCCGCTGCGGCACCTGCGGGTGCTCTCGGTGCGCCGCTGGTCGCACAAGACCGTGATCGCGCTGGTCATGCAGTCGCTCGACAACTCGCTGGACGTGCACTACAAGCGCTCGTGGACGGGTCGGCGGCGGCTCACCACGACCCAGGGGCACGGCGAGCCGAACCCGGCCTGGATCCCGGCCGGCAACGAGGCCGTCCGGCTGCTGGCCGAGGAGATCGGCGGGCTGCCTGGCGGCGGCTGGTCGGAGGTCTTCAACATCCCGCTCACCGCCCACATCCTCGGCGGCGCCGCGATCGGGGACTCGGCGGAGACGGGCGTCGTGGACGCGTACCACCGCGTCTTCGGCCATCCGGGACTCCACGTCGTCGACGGCGCCGCGGTCTCGGCCAACCTGGGGGTGAACCCGTCGCTGACGATCGCGGCGCAGGCCGAGCGGGCGGCGTCGATGTGGCCGAACAAGGGTGAGCCGGATCGGCGCCCGGACCTGGGCGCCCCGTATCTCCCGGTCGCACCGATAGCTCCGTCACGTCCCGCCGTCCCCGCGGAGGCTCCGGCCGCGCTCCGACTAGGCTTTTGCCCATGACCACGCCGCAGCCAGTGCTCGTAGTCGACTTCGGTGCGCAGTATGCCCAGCTGATCGCCCGCCGGGTGCGCGAGGCCCACGTCTACTCGGAGATCGTGCCGAGCTCGATGTCGGTCGCCGACCTGCTGGCCAAGCGCCCTGCGGCGATCATCCTCTCGGGCGGTCCCTCGTCGGTCTACGAGGATGGCGCGCCCCAGGTCGACCCGGCGCTGTTCGAGGCCGGGGTGCCGGTCTTCGGCATCTGCTACGGCTTCCAGGCGATGGCGGTGGCCCTGCGCGGCGAGGCGGCCCACACCGGCAACCGCGAGTTCGGCGGCACCCCGCTCACCCTCGCCGCCGACGGCGGCGTGCTGCTGCGCGACCTGCCGGCCGAGCAGTCGGTGTGGATGAGCCACGGCGACTGCGTGACCGCGGCGCCGGCCGGCTTCACGGTCACCGGCGGCTCGCCGGGCGCGCCGGTGGCCGCGTTCGAGGACACCGACCGCCGGCTGGCCGGTGTGCAGTTCCACCCCGAGGTGGCGCACACCCCGCACGGCCAGGAGGTGCTGCGCCGCTTCCTCTACGACATCGCCGGCATCGAGCCCACCTGGACCTCGAACAACATCATCGAGGAGCAGGTCGAGGCGATCCGGGCCCGCGTCGGCACCAAGCGGGTGATCTGCGGGCTGTCCGGCGGGGTCGACTCCGCGGTGGCCGCGGCCCTGGTGCAGAAGGCCGTCGGCGACCAGCTGACCTGTGTGTTCGTGGACCACGGCCTGCTGCGCGCGGGCGAGGCGGAGCAGGTCGAGAAGGACTACGTCGCCGCGACCGGGATCAACCTCAAGGTCGTCGACGCGTCCGCGACCTTCCTCCGCGCGCTGGCCGGGGTGACCGACCCGGAGCAGAAGCGCAAGATCGTCGGGCGCGAGTTCATCCGCACCTTCGAGGCGGCCGCCCGCGAGCTCGACGCCGACGAGCACGTCGAGTTCCTCGTGCAGGGCACGCTCTACCCGGACGTGGTCGAGTCCGGCGGCGGCACCGGCACCGCCAACATCAAGTCCCACCACAACGTCGGCGGGCTGCCCGACGACCTGCAGTTCGCGCTGGTCGAGCCGCTGCGGACGCTGTTCAAGGACGAGGTGCGCCAGATCGGGGCCGCGCTCGGGCTGCCCGAGGAGATTGTCATGCGCCACCCCTTCCCGGGGCCGGGCCTGTCGATCCGGATCATCGGCGCGGTGGACGAGGAGCGGCTGGCCATCCTGCGGGCCGCCGACCTGATCGCCCGTGAGGAGCTCACCGCCGCCGGGCTGGACCGCAGCGTGTGGCAGTTCCCGGTGGTGCTGCTCGCGGACGTGCGCAGCGTCGGGGTGCAGGGGGACGGCCGGACGTATGGTCACCCGATCGTGCTGCGCCCGGTCTCCAGCGACGACGCGATGACCGCGGACTGGTCGCGGCTGCCGCACGAGCTGATCGCCAAGATTTCGACCCGGATAACGAACGAGGTCCGCGAGGTCAACCGCGTGGTCGTGGACGTTACGTCCAAGCCGCCGGGCACCATTGAATGGGAGTGACCCGGCTGCCGCCCCGACCACCCACCCCTGAGAGGAATTTCATTCAGCCATTTCAGGCTGAACTCGCTCTTGGCGAGCGGCTGAGAAAGCCGGACAATTCATTTCCGTGACTCCAGCGCTACAGCCGCTGCGGCGCATCGCGGCCTACTGCGTCTGCGTCGACGGCGATGCCTTCCTGCTCGTGCGGGCCTCGGCCAAGTCCGGGACGCCCGGGGCCTGGTCGCTGCCCGGCGGCGCCGTCGACCACGGTGAGAACCCGGTCGACACCGTCGTGCGCGAGACCGCGGCCGAGACCGGCCTCTCCGTCGCCGTGGTCAAGCTGCGCGACGTGCTGGCCGACATGCGGGCCCTGCCGACGCGCGGGCTCACGATCCACACCGATCGGCTGATCTACGAGGTCTCGATGCGCGGCGGCGCGCTGCGCGACCGGGTCGGGCAGCCCACCGACCTCGCCCGCTGGGTCACCCGCGAGGAGGCCCAGACCCTGCCGCTGCGCCGGTTCACCGCCGACGCGCTCGGCCTGCCCGACGCCACCGCCGACATCCGCCCCGACGGCACGCCCGAGGTGCCGTCCTTCTACGCGGTGCCCGGCCCCGACGGGCTGCACCGCGCCCAGCGCTTCGCCGCCTACGCGGTATGCACCGACCGGCGCAACCGCGTCCTGCTCACCCGCATCTCCGACGGCTACCCCGGCGGCGGATGCTGGCACCTGCCCGGCGGCGGCACGGACTTCGGCGAGCAGCCCGGCGTCGCGCTCATCCGCGAGCTGGTCGAGGAGACCGGCCAGGAGGGGCAGATCGTCGAGCTGCTCGGCGTGGCCAGCCACCGCGACGCGGCCCAGCTCGGCCCCGAGGGCTACCCGATCGACTGGCACGGGGTCCGCGCGTTCTACCGCGTCCAGGTGGCCCGCTCCAGCCGGCCGGTGATCCACGACGTGGGCGGCTCGACCGCCGAGGCGCGCTGGTTCGACCCGGACGACCTGGACGAGCTGCCATTGACCGAGGTGACGGAGGAGGCCCTTCGCGGGGTCGGCCTACGCTGATCACCATGACGCGGACACGGGTGATCACGGTCTACGGGCGGCTGCCGGGCACGGCCGAAGAGGTCGGCGGGCCGATCCGGCACGGGGAGAATCCGGCGACCGCGGTGGTCCGGCTGTTCCGCGAGAGCGCCGGGCTGCCGGTGGCGGTTTCGGGTGTACGCGACGTGCTCGCCCTGACCACCCCCGATCTCCACGAGGATCGCGTCCTCTTCGACGTCGTCCCCGCCGACGCGCCCGGGCCCGCCGACGCCGAGCCGGCGAGCGAGTCCGAACTGCCGAAGGGGCAGCGCTTCGCCGCCTACGGGTTCGTCACCGACCCGGCCGGACGCGTCCTGCTCACCGAGATCGCCCGCGGGTTCCCCGGGGCGGGCCGCTGGCACCTGCCGGGCGGCGGGACCGACGTCGGCGAGCAGCCGGCCGAGGCCCTGTTGCGCGAGTTGTACGAGGAGACCGGCCAGCGCGGCGAGATCGTCGAGCTGCTCGGGGTGACGCACCGGCGCAGTTCGGGTCTTGTCGGCCCGGAGGGGTACCCGATGAACTGGCACGCGGTCCGGGCGCTCTACCGCGTCCTGGTGCCCGAGCCCTCGACACCGAGCGTGACGGAGGAGGCCGGCGGCTCGACCGCGTCGGCGGCCTGGTTCGAGCCGGGCGACCTCGCTGGGCTGCCCGTCACCGAGGTGGTGCAGTGGGCCGCTTCACTGCCCGCAACGGGCGAGTGACCGACGTCGTTAAAATGGACTAGAGGTTAACGAAAAACTACACTCAGTAGTTCCATGGCTCGCCTGAACCGGCGGTTTCCGTCCTGAGGCATCGCCAATCGCGACCTGATATGAGACCGTGTAGATCGCGAGACCGTCTCGCGAAACGGACATCGAGGGTCGAAAGCCCCCGAAAAGCGACCGTGGGAACCTCGTTCCTACAGTGGAGGATCAGTGCCGAGCACACCTTGGCAGCGACGACGCACTACGGACAGCCCGCGCCCCGGTGGCGGAAGGCAATGGGCGGGACGGCTGCGACGCAGCGGCTCCCTCGCCCGCCAGGTGCTCTTCGCCGGACGTGTGGGGCGCCGTGGTGAGGGCAATGTGGCCGGCGCGACCTCCCTGCTCGTCCCCGCCGCGGAGACCGACACCCGCACCGGACGCGTTCGCCTGCCGCGTCTGCGCATGCGCCGCCGTGACGGAGTGTCACGGGACCTGACGGCCGAGGCCATCGCGCTCGCGCCGGTCAGCCCGGCCGTCGAGACCGCGGCGACGGTCGCCACCCCGGCGGTCACGTCGCCGGTGGAAGACGAGCCGCAGTCGCTCGCCATCCCGCTGCTGCCCGGCGAGCGCACCGTCGCCCGCCGCATCCGCTTCGCGCTCGTCAACGCCTGCACCCTGAGCAGCCTCATGCTCGGCCTGTCGGCGATCTTCATCGCGGTGAACCAGGGTGACGTGCGGGTCGCGGCCTCGCTGCTCATCGCCTGCGTCATCTTCGACGGCCTCGACGGTTTCCTGGCCCGCCGCCTCGGTGTGGCCAGCCCCTTCGGCGCGCAGATGGACTCGCTCGCCGACATGTGCTCGTTCGGCCTGGCCGCGCCCGTCGTGGTCTACTCCTGGCTGAACGCGTCCGCGCCCGGCTGGCTGCTCATCCCGGCCTGTGCCCTGGTCGCGGCGGCCGCGGCGATCCGCCTCGCGCGCTTCAACGTCTCGCCGAAGGACGGCCGCTTCTTCTGCGGCGTGCCGACCACGATGTGCGCCGCGGTCCTCGCGCTGGCCACGCTGATCGCCCCGCAGATGCCGGCCGCCCTGCGCGTCGCCGGCGTGGCGCTGCTGGGCCTCGCGATGGTCTCGAGCTTCCCCTACGCGAAGCTCGCCCGCCTCGTGAAGCTGCCACCGTGGCTGCTGGCGCTGCCGGTGCTCGGCGCCCTGGTGAACTACCGCATCACGTTCGTCGTGGTGGTCTTCGCCTACCTGGTCAGTGGCCCCCTGCTGTGGCTCAAGCAGCGCCACAAGGCCGCCTGAGTCGCGGTCCCCACAGCGAAAAACGGCCCCGCTCCTGGTCGCAGGAGCGGGGCCGTTCTGCTTCGCCGTTACTTCCAGGTGGCAATGACCGTCTGGCCGCCCACCACGCGGTCGCCGGGCGCGACCTCGGGGTCGGCCTTGTCCGCGGGCAGGTAGACGTCGGTGCGGGAGCCGAAGCGGATCAGGCCGAACCGCTCGCCCTTGGCCAGCAGCGAGCCGATCGGGGCGCGCTGCACGATCCGGCGCGCGATCAGCCCGGTGCGCTGCACGACCGCGACGGGGCCGTGGGCCGTCTCGAGCAGCGTGTACGCCGCGACGTTGTGCTCCGCCTCCGGCTTCATCGCCGCCGCGTAGCCGCCGTCCTCGACGAAGTAGTCGACCACCTTGCCGGCCACCGGCGCGCGGTTGACGTGCACGTCGAGCACCGACAGGAACACCGCGATCCGCAGGAACTCCATGTCGCCGAAGCGCTTGTCGTGCATGCGCTCGACCCCGAGCACCTTGCCGTCGCTGGCCGCCACGACCGCCTTCGCGTCCTCCGGCACGTCGCGCTGCGGGTCGCGGAAGAACGCCGCCACCGGGGCCGCGGCCAGGGCCGGGACCAGCCAGAGCTTCGACTTCGGGCGGGCCGCCTTGGCCAGGGCGGCCAGGCCCAGCGCGATGCCGGCGGCGGCCACGCCGTTGGAGTCGATGTTCATGCCCCGGGTCAGCGGCACGCTGGACGGGCGCAGCGCCGGCAGCAGCTTCGCGGCCGCGCTGTGGTGGGCCGGGGTATGCCGCAGCCGGTGGATGCGCACCGGCGGGACGTTGCGCAGGACCAGGTCGCTGCCGACGCCGTAGAGCGCCGCCTGCCGCTCGACCTCGTCCGCCGCCCCGCTGGGCAGGCGGGTCGCGGCCACCACGACGGTGAGCACGCCGCCGTCGGCGACCAGCTTGGCCAGGCCGCCGAGCACCTCGCGGGCGTCCTCGGCGCTGCCGCTCAGCGCCTCGGCGTGGATCACGACGTCGGCGGGCTCGGCGGCGTCGATCGAGTCGATCACCCGGGTGCGGTCGGCGACCCAGCGGCCCTGGCGCTCCACGTGCTCGCGCAGGGCGGCGGCCGCGCCGGGACCGGTGCCGACCAGGGCCAGCCGGTCGTCGGGCAGCAGTGCGTCGATCACCGCGGCCAGCGCCGCGGAACCGGCCGCCGCGCCGATCACCAGGCCGGTCTTGGGACCGCCGTGGCGGGCGAGCTCGGAGGCGAGGACCCGGGCGGCCCGGTCACCGATCTGGATCGGGCGGCGGGAAGCGCCGGATGTGCCGCCAACGGGAAACTGGGTCATCTCGGAAGGGCTCCTCAAAGGCAGAAGGGTGAAGATGTCTTGGCCGCAACAGGCAGCTGGCCGACGGGGTCACGAACCCCGTCGGCCAGCATATTCCGTGCCGCGACGTGGCGGTCCACGTCCTGGTGCGCGAGCCGGGCCCCCCGCCCGGCCGGGTTACTCCGCGTCCAGGTCGTAGTCGAGCCCGTCGCCGTGCTGCCCGGCCTTGCCGCGCTCGGGTTTGTCCGAGCGCAGCGCCCCCAGCAGGCCGAGTCCCCCGAACAGGATCAGGCCAACGGCCACGATCCAGCCGGCGTTCAGGTGCACCGAGACGGCCTGGTTGAACAGCCAGACGACCACGATGCCCAGGAAGATCAGGCCGAACGTCAGCGAGACGCCGTCCAGACGGTGCGGCTTCATCGGTCCACCCTCACATCTCCCCATTGCGTGTCCAGGTCCAGTTGAAGCTTGCCGCCACCGGGCCCGTCGGCGCCGTAGTCGGTGACGGTGGTGGTCGTGTTGAACCCGCCGCAACTGGACTCGAACACCCGGCAGTCCCCGCCCTGGATGTGCACGGTCACCGTCACGTCCACGTCCGGCGGGACCGTGATTGTCAGGTTGCCCGCTGTGCCGATCCGGAAGGCGACCACCGTCGGGGTGACCTCCTGCGTCTTGAAGTTGAGCTGCGTGAGGTCGGCGTCGATGTTGCCGATGTCGGTGGAGTACCGCTCGCCCAGCTCGTCGAACGAGGTCGGCCGGATGCTGATGTTGTCGCTGCGGTGCGGCACCGAGGTGCCCGTCGCCGCGGTCGCGATCGCCAGCGCGATGCTCAGCACCGCGCCCAGCAGGATCAGGATCCGCGCCCGGCCGAGCCACGCGCCCGTGATCAGGCCGAGGGCGGTGATCGCCAGCGGTACCGCGAAGAACGTCGAGGCCTTGAAGTCCGCCACGGTGACCTCGAGCGCCGCGAGGATGCCCAGCGAGAGCAGGATCAGCGAGAACGTGATCCGGCCCAGGCGCGAGCGCTCCTTGGGCTTCTTCGGCGGCGGGGTCGGGGCCAGACCCGGATACGGCGACATCGGCACGCCGGGGGGCGGGTAGCCGAGGCTGGCCGCGTACGGGCTGGAGGCCGCGTAGGGCCCGTGCGGCGCGAACGGCGGCCGGTAGCCGGCCCCGGGTCCGCTGCCCGGCATCGGCGGCAGCGGGGGCAGGGGCGGCAACGGCGGCAGCTGCGGCGGTCGCGGGCCGATCGTCGGCGACTTGCCCTCCGCGTACGCCGCGGGCTGCGGGGCCGGCGGCGTCGAGGCGGAGCGGAAGTCCCCGGCCGGGCCGGTGTCGGACTCGGGCGCCGGGGGCGCGCCGGGTGCGGTGGACATCGTGGGTGCTCCTGGGGTCACTGGGGCCTGGGGCTGCATCGGTGCCTGGCCGAACGACGTGGGCCCGGACGGCGGGGCACCGAACGAGGGGGCGCCGAACGACATGGGACCGAACGAGGGTGCCGGCGCGGTCGGCTGGAACTGCGGGCCTCCGAACGGTGCGCCGGCGGCCGCGAACGGCGTGGGCGGCGGGTTCGGCACCGCCGGCGGCACGAACGGCCCCGGCGGTGGCTGGCCGTTGCTGACCTGTCCGCGCAGGACCAGCGCGATCACGCCGACGACCACGGCCAGCCCGACCAGCGCGGCGCCGAAGTTCTGCGACATGACCAGCAGGAACGCGAGCACCGCGCCGACGCCGATGACGATCGCCAGGGGCGCGGAGGTGCCGGAGCGGCCGCGGCCGAGCAGCGCCTCGAGCGGGGAGCCGGTGTCGCCCTCGGCGGGCAGCAGGAGCCAGCCGAGCAGGTAGGCGACGATGCTCACGCCGCCGGCCAGGGTGAGCACGGCGAAGATGACCCGCCACAGCGTGGGGTCGGTGTTCGTGGCGCGACCGATGGCGGCGCAGACGCCCGCGATGTACCGGCCCTGCTGCGGCCGGACGAGCAGGTGGCGGTTGAACCCCGCGGCCCCGAACGGGGGCGGTGGTGGCGCCGATGCTCCGAACGGCGGCGGCGCGCCCCCGGGCGGAGGCGGTGGGGGCGGCGGCACGTTCCCGGGCGGCGGGGGAGTCTGGGTGTCGCCCGTCGGCCACTCGAACGGCGCGGACGGGTTCGACGGCTCGTACTCGGCCTCGAGCCGGGGCTCGTCGTCCTTGGGCGTTTTGCCGGATTCGTTCGCCGCGATGGCGGTGTCCGACTCCGACTCGGGCGTTTTGTCGGATTCGGGCGCCGGGGTGGCGTCGAGCCGCGCGGTGTCCGATTCCGACAGTTCCGGGGTCGATGGTTCCGGGGTCGATGGTTCGGGTGTCGATGGTTCGGGTGTCGCGCCGCCGGCGCCGGGGGCGGCGGGCGGCGCGGGCTCTGGCTCCGCGGCCCGTCCCGCGACGGCGTGGGCGGCCGGCTCGTCGGCGGCAGGCGGGTTCGTCATGCCATCCATGCTGGCGGACGCGCGGGGTCGGCCGCCTCAGGCATCGACCCTGACGCCACCCTGATTCTGCGGCTCCGGGGCGCTCGGAGTGGTTTCGCGCCCTGGATCCATGTGACGATCTGGAGGTACCGAATCCGGAACCCGAGCAGAGACGAGCCCGATGAGCAGCCCGTTCCCCGTCCGCCGCCTCTACCGCGAGCCCGCCGACCGGGTCGTGGGAGGGGTTGCCGCCGGCATCGCCGCGCACCTGGGTGCGCCGGTCGTGCTGGTCCGGGCGGCGTTCGTGGTGCTGGCCGCGTTCAACGGGCTCGGAGCGCTGCTCTACGCGGCGTTCTGGGCCGTCCTGCCGCTGCAGCCGCACGGGCGCGGTGGCGGGCGCAACGTCAACCAGCTGTTCTCGTTCCTCGCGCTCGGCGTCGGCATCGTGATCCTGCGCCTCATGGTGCAGCCCGACGGCAGCGTCTCCTCGGTGATCGGCTGGCTCGCCGCGATCATCGCGCTCGGCGCCGGCATCATCTGGCACCAGGCGGACCCGAAGCGCCGCGAGCGCTGGTCGGCGACCGTTCCCGGGATGCCGTGGCTGGGTGCGGCGGTCGACAACAACCGCAAGTCCTACCTCTTGCGTTTCGTCGGCGGCGGCCTGCTCGTCGTGGCCGGGATCATCGGCGTGTTCGTGGTCGGGGTGTTCCCGCTGCGGGGCGTGCCGTTCTCCTCGATCGGTTACGGGCTCGCGTTCGCGGCCGTGGCCCTGGCCGGCGTCGGGCTTGCCCTCGCGCCACTGCTGTACCGCATGTTCACCCAGCTCAGCGCCGAGCGCGAGGCCCGGGTGCGCGAGCAGGAGCGGGCCGAGCTGGCGGCGATGATTCACGACCAGGTGCTGCACACGCTCGCCCTGATCCAGCGCAACGCGGGCGACCTCAAGGAGGTCCAGCGGCTGGCGCGCGGGCAGGAGCGGACGCTGCGCAACTGGCTGTACAAGCCGACGGCGTCGCCCATGGAGAAGTTCAGCGCCGCGCTGGAGGAGGCCTCGGCCGAGGTCGAGGACACGTTCGCGGTCGCCGTGGAGACCGTCGTGGTCGGCGACGTGGACGTCGACGAGAAGGTCGGCGCCATCGTCGCGGCCGCGCGGGAGGCGCTGGTGAACGCGGCCAAGCACGCGAAGGTGCAGACGATCTCGCTGTACGCCGAGGTCGAGCCCGACTGCGTGAGCGTCTTCGTGCGCGACCGGGGCGCCGGCTTCGACCTGTCCGCCGTGGACGACGATCGGCACGGGGTGCGCGGCTCGATCGTCCTGCGCATGCAGCGCCACGGCGGCAAGGCGGAGATCCGCAGTACGCCGGGGGAGGGCACCGAGGTGCGCCTCAGCATGCCGATCGACACCGAGGCCCGGCGCCGCAAACCCGCGGCCACCAGTTCGTCTTCTGAAAGCGGAGAGCGATGAGCACCGAAGAGACCCAGCGGCTGCGCGTGTTCCTGGTCGACGACCACGCGATGTTCCGGGCGGGCGTCCGGGCCGAGCTCGGCCTGCACGTCGACGTGATCGGCGAGGCGAGCGCCGTGGCGGAGGCGGTGCAGAAGATCTCCGCGCTGGAGCCCGACGTGGTGCTGCTCGACGTGCACATGCCCGACGGGGGCGGCCGCGCGGTGCTCGACGCGATGCGCCGCACCCATCCGCAGGTGCGCTTCCTGGCCCTGTCGGTCTCCGACGCGGCCGAGGACGTGATCGGCCTGATCCGGGCCGGCGCGCGCGGCTACGTCACCAAGACCATCTCCCCGGACGAGCTGGCCGACGCCATCCGCCGCGTGGCCGACGGCGACGCGGTGTTCTCGCCGCGCCTGGCGGGCTTCGTGCTCGACGCGTTCGCCGCCCGCCCGGACGCGCCCGTCGCCGATCCGGAGCTGGACCAGCTGACCAACCGCGAGCGGGAGGTGCTGCGACTGCTCGCTCGGGGGTACGCGTACAAGGAGATCGCCAAGGAGCTCTTCATCTCGATCAAGACGGTCGAGACGCATGTCTCCAACGTGCTGCGGAAGCTGCAGATGTCGAATCGGTATGAGCTGTCGCGCTGGGCCGCCGACCGCCGTCTGGTCTGAGGTCGCTGGGGTGGGGTGACCAACGGCGGGCCTGGCAGCGTCGGCGCGCCAGCGCCTAGCGGTGTCTGGCGGGAGCGACGGTCCGCACCCCGACGGCCCGAGTCATGGTCTTTGGCGGTTTCTTCAGGCCGTCTTCTTCAGGCCGTCGCGAAGATCGAGTAGCCCTCGGCCAGCCGTCCCTCGGGCAGGCCGCCGGCCCGGGCGACCATCGCGTGGCGCTCGCGCAGCATCTCCTCGAAGCCGTCCAGGTGGGAGGTCTGCGAGGCGTGCGCGCGCAGGGCGGCGACCTTGCGCGGGAACGTGTCGGTGATGTCGACGATGTGATCCGGGTCCGGGCCGCCGCTGTACCAGATCTCCCGCACGGTCCAGGCCTCGAGCCCGATGTCGGTGAACGTGAACGGGTTGCGCGCGTCCGGGTACACCGCGCAGGTCGTCGCCTCGCCCGCCGCCAGGTGGTCGGGGTGGCTCGGCCCGGCGAGCCGCTCCCAGCGCCGCAGCGGCGAGCTGGTCAGCACACGGTCGGGCCGGAACCTGCGGATGGCCGCCGTGATGTCCCGGCGCAGCCCGATCGTCGGCTCGAGGATGCCGTCGCGGTATCCGTCGAGGAACTCCACCTGCTTCACGCCCACCGCGGCCGCGGCCGCCCGCTGCTCCGCCTCGCGCAGCACTGGCATCTCCTCGCGCGGTGTGTCGTCGAAACCGCCCGCGTCGCCGCGCGTCACCAGCAGGTAGGCGACCTCGATGCCGGCATCGACCCAGGTCGCGATCGTGCCGGCCGAGCCGAAGTCGACGTCGTCGGGGTGCGCGAGAACGCACAGCGCGCGCTCGACGTCAGTCAGGGGCGCGGCCGAGGGAGGAAACGTCATGCTCCTATTTGTACCGCCTACAGCGGCCCGCGACCCGCGCGAAGGATCAACAGCGCCAGCTGCGTGCCGTCGGCGCCGAGCTCCTGGGAGAAGCGCTCGAGGATCTCACGCTCGCGGCTCAGCACGAGCCGGGTGCCACCGGCCGCGACGCGGGTCTTGCCGACCTCCGCCGAAATCGCGGCGCGCTCCTTCCACAGCGCCACGATCGCCGAGTCGATCTCGTCGATCCGGGTCCGCAGACCGGAGATGTGCTGGTCGGGGGTTGCCGTCTGGGCGTCGGCGGGCTGCTGCTCCATGGTGATGGCGGCCATTTCTCTTCGTTCCTCTGACTCGGGGTTGGGCTCCCCGGGAACGCGAACGCCCCGGGCTTCGGAGCCCGGGGCGTCGGTAGGTTCTGCGATCAGGCGCGACCTACGGCTGCCGGACTCCGGTAGCCGTAAAAAAAGTAGCGCGCGCTCTCGATCACGTTGCCGAGTATGGCACGGCGTCAAGGTCAGCGGAAAGGTCTTCCGAAAGTTGGGACGCCGTCGGTTTTCGGTCACCCGTTCGACCCGCCGGGCCCGGGCCGCCGGAAACTGTCGGGGGGTCGGCGTAGAGTCGCCCCTGCGATGCATGCTCTCTTCGAGGTACCTCAGTCCCGCCCGCCGCAGCCCGAGGGTCCGGCGGCGCAGTCCAGGCCACCTAGGCGCGACCTGCTGGACGGGCTCAACGGCCCCCAGCGCGACGCGGTGACGCACGAGGGGCAGCCCCTGCTCATCGTGGCCGGCGCCGGATCCGGCAAGACCAAGGTGCTCACGAGCCGCATCGCCTACCTGCTCGGCGAGCGCCACGTGCACCCCGGCGAGATCATCGCGATCACGTTCACCAACAAGGCCGCCGGCGAGATGAAGGAGCGGGTCGCCAAGCTGGTCGGCAACCGCGCCCGGCTGATGTGGGTGTCCACGTTCCACTCCGCCTGCGTGCGCATCCTGCGCGCCGAGCACGGCCACGCCGGGCTCAAGTCGACGTTCTCGATCTACGACGCCGACGACTCGCGCCGCCTCATGCAGCTCGTCGCGCGCGAGCTCGACCTGGACCCGAAGCGCTACCCGGCCCGTGGCCTGGCCACGCAGGTGTCCAACCTCAAGAACGAGCTCGTCGATCCCGAGACCTTCGCCGGCACCGCCAAGGGCCCGGCCGAGCGGGCGCTCGCCGAGGCCTACACGCTCTATCAGCAGCGCCTCACCGAGGCCCACGCGCTCGACTTCGACGACCTGATCATGCGCGTGGTCAACCTGCTGCAGAGCCACCCGGAGGTCGCCGAGACCTATCGCCGGCGCTTCCGCCACGTGCTCGTCGACGAGTATCAGGACACCAACCACGCGCAGTACATGCTGGTGAAGGAGCTGGTCGGCACCACCGGCGAGCTCTGCGTGGTGGGCGACGCCGACCAGTCGATCTACGCCTTCCGGGGCGCCACGATCCGCAACATCCTGGAGTTCGAGCGCGACTACCCCAACGCGCGCACGATCCTGCTGGAGCAGAACTACCGCTCGACCCAGACCATCCTGTCCGCGGCCAACTCGGTGATCGGTCGCAACACCGAGCGCAAGCCCAAGCGCCTGTGGAGCGACCAGGGCGAGGGCGAGCAGATCGTCGGCTACGTCGCCGACACCGAGCACGCCGAGGCCGACTGGGTCGCCCGGGAGATCGACCGCCTCTCCGACAACGAGGGCGTCCGCCCCGCCGACGTCGCCGTGTTCTACCGCACCAACGCGCAGTCCCGCGTCTTCGAGGAGATGTTCATCCGCTTCGGCCTGCCCTACAAGGTCGTCGGCGGCGTCCGCTTCTACGAGCGCAAGGAGGTCCGCGACGCGCTCGCGTACCTGCGCGCCGTGGTCAACGAGGACGACACGGTGAGCGTCCGCCGCGTCCTGAACACCCCGCGCCGCGGCATCGGCGATCGCGCCGAGGCCTGCGTCGAGGCCCTCGCGAGCCGCGACCGCATCTCCTTCGGCGCCGCCCTGCGCCGCGCGGCCGAGGCCCCCGGCATCTCCAGCCGCGCCGTCAACGCCATCGGCGACTTCGTCGCCCTGCTCGACGACCTGCGCACCCTGGCCGAGACCGCGATGCCCGAGGAGGTCCTCGAGGCCGCCCTGGAGCGCTCCGGCTACCTGGGCGAGATCGAGGAGAGCACCGACCCGCAGGAGGCCGGCCGGGTCGAGAACCTCCAGGAGCTCGTGAGCGTGGCCCGCGAATACACCGAGCGCGCCGAGGCCACGGTCGCCGTGGCCGCCGAGCAGGGCGACGCGACCGTCGCCCCGCCCCCGAGCGTCGCCGGCTTCCTGGAGCAGGTCGCCCTGGTGGCCGACGCCGACCAGATCCCCTCGGACGACCCCGACCACACCGGCGTCGTGACCCTCATGACCCTGCACACCGCCAAGGGCCTGGAGTTCCCGGTCGTCTTCCTGACCGGCCTGGAGGACAGCGTCTTCCCCCACCAGCGGGCCATGAGCGACCGCAAGGAGCTCGAGGAGGAGCGCCGCCTGGCCTACGTGGGCATCACGCGGGCCCGCCAGCGCCTCTACATCTCCCGCGCCGTGACCCGCTCCGCCTGGGGCCAGCCGTCCTACAACCCGCCGTCGCGCTTCCTGGAGGAGCTCCCCCCGGAGCTCATGCGCTGGGAGCGCACCGAGGCGTCCTACACGAGCTGGTCCGGCCGCGCGGGCGTGGGCGGCCGCTCCTCGGGCGCGACCCAGTCCCGCACCTCGTCCTTCGTGGGCGGAACGCCGAAGGCCGCCCAGCTGGCCGCGAAGCTGGGCCTGGACGCGTCCAAGCTCTCGACGGCCAGCGAGCTCCAGCGCGACGTGCCCGCCCTGGCCGTGGGCGACCGCGTCAACCACCAGCGCTACGGCCTCGGCCGGGTCCTGGCCGTGGAGGGCGCCGGCCCCCGAGCCCAGGCCCAGATCGACTTCGGCGACCAGGTGATGTGGATCGTGCTGCGGCACGCCGCGGTGGAGAAGATCTGAAACGCTTCTTGCTCGGGTCCGCGTCACTTGCGGACCGTTGCTCCCGCCAGACAAAAGGGCGGTCCGGATGGCCTTCGGCCGGAGGGACCGCCCTAGCCATGTCCGTGGTGAGGTGTATGGATGGGGATCCTTGAGCGGGTGCTCGCCCGTGCGGACGCCGATCCGGCCGTTCTTGGCGTGATCCTGACCGGATCGCAGGCCCGCGGCACGGCCGGCGCATGGTCCGACTACGACGTGGTCATCGTGGTCGCCGAGCAGACCGTGCCCTGGCGCCACGCGACGCGCACAGCCGAACTGGACGAGGTGGTGTGCACGCCGGATGCCTTGGCCGACACCTCGGTGCACTGGCAGCGATACGCCTACCGCGGCGCGCGGGTGCTCCTGGACCGTCTCGACGGCGGCATCGCGAACCTGGTCGAACGGCAGGCGGTCCTCTCGAACGAGGAAGCCGGCCAGCATGCGCGCACCGCACTCGACGCGTACATCAACCAGCTCTACCGGGCGGTCAAGAGCCACCGGGACGGCCGTGCCGAGGCGGCATACCTGGACGAGATGGAAAGCGTGCCCTGGCTCTTGGAGACCGTGTTCGCGTTGTTCGGACGGCTGCGTCCCTACAACAAGTACCTCCAGTGGGAACTGGAGCAGTTCCCGCTGCCCGGTGACTGGAACGCCGCACTCATGCCGGAGCGGGTCTTCGCCCAGGCGTTCGCCTTGTTCCCCGCGGTCGAAGCCTTGGCCCGCCATCACGGGCATGCAGATGTGCTCGACGCCTGGCAAAGCGACATCGAACTCATCCGGACCTTCGCGGCCGGGAGTCGGCTCCCTGCCGCCCGGAATCAGTCTCTCGCCGTACGCTCACAGGGTGGGCGATGGGAGCCAGGCTCGCGTCGACGCCGACCTGCCTCGGATGGCTGAGGTGTTCCCGACGCTAGTGGCCGAAATCGACCGACTCCTGAGGCTCGACGATCCGTCGCACCCGCTCGCCGGCACAGTGGGGAGCCTGCGGTTCTACGGTCGCTGCCCCTGCACGGAGACCTGCACCAACCTCTTGACCGCGCCGCCCGGGTCGGCTGGACCCTGCTTTGCTCAACTGGAGCGGGACGGGATGGACGTCATCTGGCTCAGCCTCGATCCCACCGGTACGGCTGTCGTCGACATCGAGGTGCTCGATCGAAACGGACTCGGCCTGGACTCGGCCGGCGGCGCCGAGTGAGATGGGGGCCGTACACGCCGTCTCGGTAAGGCCGCATCAGCACCGCAGGTGTCGTCATCGCCGCCGGTGCGATCGTGGCCGATGTCGGGATCGCAATGATTCCCGTCGCCGGGGCCGCCGCTGCCAGACCTGCCGGTAGCCCTGACCGGCGAACAGACACCCAGCCAGCAGCAGGTACACCACCACCCGGGCGGGCAGATCACGAATCCGCCGCTGCGCGGTACGGGTCTCGGCCAGCACCGCATCGACCATCTCGAACGGGCACCTGCTGCGTCAGCTCACCCAGATGACCCGGCGCGAACCGACCCGAAGCAACGAAGCCCCCGATGCGGTGGTGGGGTATCGCCGATTCCGGTTGGTGGCGGCATGTTGGACGGTGCGTGAGGTGTCTGTTGGGGCGGCTGACGAAAAGTCGGTGGTCCTCTAGGCTGCCTTGGTGCGACGGCAGGGTGTTGGAGAGCAGATTGACCGGCACGCGCGGTTGGACTGGTTGGATGCGCTGCGAGGGGTCGCGGTGCTGCTGGTGGTGTATGAGCACGCCACTGACAACATCCTGCGCGCGGTGCGGGTGCACCTGGATTCCTGGTTCAACCCTGGTCAGGCCGGGGTGTTCCTGTTTTTTGTGATCAGCGGGTACATCGTGCCGGCGTCGCTGGAGCGCCGGGGTGACCTGCGTGCGTTTTGGACCGGTCGGGTGTTCCGGTTGTACCCGATGATGCTGGCGGGTATGGCCGCAACGCTGATCATGCTGGTGACCGGTGTGGTGTCTGCGCAGTCGCTGGGGGTCAAGCACGGGTTGGCGGCGGCGATCGCGTCGACGGTGATGCTGCAGGACATTTTGGGTCTTCCGTCGGTGCCGGCGGTGCTGTGGTCGCTGTCTTACGAGATGATTTTCTATCTCTTGGTATCGGCGTTGTTCGTGGTCCGATGGCACCGGTTCAGCGCTGCGTGGGCGGTCGCGTTCGCCGCCGTCGCGGTCGGGCTGGGGGGCGTGTTGCCGCTCGTCACGCTGCCCGCGCTCGGACTGGGTCCACGGCGTGCGGCCGTTCTGGTCGTGGTGGCCGTCGTTCTGGGTGTCGGCGCCCTGGTCAGTCGCCGAAAAGTGCTGGTGGGGGCGGGCGCAGTGGTGCTCACAGGGCTGGCCGCGGCGCTGCTGGTGACCAGCGGCCGGTTTCCCGGCTGGTTCTTGCTCTCGATTCCGGCCTTGATGTTCGCCGGCACGGCAGTGTACCGAGCTGAGCAGGGCCAGTTCTCCTGGCGGGTCACCGCGCCGGCGATCGGGGTGGTGTTCGCCTGCGTCATGGCCAGCACCTGGTGGGCGCTGTCCGATCTGAGCGCGGCGAGTCTGCGTTCGGCCGGCCCGTGGATGGGAACGCTGACGCTCGTGGCGGTGCTGTTCGTCATCGGGATGGGGTTGCGTCGCCGCCGCGTTCCGCGGGTTCTGGTACGGCTGGGGGTGATCAGCTACTCGGTGTACGTGGTGCATTATGTGTTGATTTTGTGGATGGGGCCGGTCATGAAACGCCACGGGCATGAGCCCGTGTTTGTGCAGTTGCTATGGGCGCTTGGGTTCCTGGCCCTGACGCTGGGCGTCAGCGAATTGACCCATCGTTTTATCGAGCGGCCGGCGCAGCGGCTCGGGCGTCGCGTGGCGCAGGCTCTGGATGGGCGAGGGCGGCACATTCAACAATCGCCGCAGACCGATCTGGACGTGCCGGTGGTCGCGCGGGTAGGCAGCTGACGTTACTGCTCCTGCAACCGCCGTCCCGGCTTACCTTCATCGGGCACTCGCAGGCAACACGCCAGCGACGCTTTACCGATGTCCAGGGCGGCGACCCCGTTCGATGATCTCTTCCCGGTCCTGCGTCTCCTCCAGCACCTGCACCCCTTCCCGCCAGCACGAACACCACGGCGGTCGCTCGCGGCAGCCGCAGGACGGGAAAGCCAACTCGCGTGCTCAAGGCAACAGTGAAGGGCCTATGGCGCGGCTGCTCGCGTCCGGCTAGTCCCGGCTAGTCGCGGGCTTTGCCGAGTCGGTGGCGGCTCCGCTCAGGACGTCAGTACGCCGATTCCCAGGCCCAGTGCCCCCGCGGCCAGGCAAGCCGCCCCCAGCCAGACCATGACGATCGCCCCGTTGGGCTTCGTGCGGTCCTTCCCGGCCGAGGATGCGAAGAACCCGCCCGGCATCAGGATTGCCGCGGCCAGGATGCCGACCCGTCCGAGCCATCCCACGACGCCGTCGAGCCGGGCGAGGTCCGCGTAGAGGATGCCGACCAGCCCCAGGGTGACCAGGACACCGGCGTGGGCGTGGCCTGCGCGGGCGAAGGCCTGCTGGAAGGGGGTCATCGGCACGGAGCCGCGCACGATCTTGGTGAGGAAGTAGCCGCCGAATTCGATGGTGACGATCGAGAGCAGGGCGATTCCGGCCAGGATGCGGCCGGCGTCGGTGAACTCGAACTGCATTTCGGTCCTCCCCGTCACTGCCTTGGTACGCTATGGCAGTGACGATATCCGGCGGGAGCATCACTGGTCAAGCCGCGATAGACAGTCACGTCTCGACCTGGGTCGAACTCTGTCTCGCGATCGTCAACGACCTCGCGATCGAGGTCCGGCAGGGGCGCCGGGTGCCGGCCGACGCCGGGCTCGCCGACGCGTTCGCCCGGCTCGCGGCCGACCCGTTGACCAGGGACTTCGAGGTGTCGTCGGCCGACGTGGACGACCTGGCGTCGGCGGCGCGGCGGCTGCACATCGCGATCGACACGTGCATCGCCGGGGACCTGCTGACCGCCGCGTTCGCGTTGAACACGGTGCTGGCAGAGTTCGGAGCGGTACCAAATCTGCATGCGGCAGCCGGGGAAGTGCCGCACCTGACCTTCCACGCGGCGGACGCGCCGATCGTGGACGCCTGGGCCGCCGAGTCCGCGACCGCGCTGGCCTTCCTCGTCGGCACGCAGCAGACCCACCGGCTCGGGCAGTGCGGCGCCGACAGCTGCGACGCGTACTACCTCGACTCCACGAAGAACGCCTCCCGCCGCTTCTGCTCGCTCGCGTGCCAGAACCGCGCGAAGTCGGCCGCCTACCGTCAGAAGCGCCGCGAGCAGCCCGAATAGAAACTGTCGTACCCACCCGTCATCCTGTCCTCGTGAACCTCATCGCTCGCGCAGCAGGCGTCGTCGTCATCGGGCTCGGCGTGGTCGCCACCGTCGCCGGCCTGGCGCTGCCGTGGACGATGGCCGGCGGCCGGCATCCCGACCTGGTCACCATCGCCGGAGTCGCGTTCCTGGGGCCCCTGCTGAGCGGGCTCTGCGTGGTGTACGGGCGGAGTGAGCCGCGCCGCTCGCGCCTGATCTCGGTGGTCGCCGGGGTCGCGGCCGCGGCGGCGACCGTGATCGCGGTGGCGCTCGCCCGCCTGGTCGAGCCCAGCGCGGGCATCGGGCTCGGCGGGCCCGTGACCGTGGTGGGGACCGCCGCGCTGGTCCTGGGCTGGGTGCTGCTGGTCGTCACCGGCGTGGGCCGCCTGCCCGGCGCGAACTGGCGGCGGTGGACTCCCGTCGGGGTTTTCGCAGTCGTACTGGCCGTGGCCGCCGGATACGCCATCTCCTGGGCGCGCGAGGGAAGGTTCGTGGACGCCACGACCGCCGGCGCGGCCCCGGCGACCTCGCAGGGGCAGACGTGGCCGCTGGCGTTCCCGGGCGTGCAGCTCGTCGGAGTCCACAAGGGCCTGGCCGTCGTTCGCGCCGCCGACGGCATCCGGGCGGTCTGGCTCGGCAACGGCACCCCGGCGTGGCAATACCTGCGATCCGATCTGCCCAGCCAGGCCGCGGGGCTGGTCGACGGCGCGGTCGTGGTCGTGTTCGGCACCGACGACGGCGTGCTCGTCACCGCGCTCGACGCGGCGAGCGGGGCGGAGCGGTTCTCCCGGCGGTACCAATCGGGGAAAATGGCGACCGTCCACGCCGCCGGGAGCACGGCGGTGCTGTCCGGGGCCGGGATCGGCGCCGGGGACCTGCTCGGCATCGACTCCCACGACGGCACCCAGCGCTGGCGATGGACTCCGGCGCGGGGCGGGGCGGCGTGCGACGTGACCGACGTGGCCGGCTCCCCGCAGACCGTCGCGGTCGCGCTGCGGTGCCGGGCCCAGGGCGTCGACGACGTCGCCGTCGGGCTCGACACCGGGTCGGGGGCCGAGCGCTGGTCCTGGCACGCGATTCAGCGCGGCACGACCGAGCTTCGAGTCCTCTCCTCCGGCGCCGGGTTCGTCACGCTGACGGGCGCGGCTCCGCAGCGGGTGACGTACATGGACGCGGTGAGCGGCTCGGTCGGCGCCCGCCACGAGGCGCCCGGCACGCTGCCGCTGGCCGTGGGCGCGAGCATCGTCTACGCCGACCCGGGCTCGGCCAAGGCCCGGATCGCGTCCGTCGAGGCGGCGACCGGCAAGGAGCAGTGGAAGGCCGACCTCGCGGGACTCGGCGGCTACCAGCCGGTGGCGGCGACGACGGCCGACGGCCGCGTCTACACGCTGTGGCGCAACACCGCCGGTGCTCTTCGTCTGCTCACGGCCTCGACGAACGACGGCTCGACGACGGAGGAGCGCGCGATCGCCTGCGACACGCGCTGCCCGGAGGCCACGATCGAGGCGGCGGACGGCCGCGCGGTGGTCGCGACTCGAGAGGAGAAGGCCACGAAGGTGTATCTGAGCGTCATCTGACCATGGGCACGCGTCGGCAGTTGGGCGGGCGCGGCGACGCATCGGGGTTCGCGGCGCCCTGCGCGGGGAGCGCCCCGGAGCCCGGCGGCCGGTTCGGGCTCGCGTCGGCCGGCCGGTCTGGGGTGGTTCGGCTGAGCGTCGGGCGGCGGGGGAGTTCGCGTCGGCCAGCCGGACCGGGCGGAAGCGAACAGTCGGCCAGCCAAACCGGGCGGAGGCGAACAACGGCATCCCGGCGTCCAAATTCGCGAGGCCGGGTCTGCGGGGCCGAGTCCGCAGAACCGAGTCCGCGGGGCCACGGTTGGGAGAAAAGCGCGAACGGGGCCGGCTAGGAGAGCGCGGGCGGCCGAGACGTCAGCCGTTCGAGCCGGCGCGGAGATCGGGCTGCGGCTGGGTGCAGGCGAGCGTCGTGCTGCTCAATCCGGTCAGGGAGTGGGGGCACCCCGGCTGTGCGGAATCGTCGGCTGTCGAATTGCGTGCGTGCCCTGAGGAACGGAGCCGGGGTGAATAGAGCGTGATCGAAGGCCTTGGAGCTTTGAGTGCGGAGTCGGTCCCGGCGCCAAAACGTGAAAGCGGCCGAGAGCCGAAACGGATTTACGAATAGATCGCTTCCGTGTGCCGCTGGATGTCCACGCCGTGTACGCGCATGAAGGACAGCGGTTCGATCGGCTTGTCGTTCTCGCGTACCTCGAAGTGCAGGTGTGACCCGAAGGAATGCCCGGTGTTGCCCACCAGCGCGATCCGATCCCCGGCCTTGACCTGCTGGCCCTCCTTGCAGAGGAGCTTGGAGGCGTGGCCGTACACGGTCACGACGCCGTCGCCGTGGTCGATCATCACGTTGTTGCCGTAGCCGGCGTTCCAGCGGCACAAGATGACCTTGCCTGCGGCTACCGCGACGAACGGGGTGCCCTGGGCGGCGCCGAGGTCGACGCCGGGGTGGAGGCGGCCCCAGCGCTGGCCGTAGAACGAGGTCAGCGTGTACTTGCGCAGCGGCAGGATCCACACGTCGGGCGCGGGCTGGTTCGCCGTCGTCACCGTGCTGTGGGCGTCGCCGCGGCTCGCGCGGTCGCCCGAACGGGTTGAGATGTCGTCGTAGTTGCCCGTCGACTCCATGGACAGGCCGTCCGTGTGCGACCCGGGCAGCGTGGTGGCGGTGCCGAGCGCCACGATTCCCGAGGCGACGAGCGCGGTCGTGAACACGGCGAGATAGCGGCTGCGGGGGTCCTCGAGACGGCGGCGGCCACGGTAGTTCGCGCGCATGTTCCGTGCTGGCAACGCGGGAACCTCCGAGTCGGACAAAGTACAAAGAAATCGTGAACATAAATCAAGAATGCTGAAAGCCGAAGGTCACGGTAGCCACGCCGGAATCGTTCGCACAAGCTGTGGTGCGCGCCGCGCCGAATAAAAGCCCGTCGGGTTAATTGTGCGTAACCGCATTGTCGGGTCGTCGTTGCGGGCGCATCGCGGAATGGGCGGCCCGGCGTGCGGTACCTTCGGCTGAGATCCCGCAACGGTGCGGGCTCGACCCAGTGGCCGCCACGAACGGCCGGGAAGGACCGTGAGGATGAGCGCGCGGACCCGCGTCGTCATCGCCAAGCCTGGCCTCGACGGGCACGACCGAGGCGTCAAGATCGTGGCGCGCGCGCTGCGCGACGCCGGCATGGAAGTCATCTACACCGGGCTGCACCAGACGCCCGAGCAGATTGTTGAGACCGCGATCCAGGAGGACGCCGACGCCGTCGGGCTGTCGGTGCTCTCGGGCGCGCACATGACGTTGTTCCGCCGGGTGATCGAGCTGCTGGCCGAGCGGGGCGCCGCCGACGTCACCGTGTTCGGCGGCGGGATCATCCCGGACGAGGACCTGCCCGAACTGCAGCGGCTCGGCGTGGCCGCCATCTTCACCCCGGGCGCGACGACGCAGTCCATCGTGGAATGGGCGCAGGGAAATCTGGTCGCCGAATAGGCGTACGTCAACGAGAAAAGGGCAAAAAGGGGGAGGGGCCGGACGCACCCCTCACACGTCCGGCCCCTCTATCGCACGATGCCCCGCCGCCACCCCTCGACCGACAGGGCATCGGCCGTTTTTGGTGCCGGCCTCGCCTCCGGGTTTCCCGTGGGCGGGCCGACACTGCTCTCAACGACGCTCCGCCGGGGCGGTTACGCGGTCCTGCCCGTGTCCCCCGGAAGTGAAAAGGCACAGGGAGTGGAATGGGGCACATCGGGAACCCGCGCGAAGCCGGACGGCCCGCGCCTGGTTAGGCTGCGATCGTTGAGCCGTCCTCGCGATGGGGCAGGCGGCACGGTTGACGGAACGGGACCAACTGTGGACCTGTACGAGTACCAGGGGCGCGCCCTCTTCGCCAAGCACGGGCTGCCCGTGCTGGGCGGCGGTGTCGCCGAGACCCCTGAAGAGGCCCGGGCGATCGCCGAACAACTCGGTGGCCGGGTTGTCATCAAAGCCCAGGTGAAGGTCGGCGGCCGCGGCAAGGCCGGCGGCGTCAAGCTCGCGGAGGGCGCCGACGAGGCGACCACGCACGCGACCAACATCCTCGGCATGGACATCAAGGGCCACACGGTCCACAAGGTGATGGTCACCACCACGGCCGACATCGCCGAGGAGTACTACTTCTCCTACCTGCTCGACCGGGCGAACCGCACGTTCCTGTGCATCGCCAGCGTCGCGGGTGGCATGGAGATCGAGACCGTCGCGCACGACGCCCCGGAGAAGGTGGCCAAGGTCGCCATCGACGCCGTCAAGGGCGTCGACGAGGCCCTGGCCCGCCAGATCGTCGAGCAGGCCAAGTTCCCGGCCGACGTCGCCGACCAGGTCGTGTCGATCGCGGTCAAGCTGTGGCAGGCGTTCGTCGCCGAGGACGCCACGCTCGTCGAGGTCAACCCGCTGGCCAAGACCGCCGACGGCACCGTGCTCTGCCTGGACGCGAAGGTCACGCTGGACGCCAACGCCGACTTCCGTCATCCGGACCACGAAGAGCTCGAGGACAAGGCCGCGGCCGACCCGCTGGAGCAGGCGGCCAAGGAGAAGAACCTCAACTACGTGAAGCTCGACGGCAACGTCGGCATCATCGGCAACGGCGCGGGCCTGGTCATGTCGACCCTGGACGTCGTGGCCTACGCGGGCGAGGGCCTCGGCAGCAAGCCGGCCAACTTCCTCGACATCGGCGGCGGCGCCAGCGCTCAGGTCATGGCCAACGGCCTCGAGATCGTGCTGGGCGACCCCGACGTCAAGAGCGTCTTCGTCAACGTCTTCGGCGGCATCACCGCCTGCGACGCGGTCGCCAACGGCATCGTGCAGGCGCTGCAGCTGCTCACCGACCGCGGCGAGGCGGTCACCAAGCCGCTCGTGGTCCGCCTCGACGGCAACAACGCCGAAGAGGGCCGCCGGATCCTCGACGAGGCCGGCAACCCGCTGATCGAGCGGGTGGACACGATGGACGGCGCCGCCCGCCGGGCCGCCGAGCTCGCAGCGAGTGGGGTGTAACGACCATGGCGGTATGGCTGACCGAGTCCAGCAAGGTCATCGTCCAGGGCATGACCGGCGCCGAGGGCTCAAAGCACACCCGGCGCATGCTCGCCGCGGGCACCGACGTGGTCGGCGGCGTGAACCCGCGCAAGGCGGGCCAGCAGGTCGACTTCGACGGCACGAAGCTGCCGGTCTTCGCCAGCGTCCGTGAGGCGATGGAGCAGACCGGCGCCGACACCACCGTCATCTTCGTCCCGCCGGCCGGCACCAAGTCGGCCGCGATCGAGGCGATCGACGCGGAGATCCCGCTCGCGGTGGTCATCACCGAGGGCGTGCCGGTGCACGACACGGCCTCCTTCTGGGCACTCGCCCAAGCGACCGGCAACAAGACCCGGATCATCGGCCCGAACTGCCCCGGCATCGCCAGCCCGGGCAAGTCCAACGCCGGCATCATCCCGGCCGACATCACCGGCCCGGGCAAGATCGGCCTGGTGAGCAAGTCGGGCACGCTTACCTACCAGATGATGTACGAGCTGCGCGACATCGGCTTCTCGACGTGCATCGGCATCGGCGGCGACCCGGTCATCGGCACCACGCACATCGACGCGCTGGCCGCGTTCGAGGCGGACCCGGAGACCGCGGCGATCGTCATGATCGGCGAGATCGGCGGCGACGCCGAGGAGCGGGCCGCGGACTTCATCAAGGCCAACGTGCGCAAGCCGGTCGTCGGCTACATCGCGGGCTTCACGGCCCCGCCCGGCAAGACCATGGGCCACGCGGGCGCGATCATCTCGGGCTCGGCGGGCACCGCGGACGCCAAGAAGCTCGCGCTCGAGGCGGCCGGCGTCGCCGTGGGCAAGACCCCCACGGAGACGGCGAACCTCATGCGGGACATCGTCACCGCCCTGTAAAGACATAGGTCCGGACGGCCGGGGTTAGTGACCGGCCGTCCGGTCTTTGGCAGAGTAAAAGGCGATGCCGACCACCACCCCTGAAGACCCGGAAGAGGGGGCGCAGACCCGGCTCGCCGACCGCGAGACCGTCCGGCTGCCGATCCAGCGGCGCGCGGTGCGGGGGAAGGACCCCGCCAAGCGCCCGGCTCGGCGTGCCCCGCTGGCCCTGGCCGCGGTGGTCAACTCCCTCTGGGCCGCCCTGGTGTCGCTGCTGCCGACCCTGCTGGTGGTCTGGCTGCTCTTCGCCCTCGACAGCTCCGGCGCCCCGCTCGGGCAGGTGCTGCGTCTCGGGCTGGCCGGTTGGGTGCTGGCCCATTGGGTACCGCTGCAAACCGGCATCGGCCCCATCAGCCTCGCCCCCCTCGGGCTCACCGCGATCGCCGCGTGGCGGGTCTACCGCGCGGGCGTGCACACCGCTCGCGCGATCGGGGCGCGCGCCCACCACAAGGGCACACCGTGGTCCCCATGGCCGGCGACGCGCGCCGGGATCGGGATCATGGTGGTGTACGGCCTGCTGGGCGCCCTCGCCGCGACGATCGCCGGCCACAAGGGCATCAGCGTGTCCCCGGTCCGCGCCGCGCTCACGTTCGCCGGCTTCGGCCTGGTCGCGGGCTCCCTCGGGGCGTTCGCCGAGGCCCGCGGCATCGCCCGGCTCGCCGCCCGCACGCCGCGGATGCTGCGCGACGCGGCCCGCACCGGGGCCGTCGCCGCGCTGCTGGTGCTCGGGGCCGGCGCGGCGACCACCGGCATGGCGGTCGCGTTCAGCGGCGGCGACGCGAGCCAGATCATCGACGACTACCACACGGGCATCGCCGGGCAGGTCGGGCTCGTGGTGGTGTGCGGGTTCTTCGCCCCGGACGTGGCGACGTGGGCCGCCAGCTACCTGGTCGGGCCCGGCTTCACCATCGGCTCGGAGACGTTCATCAGCGCGGCGCACGTGACGGTGGGGCCCCTGCCCGCCGTACCGTTGCTGGCCGGTCTTCCCTCGACCCCGGCGACGGGCTACGCCCCGCTGCTGCTCGGGCTGCCCCTGCTCGCGGCCCTGATCGCGGGCTGGCTGCTGGCCCGCCGGTCGCTGCGGCTCGATCCCGGGCGCTCGTGGTACGCCCTGCTCGGTGCCGCCCTGCTGGCCGGGCCCGTGGCCGGGGGGCTGCTCGGGCTGGTGAGCGCGGCGGCCAGCGGCTCGCTGGGCTCCGGCGGCCTGACCGACGTCGGCCCCCACTCGGGCGCGGTCGGCTTCGTCGCGATGTTCATGGTCGCGATCGGCACGCTGCTGTCGACGGCCGCGACCAAGATCGCCCTGCGGGCAAAAGCGGCACGCGAGTAAGCGCGAGCAAGCGCGAATACGCGGACACGTAAAAGGGGCGCGCGAGCCGAGCCCGCACGCCCCTTCAGAAAAGCCCTGCGAGAAGGCTTACGGGTAGCTGTAGCCGGTGCTGAGGTTGAGGGTCAGCGACAGGATGAGCAGGATCACCCAGAGGCCGACGGCCACGCCACCGCAGATGAGACCGGCGAGCGCCTGACCCCGGTTGTTCGCCAGGCCCTGCTTCACCTTGTTCATGCCGAGGTAGCTCACGACGACCGCCGCGATACCGAGCGGCAGACCGATCGAGAAGCAGCACAGCAGCGGGATGGCCGCGATGCCCAGGATCATGCCGACGAGGCCGAGCGTGTTCTGCGGCTGGCCGCCCGCGGGCTGACCGTACGGCGCCTGGTAGCCGGCGGCCGGGTAGGCGCCACCGGAGGTCGGGTACGCCCCGCCCGAGGTCGGGTACGGCTGGCCGGAGACCGGCGGCTGCTGCGCGTACGGGTCCTGGTACGCCGGCTGCTGCGGCTGGGCGTAGGGGTCCTGGTAGGCGGGCTGCTGCGGCTGCGCGTACGGGTCCTGGTAGCCGGGCTGCTGCCCGTACTGGGGCTGCTGACCGTACTGCGGCTGCTGGCCGTAGGGATCCTGGTTGGGCTGCTGCCCGTACGGATCCTGGCCCGGTGGTGGGTAGCCCATGACTTCTGGCTCCTAAGACTGGGGACTATCGCTGTGTGGTGGTTCGCACCAGGGTAGTCCCGAGGGGATACGGAACCACGGCAGCCTACTTGGACCGATCAACTCTTCGCAGTGGTAAACGATGGAGTATCGGTAACGCGCTAGACTTTTGCGTAGTTTGTCCGCAAATGGCGGCCGACCCGCCGCTGAGCAGGGCCGACCCGGTCGATAGAGTTTTGCGGTGACCGTTCGGCTTCTCGTGCTCGTGTCCGGTTCCGGGTCAAACCTGCAGGCCCTGCTCGACGCGGCCGCCGACCCGGCCTATGGCGCCGAGGTCGTCGCGGTCGGCGCGGACCGCCCCGGCATCGAAGGACTGGCGCGCGCGGAGCGTCACGGCGTGCCCACGTTCGTGGCGTCGGTCAAGGACTTCGCGACCCGCGACGAGTGGGACGCCGCGCTGCTGGCCGAGTGCTCGCGCTTCGAGCCGGATCTCGTGGTCTCCGCCGGGTTCATGAAACTTGTCGGGCCGCGGTTTCTCGGCGAGTACGAGGGCAGGTATGTCAACACGCACAACGCCCTGCTTCCGGCGTTCCCCGGGACGCACGGGCCCCGCGACGCCCTCGCCTATGGCGTGAAGCTTGCCGGGGCCACGCTGCACTTCGTCGACAGCGGCGTCGACACCGGGGCGATCATCGCGCAGGTCGCGGTGCCGGTTCTCGACGACGACACCGAGGACACGCTGCTGGAGCGGATCAAAGTGGCCGAGCGCCGCCAGCTGGTCGACACGGTCGGGCGGATGGTGCGCGAAGGCTGGACCGTCAACGAACGAAAGGTCAGGCTGGGCCGTGGCTAACCGCCGTCCCATCAGGCGCGCGCTCATCAGCGTCTACGACAAGACCGGTCTCGAGGAGCTCGCGCGCGCCCTCGCCGGCGCCGGTGTCGAGCTCGTCTCCACCGGCTCGACCGCGGGCCGCATCGAGGCCCTCGGGCTGCCGGTCACCCGGGTCGAGCAGCTGACGGGCTTCCCGGAGACGCTGGACGGGCGGGTCAAGACGCTGCACCCGAAGGTGCACGCCGGGCTGCTGGCCGACCTGCGCCTGGAGGCCCACGCCGCCCAGCTCGGCGAACTCGGCATCGAGCCGTTCGAGCTGCTGGTCTCCAACCTCTACCCGTTCACCGACACGGTGGCCTCGGGCGCGTCGGACGACGAATGCGTCGAGCAGATCGACATCGGCGGGCCGGCCATGGTGCGGGCCGCGGCCAAGAACTTCCCGAGCGTCGCGGTGGTCACGTCGCCCGCTTCTTATGATTCGGTACTGCAGGCAGTGGCAGACGGCGGCTTCACGCTGGACGAGCGCCGCGCCCTGGCCGGCCAGGCCTTCGCGCACATCGCCGAGTACGACGTCGCCGTGGCCGCCTGGTTCGCCCGCGACGACCAGCGGTTCGCCGGCACGGCCCTGCGCCACGCGGCGACCCTGCGCTACGGCGAGAACCCGCACCAGGCCGCCGCGCTCTACACCGACCCCGCCGCCGCCCCGGGCCTGGCCCAGGCCGAGCAGCTGGGCGGCAAGGAGATGTCCTACAACAACTACGTCGACGCCGATGCCGCCTGGCGCGCCGCGCACGACTTCACCGACCCCTGCGTCGCGATCATCAAGCACGCGAACCCGTGCGGCATCGCGGTCGGCGCCGACGTGGCCGAGGCGCACCGCAAGGCCCACGCCTGCGACCCGGTCAGCGCCTACGGCGGCGTGATCGCCGTCAACGCCCCGGTCACCGTCGACCTGGCCAAGCAGATCAGCGAGATCTTCACCGAGGTCGTCGTGGCGCCCGCCTACGAAGAGGGCGCCGCGGAGGTGCTGACCGCCAAGAAGAACCTGCGCGTGCTGCGCGCCCCGGTCTGGACGCCGGCCCCGGCCGAGCAGCGCCAGATCTCCGGCGGCGTGCTCGTGCAGGCGGCCGACCGCATCGACGCCGACGGCGACGCCCCCGCGAACTGGACCCTCGTCACCGGCTCGGCCGCCGACGAGGAGACGCTGGCGGACCTGGCGTTCGCCTGGCGGGCGGTGCGCGCGGTCAAGTCGAACGCGATCCTGCTCGCCTCCGGCGGCGCGACCGTAGGGGTCGGCATGGGGCAGGTCAACCGGGTCGACTCGGTGCGCCTGGCGATCAGCCGGGCCGGCGAGCGGGTCACCGGCTCGGTCTGTGCCTCCGACGCGTTCTTCCCGTTCCCGGACGGCCCGGAGGCGCTCATCGCCGCCGGCGTGAAGGCGATCGTCCAGCCCGGCGGCTCGATCCGCGACGACCAGGTCATCGCGGCCGCGAACGCCGCCGGCGTGACGATGTACTTCACCGGCACCCGGCACTTCTTCCACTAGCGAATTCCACTAGCGAAGGCGGCCCGCCCCCGGCTACGGCAGCGTGACGGGGGCGGGCACCTTGGCCCCGAAGTAGGTCGCGACCGCGTCGCTGACCGCGTGGGCGCCCTTCTCCAGGGTGCCGCCCGGCTTCTGCTCGTACATCGCGGCCACCACATAGCGCTCGCCGTCGCCCGCGAACCCGACGGTGTGGGTCACCCAGACGTTCTTGCCGTCGACCGGCTTCTCCGCCCAGCCGTCCTTGTTGCCGGGCCGCAGCGCCGAGCCGGCCGCCCACACGCCCCAGTGCTGGTTGGCCGCGACCTTCCGCAGCGTCGTCACCAGATACGTCCGGCTCGTCGCGTCGAGCTTCTCCAGCACGTACGTCATCAGGCTCTGCAGGTCCTCGGCGCTGCACCGCAGATTGCGCCAGAAGGTGTCGTACCCGTCGATGACGGCGAGATCGCCCATGCCGAACCTCGCCGTGAACCGGTCGAGCATGCCGGGCCCGTCGAACTTGTTCCACAGCGCCGTGGCGGCGTCGTTGTCGGAGTTGATCAGGGCCTTGTCGAGGTTCGCCTTGTCGGCCGCGGCGAGCGTGATCGCCTTGGCCTGCTGGCGTTCGAGCAGGTCGGTGGCGATCGCGAGCTTGATGGTCGACGCGGTCCAGGTCGTCGCCTTCGTGTCCCCGGCCCGCCAGACCTGCCCGGTCTGCCGGTCCCGCACGACGATGCCGAAGGTGCCCGGCTGTTTCTTCACGAACGCGAGCGCCTTCGTGGCCTGGTCCGCGGTGTTCCCGGGCGCGGCCGAGGCTCCCCTGCCGGCCAGACCGGCCGAGCCGTCGTCGACCTGGCGGCCCTGGCTCTGCCCGCCCGAGGGCTGGCCCGCCATCGGCTGCGGGGCCGCGTCGTCGCCGCACGCCGTCAGAACGACCAAGGTGAGGAGGGCGACAACCCCGCGCCGAAGCAGCACGCCCTGCACTCTAATGGCAGTATCGGGTCCCGTGACGGCAACGATTCTCGACGGTAAGGCGACCGCGACCGCCATCAAGGACGAGCTGCGCGTGCGGGTGGCGGCGCTGACGGCCCGGGGCATCACGCCCGGCCTGGGCACCGTGCTCGTGGGCGACGACCCGGGCTCGCACGCGTACGTGGCGGGCAAGCACAGCGACTGCGCCGAGGTCGGCATCGCCTCGATCCGCCGCGACCTGCCCGCGACCGCGACCCAGGACGAGGTCGAGGCGGCGGTGCGGGAGCTGAACGAGGATCCGGCGTGCACGGGGTACATCGTGCAGCTGCCCCTGCCGCCCGGCCTCGACGAGCAGCGCCTCCTGGAGCTCATCGACCCCGGCAAGGACGCCGACGGGCTGCACCCGACCAACCTGGGCCGGCTCGTGCTGAACATCCCGGCCCCGCTGCCGTGCACGCCCAACGGCATCGTGCAGCTGCTGCGGCGGTACGACGTGCCGATCAACGGCGCCGAGATCACCGCGATCGGGCGCGGGACGACGGCGGGCCGGCCGCTCGGGCTGATCTTCACCCGCAAGACGGAGAACGCCACCGTGACCCTGTGCCACACCGGCACCCGGGACCTGGCCGCGCACACCCGCAACGCCGACATCGTGATCGTCGCGGCGGGCTCGGCCGGGCTGCTCACCCGGGACATGGTCAAGCCGGGCGCGGCGGTGCTCGACGTGGGCGTGACCCGCGTCGTGGACGAGTCCGGCAAGGCGCGGCTGGTCGGCGACGTGGCGCCCGACGTGGCCGAGGTGGCCGGCTTCCTGGCCCCGATGCCGGGCGGCGTCGGGCCGATGACCCGCGCGATGCTGCTGGCCAACGTCGTGGAGCTGGCCGAGCGTCAGGCCTGATACGAAAACGGCCCCGCCACCCATCGGGCGGCGGGGCCGTTTCGCGGAAAAACTAGGCGCTCAGGCGCTTCGCGAGGTTCTGGTCCAGCGCGTTCATGAACTCGTCCGTGGTCAGCCACGGGGCGTCGCGCGAGATCAGCAGGGCCAGGTCCTTGGTCATCTGGCCGCCCTCGACGGTGTCGACGCAGACCTGCTCCAGGGTGTTGGCGAAGTTGGTCACCTCGGGCGTGCCGTCGACCTTGCCGCGGTGGGCCAGGCCGCGCGTCCAGGCGAAGATGGACGCGATCGGGTTCGTCGAGGTCTTCTCGCCCTTCTGCCACTGCCGGTAGTGCCGGGTGACGGTGCCGTGGGCGGCCTCGGCCTCGACGGTCTTGCCGTCGGGGGTCATCAGCACGCTGGTCATGAGGCCGAGCGAGCCGAAGCCCTGCGCGACGGTGTCGGACTGCACGTCGCCGTCGTAGTTCTTGGCGGCCCACACGAAGCCGCCCTCCCACTTCAGCGCCGCGGCGACCATGTCGTCGATGAGCCGGTGCTCGTAGGTGATGCCGGCCTTCGCGAACTCGTCCTTGAACTCGGTCTCGAAGATCTCCGCGAACAGGTCCTTGAAGCGGCCGTCGTAGGCCTTGAGGATCGTGTTCTTGGTCGACAGGTAGACCGGGTAGCCGCGGTCGAGGCCGTAGCGCAGCGAGGCGCGGGCGAAGTCGCGGATCGAGTCGTCGTAGTTGTACATCCCCATCGCGACGCCGCCGCCGGGGAAGTTGGCGACCTCGAACTCCATCGGGGCGCCGCCGTCGGCCGGCGTGTAGGTCACCGTGACCTTGCCCGGGCCGGGCACCACGAAGTCGGTCGCCTTGTACTGGTCGCCGTGGGCGTGGCGGCCGATGATGATCGGCTTGGTCCAGCCGGGGACCAGGCGCGGCACGTTCGACATGATGATCGGCTCGCGGAAGACCACGCCGCCGAGGATGTTGCGGATGGTGCCGTTCGGGGAGCGCCACATCTTCTTGAGCGAGAACTCCTCGACCCGCGCCTCGTCCGGCGTGATCGTGGCGCACTTCACGCCGACGCCGTGCTGCTTGATGGCGTTCGCGGCGTCGACCGTGACCTGGTCGTCGGTCTGGTCGCGGTACTCGATCGACAGGTCGTAGTACTTCAGATCGACGTCGAGGTAGGGCAGGATCAGCTGCTCGCGGATCTGCTTCCAGATGATCCGGGTCATCTCGTCGCCGTCGAGCTCGACGACAGGGTTGTTTACCTTGATCTTCGCCATCGGCCGGGCGCTCCTCTCGCGCTGTCCACGCTTAGCAGTACGAGCGTACTGCATGGCTGGGGTGGGCTCGAAGTCGGGCCCTGAGCTGGCAGGATATCGCTATATCGTGAAATGTCCGATAAGTCGCGGCACGGAGTGCCCGACTTATCGTTCGGACCACGACGGGCCGGTCGGAGTGTCCCGAATCGTCACGCCCGCGTCGGCCAGGACGTCGCGGAGGGAGTCGCTCAGGGCCCAGTTCTTCGCCGTGCGCGCCTCCTTGCGCAGCGCGACCAGGGCCGTGACCAAGGGGCCGAAGCGGTCCGGGCCCGCGAGCGAGCCGAGCCGCACCAGCATCCCGCGCAGCGCCGCCCGGGCCTGCTCGCGCTCGTCGGACACGTCCGTGTCCGCGATCCAGTCCTGCAGCGCCTGCTCCAGCTCCAGGGCCGCGGCCACGCAGCCGTCCTGGTCGCGGGCCGCCAGGCACGCGTCGAACCTGCCCGTCGCCGCCTGCGTCGAGGCGGCCAGCGAGGTGGGCGGCGGCGGCTCCCGCACGGCGGCGGGTGCATCGGGCGTGGAGTCCGCCTCGGGGAGACCGGTGAAGACCGAGAAGGGCAGCGTCGTGCCGGCCGGCCAGCGCTGCGAGCGGCCGCCCCGGCGCAGGGTCAGCCCGCCGTTGCCGACCACCGTCACCGTGCGCGCGCCGAGGTCGAACAGCCCGGCGGTGTGCTCGTCGATGCCGATGATGAACGCCTCGGGCGGCAGCAGCGGCTCCAGCCGGGCCAGGCGCCGCTCGCCCAGGTAGCAGAAGCGGGTGTCGTGGTGCCCGCCCTCGGCGTTGTCGTAGTGCGGGATCAGCACCGCGGGCAGCCCGGTCACCTGGTGGAACAGGTCCAGCCCGGGCACCCAGTGCGGGTCGCTGCCGGCCTTGTAGATCTCGTACACCGGGATCGTGTGCGAGCCGAGGGTCAGCGCCGCGGCCGAGGCGAAGCAGACCACGCCGTCGGCCGCGAGGACCTCAGCCAGTACACCTGGGAAGGGCGTCTCCGACCACTGCCGCAGCGCATAGGTGGGGCTGCCCGGCCCCGCGAAGAGCCAGCCGGCCTCGCGCAGGCCGCTCAGCGCCCGTTCGAGCGGCAGGCCGGCCGCGGGCGTGCTGCGCCAGCTGACGACCGAGAGCGCGCGGCCCGTGCTGTCCGCGAAGTACTTCACGGCCTTGGCCGAGATGTCGTCGGCGTTCTCCTGGAAGCCGTACGGCGTGTCGAGCAGCACCGCCGGCCGGTCCCCGCAGCGCCGGAAGATCTCGCGGTGCGGCTTGACCATCGTCGGCGCGGTCTCGCCCGAGCCCATGATCACCAGCAGCCCGCTCATGCGAGGCTCAGCAGGTCGGCCGCGACGGACGCGGGGTGCTGGGCGTGCACGTCGTGGTCCGCGCCCGGATACGGCCGCAGCTTCACGTCGGCGAGACCGGTCAGGTCGGGCGTGTGCGAGCCGGCCGGGATGGCGAGCACGGGGACGGCGATCCGCGGGAAGTACGGCTGCGGCGGGTCGTCCCACATGCTCCGCACGATCCGCATGTGCTCGGGCACGGGCAGCCGCCGGCTCAGCGAGTCGTCCGGGTGCACGTGCAGGTTGCTCACCGTCGCCTCGATCGCCCACGGCTCCCAGTCCGGGTGCGCGGCCCGCAGCCGCGCCCGCAGCCGGGTCGCGGTCAGGTCGCTCACGTCCGGCGGCCGCAGCCGCTCCTCGCACGCCGCCCAGCTCGGGAACTGCGCCGCGAGGTCGATCCACCCGCCGTCGACGAGGGCCAGGGCGCGCACGCGCTCGGGATGACGGGCCGCCAGCTGTACCACCACATTGCCGCCCCACGACTGCCCCGCCACGATCGCCGGCGGCAGGCCCAGCTCCGCGAGATCGTCGGCGGCGGTCGCGGTGTCGTACCCGTCGGGCGGGCTCGGCGACTCCCCGTGCGATCGCAGGTCGGCCGCGAAGACCGGGTGCCCCGCCGCCACCAGGTGCCCGGCCACCCCGTCCCACAGCCGGGCGTTCGACGACAGCCCGTGCACGAGCAGGAACGGCGCTCCCTCGAGGCCCTCCCCGTGCACGCGAACGTGAAGCCTCATGGATACGCAGCCTAGATGCCGCGACCCCTCCGGTGCAGGGCCCCGAGCACGCTTTCGACCTTGACCACGCCGGTCACGGCCGCGAGGGCGATCGCGGCGCGGGGCTCCCGCCAGTTCGAGCGCATCGCCGCCTTCGTCCAGCGCCACGCGTCCCGGCGGTTGCCGGTCGCCGCGGACCAGCAGGCGAGCTGCCCGTACACGCGGCCCGCCCCGGTCGTCGACGCCGCGATCTCGGGGTGGCGGGTCATCATCCAGCGCAGCGAGGCCATCTTCGTCCCGTACTCGTAGGCGAACAGCGACGAGCGCCCCCACAGCACCCGCACCAGCGGGTCGTCGACGTGCACGATCTCGCCGCGCTTGACCGCCCGCAGCAGCAGGTCCCAGTCCTCGTTCTGGCTGCCGGGCGCGTCCTCGGCGACCAGCCCCATCTCGTCGGCGGCGAACGCGGAGCGCCGCACCAGGAACGTCGAGGAGTGCAGCATCGACATCCGCGAGCGGACCAGGTCGTCCAGCCCGACCAGCGAGGCGCCCGCCAACCGCGGCGTGAGCCGGTCGGCGAACTCCACCTCGATCGCCGACGTGCAGAACTCGGCCTGCGGCCGCTGCTGCAGCGCGTGCACCTGTCGGCGCAGCTTCGTCGGCAGCCACACGTCGTCGTCGTCGCAGAACGCCACCAGGTCGGTGTCGAGCGCGACGATGCCCGTGTTGCGCGCGCCGGCCAGCCCGGGCTTGCGCAGGTTCGGCAGCACGTCGAGCGGGCGCTCACCCCCGCGGCACAGGCTCGCGTCCGGGTCGTGCTGGTCGAAGATCACGATGGTGCGTACCGGCCCCGGGTAGTCCTGGGCGACGATCCCGGTCACCGCGCGGCGCAGCAGCTCGGGCCGGTTGCGCGTGGGAATGATGACGCCGACGCTCGGCCAATGCCCGGCCGCGCTCGTTGAGCTTGTGTGGCCGGCGGGCGCGCTCATCGGGCGCCCCGGTAGCCGTATGCGCCGAGCAGGGGGGCGGTCAGCGCGCTCACGACCCGCCGCTGCCGGCCGGGCAGAGACGTGCGCCAGGCGTCGTCGCGGCGCAGGGGCACCGGCCCGACGGTGAAGCGCATCGGGTTGCCGGCGGCGCTGTGACAGGCGCCGAGGGTGGCGGTGTTGTCGGCCAGGAACGGCAGGCTGCCCGGCTTTATCTCGATAAATCTCGACAATTCGCGCAGGGTGTCCTCGGGCCGGTCGAGCAGCTCCTCGTACCGCACCCGCTGCACCGGCACCCCGCAGCGGTGCAGCGCCGAGAACGCCACGTTGTGCGCGTTCCACAGGAGGGCCGAGCGGCCGGGGGAGTACCGCGTCATCTCCTCGGCATTGTCGGTCTCCGGCCGTGAGACCTTCTTCGTCCAGGAGTAGGCCACCCCTCGGCTGTCCCGGACCATGTGCACGACGCGCAGGTCGATGCTCGGCGCGAACCGCAGGCAGTAGGCCAGCGCGGCGTGCTTGGAGGAGTCGACGAGCACATCGGCCCCGGAGACGATCGCGGCGGCCTCGTAGAGGCGGGCGTACCAGTCGGCGTACTCCTCGACGAGCAGCCGGTGCGCCGGACTCATCCGCACACTGGCGAGCCGCGGAATGTGCCGCGTGCGCTCGACGGCGTGGCGCAGTGCGAGCACCCGCCACACGTCGACGTGCTGCCACCCGCCGAACGCCTTCTCCCCGACGGCCTGCCAGAACCCGCACTCCGAGAAGTGGTCGCCGCACGCGCAGCGCTCGTCGCCGGCGATGTCGCGCTCCCAGAGGTGCACGACCTCCCCGAGCGGTACCACGCCGGGCAGTTCCCCCAGCAGGCGTTCGAGCAGCGTGGTGCCGCTGCGCCCAAGCCCTCCGAGGAACAGAACGCGTACCAAAGCGCCCTCCTTGGTCGTTTTGGTGGATATGCCAGTTTCGCTGGCATCTGGTAGGTCTAACGAGGAATCGCGGACGAACGATGCTGCGCAGCTACTCCCACACCCGTCGAGTACCGATCGGCGGCCTGCCCGTCGACCCGGTAACGGAGTCCGAGGTGGTCACACGCGTCCTGCGCGCCCTGAAGCGGGGCCGGGGCGGCTGGATCGTGACCCCGAACGTGGACATCCTGCGCAAGGTGGCCCGAGACGCCGCCCTGCGAGCCCAACTGAGCGCGGCCGACCTGGTGGTGGCCGACGGCGCCCCCCTGGTCTGGGCGGCGCGCCTGGCGGGCCGGGCTCTACCCGCTCGGGTGCCCGGCTCCGACCTGATCTGGTCGCTGTCGCGCGGCCTGGCCAGCCAGGGCGGCAACGTCTTCGTGCTGGGCGGCACTCCCGCGGATTCCGAGCAGGAGGACGGCGCTCACCGCGCGGCCGCCCGCCTGGCCGAGGAGTGCCCGGGCCTGCAGATCGCCGGCGCCCACTGCCCCCCGTTCGGCTTCGACCGCAACCGAACCCAGCTACGCGACGTCTGCGCGCGCGTCATCGAGGCCGAACCCCAGATGGTGTACGTCGGGATCGGCTTCCCCCGCCAGGAGCATCTGATCGCGTCCCTGCGCAGGTCCCTACCCGCGACCTGGTTCCTGGGCTGCGGCGCGGCCGTGAACTTCGTGGCCGGAGACGTTCAGCGGGCCCGCCCGGCGATGCAGAAGGCCGGCCTCGAATGGCTGGACCGTTTGGCCCGCGAGCCCCGGCGGCTGGCCCGCCGCTACCTCCGCGAGGACGCCCCCTTCGCCGCCGCCCTGCTGGCCCGCTCGCTGCACTACCGCCTGACCCGCCGCCCGGCCCACCGGGCCTGATCGCGAACTCGGCCTTGGGCACGGCGATGTTGAGCCGGAAGGTGCCCGGCTCGTCCAGGTTCGTCGGGATGGTCCTTCGTCATGATCGTGGCGAACGGCTGCGTCGACGGGGGCTGCGGCCGCAGGACGATGACAGCGTCCAGCGTCGATGTCCATGTGTTCTTGCTTGAGGAGACTTTGGATCACGGAGGGCTCGACGCCGGCGATGCGAACCCTCGCCCCCTGCGCACCGCCGACGTGGCCCGGCAAGCTGGCCGCTCTGTCCAGCAGGTGCGCAACCTCGAGCGCGACGGGGTACTCGAACCGACCGCGCGCACCCCGTCCGGCTATCGCACCTGGACCGAGGCCCACGCGCGCGCCGCGGCAACCTACGTAGCCCTCGCGTCCGCCGCCGGACACGATCATGCGAGACGTGCTCGCGCTCGTCGACGCGGCACACGCCCGCCTACACACCGAGACGTCGAACTGGCAAGGGGAGCCGCAGCCGCGATCGGCGCCGAACCGTTCGACGACATCCGCCCCGACGACGCCATGACCATCTCGGAACTGGCTGCCGCGCTGGCGGTGCCCACCTCGACGTAGCTGCGAACGCCAGGGCCTGCTAACCCCCGGCGGGCCGCCCGCGGACGTGTTCGCGTCTACGCCCCGCGGACGTGCGCGATGCGCGAGTCGTGCACCAGCTGCGCCTCGCCGGGTACCGCATCCCGCCCCTGAACGCCTCCACGCACGAGACGTGAACATCAACGCGCGTTCGCGAGCCCTGCTGTAATCCGCGGCGGGACTCCTGGCGCTGACATCTTCCGCCACGCCTGTGGTCTCCGCCGCTGACAGCGCGCCGTAACCGGGCCGCAGGCCCACGCTGACGCGGCCGGGCTGATCACCTGGGACGTCAGCCACGCCGCCGGCGCCCGCCGCGACGATGACCTGCAGCGCAAGCCGCCGGGCGGGGTCGAACAGGATCCCGCCGGCCATGCCCTCGTGACCGCGCGAACCGCCGGCACCTGCGTCACCGTGGGATCAAGGCCTAGATTCGACGGGTGTCGCAGACGCACCAGCTGTTTATCGACGGAGATCGACTGACCAAGCGCTACGTGTCGTGGTCGCGCGGCGAACACCTCCGGGAGTGGGCCGTGCCGCACCGGGTACGCGCCCAACATCCCGACCTGGTGCCCTAGCCGATCGAAGCCGACTTGGATGCCGATCCGCCCACCGTCAGCATGGCCTTGCTACCCGGCACCCCACTGACCGACGACCTGGACACCGATCAGCAAGCCGCGTTGGCCGCGTCGCTGCGCCAATTCTGGTCAGTACCGTGCCCCGACCTACCCGCCCGCCGAGATGCACGCGCTGATGACCAAGCGCATGGCCGGCCTGGACCTGCCGGGCCCGGCGCGCGAGGCCGCCCGCGCCGCCCGGTCCTTCCTGGCTGGCCTTCGCCTCGGCCCCGCCGGCAACACCGTGCTGGGCCACGCCGACCCGAACCTCGCCAACTACCTGTGGGACGGGCGGCGGATCCGGATCGTCGACTTCGAAGACGCCGGACGGTCCGACCGCGAGTTTGAGCTGGCCGACCTGGTCGAACACCTCTCGGCCCGTCACGCTGACTGGACCGAGTTCCTCACCATGTTCGACCTCGACGGCGACCGACTACTCAACGCGCGCCGGCTCTACGCCATCTTCTGGCTACACACGCTCCGCCCCGGCGGCCCCGCCGAACACCGCAACCCACCCGGCACCCTCGACCAGCGAGGAACCCGGCGAACGACCAGGCCAGGAAAAGGCCGTCTACAAAGACCGGCCCGCACATCCAAGAAATTGCAGAATCTGCCTCGGCCTGGCGTTCCGATTTACACCTCAAGCGTAACCCGCTCGACCTAATCGATCTCCGGGTCGAACACGCAGAGCGACCGTCAGAAACCCAGTGTCATCGGCCGCGCTCGGCTGCGCGCACGGACTCCATGTACGCCAAGGCCGCCGCTCGCAGCGCCGTCTCCGCGTCCTCCGACGAAGCAGCCACGTCCGCGAACAGCCGGCCGCCCAGGGAAGTGGGCGGTGGCAGGGGAACGTCCAGGTTCGCGCGGGCGACGCGCTGCAGGAGCTTCGCGGCCAGAGCCAGCGCCGGCTGCGACAACGCGACGCCGTCCACGACCGAGCCCCGGGCCTTCTCCGCCTTCTTGATCTGCTCCCAGTTCGCGATGATCTCGTCGATGCCGCCCACCTCCGTGTCGGCGAACACGTGCGGGTTGCGCCGGATCAGTTTGGCTACCAGGTCGCCGGCCACGTCGTCGATCGTGAAGTCCGACGTCTCCTCGGCCAGGCGGGCGTGCAGCACCACTTGCAGGAGCACATCGCCGAGCTCCTCGCGCACGGCGGGCGCATCCCCGGAAGCGATGGCGTCGAAGAGTTCGTACGACTCCTCCAGCAGGAACGGCGCCAGGCTTTCGTGCGTCTGGGCCCGCTTCCAGGCGTCGCCGTGGGTCGGGTGCATCAGGCGATCCATCACGGTCACCACGTCGAGGAGGCGTGCGCCCGGGGGATCCCACGAGCCGTACACGAGCTCCAGGGCGGCCAGACCGGGTTCGCGGGCCAGGCGGAGGCCCAGCTCCCGGGCCAGGTCCTCGTCGCCGTCCGGCGCGGCCAGCCACACCACGGTGCCGTGGGCGGACACGGCGGTCAGCAAGGTGTCGACGAAGGCGGACGTCAGCACGGACACCGAGGCGCCCGCGGCCACCAGGGCGTCGGACTGCGGGGTCGCGGCGGCGGTGAACACGGGGTGCGCGCGCACCAGGTCCCAGGCCTCGGCGGTCAGGACGCCCGCCGGCAGTCGGGGGGACGTCACCAGCAGGACCACGCTGCCCGACACCGCCGTCAGCCCTCCTCCGAAAGCATGTCCTTCTCGGAGGGGAACCCTACGTCAAGGTGCTTGCCCTCGAAGACCACGGGCATGACCACCGGGCCGTACCGCGGGTTCACCGACACGTTCGCCGCGTCCAGGGCGCCGGCCAGCCGCCGCTGGGCCGAGAACAGCGGGCCCAGGTTGATCTGGGTCTTGAAGTGGTGCGTGGCCTCGTCGTAGTCGACGTCCGCGTCCGCCCCGCCGGCCTCCCAGAGCCGGTCGGCCTCCTCGTCGGTGAGCGGCCGCGCCTGCTCGGCCGCGGCCACGGACTGCAGGCCGCTCAGGTACTCCGTCCACAGCACCACATACGGGTCCGACGGCGACATCCCGAAGGTCTTCGCGATCGTGTCGACCGGCGCCGTCCGCGCGCTCAGGCCGCGCTCGGCGATGACGCGCTTGCCGAGGTCGGCGAGCACGATCAGCGACACGACCTCGGTGCCGTTGGTGCGCACGAGCGGCGGCGGCAGGGTGCCCGGGTTCTTTGCGTGGGCCTCGGCGAAGGCGGCGATGCGCCGGTCGGCCTCGTCGTTGACGCTCTTCACGATCGCGTCGACCGAGGCCGCGGAGACCTGGCGCTCGCCGACGTAGACGGCGACGTCCGGCTGGGAACGGCAGGCGGCCAGGGCGGAGCCGGCGGCCAGGGCCAGGGCGACCACGCCGGCGAGGCGACGAACACGCATAGTGCTGCAGCCTCTCACGCAGTGTTGGCCGTGGCCCGGAGCGACGCGGGTTCGCCCAGGACCGTTTTGAGCAGCTCGCCCGCCCAGTCCAGCAGCTGCGTGTCCCGCATCGGCTCGCCGCCGACCCGGCGCGTCGACGGCCGGGGCAGCGAGACCGTGTCGGCCGCGGCCTTGTAGACGGACTCCGGGTAGAGCCGCTTGAGCCGCATCTGCTTGGAGTCCGGCAGCGCGAGCGGCCCGAACCGCACGTGCTTGCCCTGCAGCGACACGTCCGTCAGCCCGTAGGAGCGGGCCAGGAACCGGAAGCGCGCGACGGCCAGGAGGTTCGCGACGGGCAGCGGGGGCTCGCCGTAGCGGTCCTTCATCTCCGCCACGATCTCGTCCAGCGCCGCGTCGTCCTTGGCCCCGGCGATCTTGCGGTAGATCTCCAGCCGGAGCCGCTCGGCCGCGATGTATTCCAGCGGCAGGTGCGCGTCGACCGGCAGGTCGATCTTGACGTCCGGCTCCTCCTCCTCGGGCCGCTCGCCCTTGAACTGCTGGACCGCCTCGCCGACCATCCGCACGTACAGGTCGAAGCCCACGCCCTCGATGTGCCCGGACTGCTCGCCGCCCAGCAGGTTGCCCGCGCCGCGGATCTCGAGGTCCTTCATCGCCACGTACATACCCGCGCCGAGCTCCGTGTGCTGCGCGATGGTCGCCAGCCGCTCGTGGGCGTGCTCGGTCAGCGGCTTGTCCGGCGGGTAGAGGAAGTAGGCGTAGGCCCGCTCGCGCCCGCGGCCCACGCGGCCGCGGATCTGGTGCAGCTGGGCGAGGCCGAGCAGGTCGGCGCGCTCGACGATCAGGGTGTTGGCGTTGGGGATGTCGATGCCGCTCTCCACGATCGTGGTGCAGACGAGGACGTCGTACTCCTTCTCCCAGAACCCCACCATGATCTTCTCGAGGGCCTCCTCGGTCATCTGGCCGTGCGCGACCGCGACCCGCGCCTCGGGCACCAGCTCCCGCAGCCGGCGCGCCGCCCGCTCGATCGACTCGACGCGGTTGTGCAGGTAGAAGACCTGCCCGTCGCGCAGCAGCTCGCGGTGGATGGACGCGGCCACCTGCTTGTCGTCCTGGGCGCCGACGAACGTGAGCACCGGGTGGCGCTCCTCCGGCGGGGTGGCGATCGTGGACATCTCGCGGATGCCGGTGATCGCCATCTCCAGGGTGCGCGGGATCGGGGTCGCCGACATGGTGAGCACGTCGACGGAGGCGCGCAGCTGCTTGAGGAACTCCTTGTGCTCCACGCCGAAGCGCTGCTCCTCGTCGACGATCACGAGGCCGAGCTGTTTGAACCGGGTCGCGGTCTGCAGCAGCCGGTGGGTGCCGATGACGATGTCGACGGTGCCGTCGGTGACCTTCTCCATCGTCAGCTTCGTCTCCGTCGGCGTCTGGAACCGCGACAGCTGCCGCACCTCGACCGGGAACTGCGAGACCCGCTCGGAGAACGTGTTGAAGTGCTGCTGGGCCAGCAGCGTCGTGGGGACGAGCACGGCGACCTGCTTGCCGTCCTGCACCGCCTTGAACGCCGCCCGCACCGCGATCTCGGTCTTGCCGTAGCCGACGTCGCCGCAGATCAGGCGGTCCATCGGCACCGACTTCTCCATGTCGCCCTTGACCTCTTCGATCGCGGCGAGCTGGTCGGGGGTCTCGTGGTAGGGGAAGGCGTCCTCGAGCTCGCGCTGCCACGGCGTGTCGGGGCCGAACGCGTGGCCCTGCGAGTTCTGCCGGACCGCGTAGAGCTGGATGAGCTGGGCGGCGATCTCCCGCACCGCCTTGCGCGCCCGCGACTTGGCCTTCTGCCACTCCGAGCCGCCCATCTTGTGCAGCGTGGGCGCCTCGCCGCCGACGTAGCGCGACAGCTGGTCGAGCTGGTCGGTGGGGACGAAGAGCCGGTCGCCGGGCTGGCCGCGCTTGGTCGCCGCGTATTCGATGACGAGGTATTCGCGGTCGGCCCCGTTGACCGTGCGCTGGACCATCTCCACGTAGCGGCCGATGCCGTGCTGCTCGTGCACCACGTAGTCCCCGGCGCGCAGCTCCAGCGGGTCGATCTGGTTGCGCCGGCGGCTGGGCATCTTGCGCATGTCCTTGGTGGACGCGCCCCGGCCGCCGGAGATGTCGGTGCCGGTGATGACCGCGAGCTTGGCGCCCTCGTCGAGGAACCCGAGCTCGAGCGAGCCGGTGGCGACCGTGACGAGGCCGGCGTCGGGCGCGGCCGGGATCGCCTCGGCGAAGGAGACGCCGAGGTCGGAGCCGCGCAGCACCTCGGCGGCGCGCTGGGCCGGCCCGGTGCCCTCGAACACGAGCGCGACCCGCCACCCGTCGCCGGTGAGGCGCTTGAGGTCGTCGACGACCCGGGCGGTCTCGCCGTGGTAGAGCGGCACGGCCTGCGCGGCCAGCGTGATCGAGACGGCGTCGTCCGAGACGGCGACCGCCGGGGCCGCGTCCTCCCAGGGCTCGGCGGGCAGCGCCGAATCGGGCGTCGCGGCGAACGGGCTCAGCGACCACCACGGCTGCCCCAGCGAGGCCGCCGCGGCCCGGACGTCGCCCAGGTGGCGGAAGGCCGCCGCGCCGAGGTCGATCGGCGCCTTGCCGCCCACGGCGGCCGCGGCCCAGCTGGCCTCCAGGAACTCGTCGCTCGTGCGCACCAGGTCGTGGGCCCGGGTGCGGATGCGCTCGGGGTCGCAGAGCAGCACGTGCGTGCCCTCGGGCATGCAGTGCAGCACGAGCTCGAGCGAGTCGGTGCCGCCGAGCAGCGCCGGCGCGAGGGACTCCATGCCCTCGACCGGGATGCCCCCGGCGAGCTTGTCGAGCATCTCCGCGAGCTGCGGGTGGTCGGTGGACAGGGCCCGGGCGCGGTCGCGGACCTCGTCGGTGAGCAGCAGCTCCCGGCAGGGCGGGGCGAACAGCCGCTCGACCTTCTCGATGGTGCGCTGGTCGGCGACGGCGAACGAGCGGATCTCCTCGACCTCGTCGCCCCAGAACTCGACCCGCAGCGGGTGCTCCTCGGTCGGCGGGAAGACGTCGAGGATGCCGCCGCGCACCGCGAACTCGCCCCGCTTGGTGACGAGGTCGACGCGGGCGTAGGCCAGCTCGGCCAGTCGCACCGTGAGCGCGTCGAGGTCGGCCGAGCCGCCCGGGCGCAGTTCGATCGGCTCCAGGTCACCCAGGCCCTTGAGCTGCGGCTGGAGCACCGAGCGGACCGGTGCCACGACGACCCGGGGCCGGGGCGCCTCGGCGGTCGGGTGGGCCAGGCGGCGCAGCACCGACAGCCGCCGCCCGACGGTGTCGGAGCGGGGGGAGAGGCGCTCGTGCGGCAGCGTCTCCCACGACGGGTAGACCGCGACCGTGTCCGGCTCCAGCAGGCAGGTCAGCGCCGCGGCCAGGTCCTCGGCCTCGCGCCCGGTGGCCGTGACGGCCAGGACGGGGCGCTCACCGGCGACGGCGGCCGCGACGAAGGCGCGCAGGGCGGGCGGCCCGGTCAGGTCGACCTGGTCGCTGTGCCCGGCGCGGGCGAGGTCACGCGCGCGGGCGAGGGCCGGATCGGCGAGGACGGCGTCGGTGAGACCGGCGAGCTTCATGGCGTTTTGCACCCAATCTGCACGGCAAACAGCCCCGCGCCGAGATTCGGGCGGGGGTGGTCGATGCGGGTTCAACCCTATCCGGAGGGTATGACAGAAACCGAGACATGGCTCACCGGAACGGCACGGGCCGACGACGGAGCCGATACGATGCCGAAGAAATCGGACAGCGCCGTCCCCGCCCCGAGTCGCCTGAAGCCGACCGCAACTTGGAGGGGACACATGTCCGACGACGCCGCTGACGCCGCCCTGCGGGCGGACATCCGCCGGCTCGGCTCGCTGCTCGGCCAGAGCCTGGTCCGCCAGGACGGCCAGCAGCTGCTCGACCTCGTCGAGGAAGTGCGCGCGCTGGTGCGCACCGACCCGGAGGCGGCCGCCGAGCGGCTGCACGGGCTCGACGTGGTGACGGGCACGCAGCTGGCGCGGGCCTTCTCGACCTACTTCCACCTCGCCAACATCACCGAGCAGGTCCACCGCGCGCGCGAGCTGCGCCGGATCCGCGTCCGCGAGGGCGGCTGGCTCGAGCGCGCCGCGAAGCTCATCGCGGACCGCGGCGTGGGCGTGCGCGAGATCGGCCAGATCGCCTCGAAGCTGGCCGTGCGCCCGGTCTTCACCGCGCACCCGACCGAGGCCTCCCGCCGCTCGGTGCTGACCAAGCTGCGCGCCGTGGGCGACGAGCTCGACGCCGAGGCCGTGGCGACCGCGCTGGACGGCTCGCTGGAGCCGGACAAGACCCGCACCGCGCGCACCGACCGGCGCCTGGCCGAGGTGCTCGACCTGCTGTGGCAGACCGACGAGCTGCGCCTGGAGCGCCCGGAGCCCAGCGACGAGGCCCGCAACGCGGTCTACTACCTCGCCGACCTGGCCGAGGGCGCGGCCCCGCAGGTGCTCGACGACCTCTACGAGACGCTGCGCGATCTCGGCGTACAGCTGCCGCCGACCGCCCGCCCGCTGAGCTTCGGCTCGTGGATCGGCGGCGACCGCGACGGCAACCCGTTCGTCACCCCGGCGGTCACCCGGGACGTGCTGCTGATCCAGCACGAGTACGGCATCCGCATGGCGGAGGGCGTCGTCGACACGCTCATCGACGAGATCTCGGTCTCCAAGCGCCTGCGCGGCGTCTCGCTGGACCTCTCGGCGAGCCTCGCGGCCGACCTCGACAACCTCCCGGAGCTGCCGGCCCGCTACCGCCGGGTCAACATGGAGGAGTCGTACCGGCTCAAGCTGCGCTGCATCCGCCTGAAGCTCGGCCAGACCCGCCAGCGCCTGGCCACGGGCACGCCGCACAAGCCGGGCCGCGACTACCTCGGCACCGCCGAGCTCATCGCCGACCTCGAGCTCATGCGCGCGTCCCTGGCCCGCAACGGCGGCCAGCTCGCCGCGACCGGCAAGCTGGCCTCGGCGATCCGCACCCTGTCGGCGTTCGGCCTGCAGCTGGCCACGCTGGACGTGCGCGAGCACGCCGACGCCCACCACGAGGTGCTGGCCCAGCTGTACCGCCGCGTCGGCGAGGTCGACTACAACGCCCTGTCCCGCGACTCCCGCCGCCAGCTGCTCATCGACGAGCTCAACGGCCGCCGCCCGCTGGCCACCCGCGACACCGGGCTGTCGGACTCGGCGCGCAAGACGTTCGACGTGTTCGCCGCGATCCGCGAGGTGCAGGAGCGCTTCGGGCCGGAGGTCGTGGAGACGTACATCATCTCGATGACCCAGGGCATCGACGACGTGCTCGCGGCCGTGGTCCTGGCCCGCGAGTGGGGCCTGGTCGAGGTGAGCGCGGGGGCCGGCTTCGGCGGCGCCTCGATCGAGTCGGCCCGGGCCCGGGTGGGCTTCGCCCCGCTGCTGGAGCAGGCCCGCGAGCTCGAGATGGCCGGCGAGATGCTGGACGAGCTGCTGTCGATCCCGGTGTACCGCGCGATCGTGCGCGCCCGCGGTGACGTGCAGGAGGTCATGCTCGGGTACTCCGACTCGAACAAGGACGCCGGCATCACCACGTCGCAGTGGATGATCCACAAGGCCCAGCGCCAGCTGCGCGACGTCGCGGCCCGGCACGGGGTGCGGCTGCGGCTGTTCCACGGCCGGGGCGGCACCGTCGGGCGCGGCGGCGGCCCGACCCACGAGGCGATCCTGGCCCAGCCGTGGGGCACGCTGGACGGCGCGATCAAGGTGACCGAGCAGGGCGAGGTGATCTCGGACAAGTACACCCTGCCCGCCCTGGCCCGCGAGAACCTCGAGCTGACGCTGGCCGCGGTGCTGCAGAGCGCGCTGCTGCACACCGAGCCCCGCCAGCCCGCCGAGTCGCTGGCCCGCTGGGACTCGGCGATGGAGACCGTGTCCTCCGCGGCCTTCGCCAACTACCGGGCGCTGGTGGAGAACCCGGACCTGCCGGCGTACTTCTGGGCGGCCACCCCGACCGAGTTGCTCGGCGCGCTGAACATCGGCTCGCGGCCGGCCAAGCGCCCCAACGCCGACGCGGGCCTGTCGGGCCTGCGGGCGATCCCGTGGGTGTTCGGCTGGACGCAGTCGCGGCAGATCGTGCCGGGCTGGTTCGGCGTGGGCAGCGGTCTCAAGGCGGCGCGCGAGGCCGGCCTCGGCGACGTGCTGCGCGAGATGCACGAGAAGTGGCACTTCTTCGCGACGTTCCTGTCCAACGTGGAGATGATGCTGGTCAAGACCGACCTGGAGATCGCGTCGCGGTACGTCGACACGCTCGTGCCGGCCCCGCTGCGCCCGATCTTCGAGGTGATCAGCGCGGAGTACGAGCAGACGGTCGCCGAGGTGCTGGCGATCACCGGCGAGACGGCCCTGCTCGACCGCCAGCCGGTGCTGCAGCGCACGCTCGGGGTCCGCGACAGCTACCTCGAGCCGCTGCACCACCTGCAGGTCACGCTGCTGGGGCAGTACCGCGACAGCAAGTCGGCCGACGCCAGTGCCTGGCCCGGCGGCCGGCGCTCGTCGCCGGACCCGGCCCTGGAGCGCGCGCTGCTGACCACGATCAACGGCATCGCGGCCGGCATGCGCAACACCGGCTGAGCCCCGGGACCGTTCCTATGGCAGGCTTGCGAGGTGTCTGTGAACGGTTGGGGTGTCGAGGGTTTCACGTTGCCGGATGACGTCCTGCGGGACGCCCCGACCTATACCCCCAAACCGTCCGAACTCGCGGACCTGGAGCTGCTCGTGTCGGGGGCGTATGCGCCCCTGACCGGGTTTCTCGGCTCGGCCGACCTGATCGCGCTGCGGCGCACCGGCCGGCTGGCCGACGGCACCGCCTGGCCGGTGCCGGTCACGCTCGAACTGCCCCGCACCCTCGCGGAGCAGTTCGACGTGACCGACCCGGCGCGGCGGGTGCTGATCCTCGCCGATCTGGAGGGCGCCCCGGTCGCGGCCCTGGACGTGCAGGAGGTCTACCCGGCCCGCAAGACCACGGCCGGCGTGGCCGGCCGGGTCCGGCGGCTCGGCGACGGCGGCCACGGGGCGTTCCGGCGGATGCGGCGCACCCCGGCGGAGGTCAGGGGCTCCCTGCCGCCCGGGCGAATCCTCGGGGTCATCGCCGACCGGCCGCTGCACCGCCCGCAGCTGGCCCAGATCGCGCGCGCGGCCCGCACGCTGGCCGCGCACCTCGTGGTCCTCGTCCCGGTCGACGGCCCCGGCCCGGACGGCCTGGCCCCGGAGGCCCTGGTCCGCTGCGTGCTGGCCGCCCGCGACCGCATGCCGGCCTCGACGATCGTGGCCCTGCCGCTGCCCAACCACGACGGCGACGACATCCGCGACGCGATGCTGCGCACGCGGGTCGCCGCGTCCTACGGTGTGACCCACCTGCTGGCCTCGAGCGAGTCGATGCTCTCCGGCGGCGGCCTGCGCGTGCTGGTCCCGCGCGAGCTCGCCTACGACGGCCGCGACGGCCAGTGGCGCTCCCTGGACGACATCCCGCCGCGGCACCGCCGCCTGCCGCTCACCTTCGCCGAGATCGACGACTTCCTCGACCGGGGCACGATCCTGCCGGAGTGGCACACCCCGCCGGCCGTCGCCCGCGAGCTGGTCCGCGCCCGCCCGCCCCGCCGCCAGCGCGGCCTGGTCGTCTTCTTCACCGGCCTGTCGGGCAGCGGCAAGTCCACGATGGCCACCGGCCTCGCGGACGTGCTGCTGGAGACCGGGGAGCGGACGATCACCCTGCTCGACGGCGACATCGTGCGCCGGCACCTGTCGGCGGGCCTGGGCTTCTCGGCCGAGGACCGCGACACGAACATCCGCCGCATCGGCTGGGTGGCCGCCGAGACGGCCCGGCACGGGGGCGTGGCCATCTGCTGCCCGATCGCCCCCTACCGCGACGCCCGGGCCGCGGCCCGGCAGTTCGCGCACAACGCGGGCGCCGACTTCGTGCTGGTGCACGTGGCGACGCCGCTGGCCGAGTGCGAGCGGCGGGACCGCAAGGGGCTGTATGCGAAGGCGCGGGCGGGCCTCATCAAGGGCATGACGGGCATCGACGACCCGTATGAGGATCCGCTGGACGCCGAGCTGACGATCGACACGACCGACCTGTCCCAGGGCGAGGCGGTCACGACGGTCCTGCGCTACCTGGGCAGCAACGGCTGGCTGGACCCTAGGCCCATTCCATAAGCCAAGAACGTTCATTGCTCGGGTCCGTGTCACCGGCGGACCGTTGCTCCCGCCAGAAATCCCGGCCTCCGCGGTGACAAGAGCAGGCTCGGCGCGTTGGACTCAGTAGCGAGCACGGGTGAACTCGCGCGGACACGGACCAATCGGCCATTACGAACATAGCGGTCACGGCGTTAAGGGCTGGAGAACCTGACGCCGAAGGGGCCGCCGTTCAATGGACGCCACACGCCTGCACAACGCCGAAGCCGCAACCGACTCCTCCGGCGTCGATCTGCTCGGCATGGCCCGGCGCCATTGGTGGCTGGTGCTGGTGCTCGTGCTGGTCGGCCTGGCCGGCGCCGTGCAGTTCACCTCGATGCAGACCAAGATCTACGAGTCTTCGACGTCGGTCCTCGTCTCGCCGATCGGCAACGGGCAGGACGCGAACTCGACCAGCGGCCGCACCAAGGGCGACATCAACCTCGACAACGAGGCCCAGCTCGTCGCCAGCACCACGGTCGCCACCGACGCCGCCGCGCTCATGCGCTCCAGCACCCCGCCCGACACGCTCGCGGCGAGCGTGCGCGTCGAGGTCCCGCCGAACACGACCTTCCTGGTGATCACCTTCTCGGCGAGCACCGCCGAGCAGGCCCAGGCCGGCTCGCACGCGTTCGCCGAGGCCTACCTGCGCAACCGCGAGGAGTCCGCCAAGGCCGACGTCGCCGGCCGCATCGCGATCCTCAACGACAAGATCAACCAGCTCAACACCGGGCTGACCCAGATCAACAACAAGCTCGCCACGCTCAAGCCGTCGGACCCCAACCGGCCCAACCTCGAGAGCCAGCGCAGCACCGCCACCGCGCAGATCAACACCCTCGCCGGCCAGCTCAACCAGCTGCTCACCACGACCGTGAGCGCCGGCAAGATCACCCGCGACGCCGACCTGCCCAGCTCCCCGGTCAAGCCCAACCGCCTGCTCAACCTGGCCAGCGGCGCGGCCGCCGGCCTGCTGCTCGGCGTCGGCGCGGCCATGCTCCGCGAGCGGCTCGACCAGCGCGTCCGCCGCGCCTCCGACCTGCCCCGCCGCGTCGACGTCGCCGTGCTCGCCAGCGTCCCGGGCCGGGTCAAGCCGCGCCTCGACGACGTGTTCGCGCCCTTCGGGGCCGGCGGGCGCATCTTCAACCGGCTGCGCAACGAGGTCCTCGCGAGCATCCCGGCCCCGGCCGGCGGCGACGCCCGCGTCGCGCTCGCGGGCCAGGTCGTGGTCGTCGCCGGGGCGAGCCGGGGCGCCGCCTCGACCGTGGTCGCGGCCAACCTCGCCGCCGCGTTCGCCCGCACCGGCGCCGAGACCGTGCTCGTCTGCGCCCACCTCCCCGACAGCATGGTCGACACCACCTCGGTGAACCGGATGCTCGGCGTGCGCGCGGTGCCCGGCCTCTCCGACGTGCTCGCCGGCCGCTTCTCGCTCAGCAGCGCCACCCAGCGCGCCCCGCGGCACCCGAACCTCAGCGTCGTGACGACCGGCGGCACCGCCAGCGCCGGCGGGCTGCTGCAGTCGCAGGCGCTGCGGGACACCCTGGCCACGCTGCGGGAACGGGCCGCCTACGTCGTGGTCGAGGCCCCGTCCACCGCCACCAGCGCCGACGCGCAGAGCCTGGCCGCCCTCGCCGACGCGGCCATCGTCGCGGTCGAGGTGCGCCGCACCCGCAACACCGAGATCGCCGACGCCGCCGACCAGCTGCGCCGGGTCGGCACCCCGCTGCTCGGCGCCGTGGTGCTGCCCAAGCTCGCCGCCCCGCGCGGCGGCGACGAGCGCGACACCGCCGCGGTCACGCCCACCATGGCCGACGACATGACCACGGTGCTGGAGAAGCTCCCGGCCAAGGAGGAGAAGGAGGACCCGGTGGTGGCCAAGCGCATCCGCACGGCCCCGGCCGCGGCCCCGTCGTCCCCGGCCCCCGCGACCCCCGCGCCGCCCACCGTGAACAAGGCCAAGACGGTCCCGCCGACACGGCAGACCCGCACCATCTCGGTCACCCGCATCCCGGCCGAGGCCCCCAGCGAGAACGGTGCCGACAAGCGCCGATGACGACCCTGACGAGCCACCCCTCCGCCGAAGCCGGCCTCGGCGCGCCGTCCCGGCCCCGCAAACCGGTCCACCGGCTCGCCGCCTGGCCCGTGACCGGGATCCTCCTGCTGTACCCCCTGTGGTGGGCCCTGGGCCTCGGCGTCCTCATCTTCTTCCTCGCCGCGGTGCCGATGGCGTGGTCGCTGATCCGCCACCGCGCGGCCGGCCACGTGGTGAAGCTGCCGCCCGGGTTCCTGCTGTGGCTGCTGTTCCTGGCCACCGTCGGCTTCGGGCTGTTCACCCTCGGCGCCGACCCCGCCGGGACCGTCCCCGGCACGTGGTCGAGCCGCTCGGTGTCCTACGCCTTCCGCCTCGGCGGCTACGGCGCGCTCACCGTGCTGCTGATCTACGCCGGCAACCTCGAGCGCCGGGTGCTCACGCAGGAGCGCTTCGTGCGCCTGCTCGCCTGGCTGTTCGCGGTCACGGTGGCCGGCGGCGTGCTCGGCATGGCCGCGCCCCGCTTCGAGTTCACCGCGCCGTTCGAGCTGCTGCTGCCCGCGCACGTGCGCCACGACGGGTTCGTGCAGTCGCTGGTGCACCCGACCGCGGCCCAGATCATGAACCTGCTCGGCGGGGAGACGCCGCGGCCGGGGGCGCCGTGGGGGTACACCAACACCTGGGGCAACAACGTGTGCCTGCTGGCGGGCTGGCTCGCGGTGGCGGGCTTCTGCCTGGCCCGCCGCCGGCACACCAAGTTCGCCGCGGCCGCGACGCTGCTCATCGCCGTCGTGCCGATCGTGTACTCGCTCAACCGCGGCCTGTGGATCGGCCTCGGCGTGATGGCCGTCTACGTGGCCGTGCGGCTCGCGCTCAAGGGCCGCGTGGCCGCGCTCGGCCTCGTCGCGGTCGTCACCGTCGGCCTCGCCGTGGCGCTCGCGGTCACCCCGCTCGGCGACGTGGTCAACGCGCGCGTCGACGACGGCAAGTCCAACGGCGTGCGGATGTACACCACCCAGAAGGCCCTCACCGGCATGTGGGAGTCGCCGCTGATCGGCTTCGGCTCGACCCGCAGCACCATCGGCGGGCGCAACTCGATCGCGGTGGGCGAGAGCAGCAGCTGCGCGCGCTGCGGCAACTTCACCATCGGCGGCAACGGCCAGCTGTGGCAGCTGCTCTACGCGCACGGGCTGCTCGGCACGTTGTCGTACATCGGCTTCTTCCTGGCCGGCCTGTGGCGGTTCCGGCGCGACGCGAGCCCGATCGGCCTCGCCGGCAGCGCCGCGCTCGTGTCCGGCTTCGCGGCGATGCTCTGGTACAACGCCCTGGTCACCCCGCTGGCCCTGACGTTCCTCGCGTACGCCGTCTTGTGGCGCAACCAGCAGAAGGGTTTCAGCGAGCGATGAGTCCGATGAAGACCGCGCCGGCCGCACTGCGGGCCGACGACGAACAGCTGCGCGCCCAGTACATCGAGGAGGTCCTGGGCCTGCTGTACCCCGGCAACGGCGAGCGGCCGGTCGAGTACCTCGTGATCCCCAACGCGCGCAAGCCGCGCCTGCTGGTGCCGGCCGACGATCGGCGGGTGGCCGCCGCGGCCGTGCGCCGCTACGCGGAGCCGCAGTCGCGCCTGGCCCGGCTCAAGCGCGACGCCGTCGTGGCCGCCCTGCGCACCGGCCTGTCCGGGCTGCTGCTGCGCGACCGGCTGACGCTGAGCCCGGCCGAGGACACCATCGACACCTACCTCGGCCGGCACCTCGGCGACGGCCTGCGCCTGAGCGTCCACATCGGACCCGCGCGGGCCAACCGCAAGCCGGTGCTGCAGCTGCTCGACGGCGACGGGCGCACCCTCGCCTTCGCCAAGCTCGGCACCTCGGCGCTGACCCGCGAGCTGGTGCGGGCCGAGGCCGCCGCGCTGAGCACTGTCGGCGCGGCCGGCCTGACCCAGACCCGCGTGCCGGACGCGCTGCACGCCGGGCAATGGGGCGAGCACGAGGTGCTCGTGCAGTCCGCGCTGCCGGTGTGGCAGCCGCGGGTGGCGCTGACCGCGCCGCGGCTCGCGGGCGCCATGCTCGAGGTGGCGCGCTGCTGCGGTACGAGCCACGGCCGCCTCGACGGCAGCGGCTACTGGAACCGGCTGCGCGCGCGGCTCGACGCCGTCGCCGACCACGCCGAGGGCGCCGCCCTGCGCACGGCCGCGGAGCGCGTCGCGCGCGCCGCCGGCGACGTGGAGCTGCACTTCGGCTCGTGGCACGGGGACTGGTCGCCGTGGAACATGGCCGCCGTCGCCGACGGGGTTCTGGTCTGGGACTGGGAGCGGTTCACCCCGGGCGTGCCGATCGGCTACGACGGGCTGCACCACGCCCTCCAGCTCGGCATCGGCCGCTCGCCCTCGGCGGGACAGGCCGTCAACGAGCTCGTCGCGGCCGCGCCCGACCTGCTGCTGCCCTTCGGTGTGGTGCACCGCCAGGCGGTCGAGGTGACCGCGCTGCTGTACCTCATCGACCTGGCCACCCGGTACGTCACCGACCGGCAGGCGGAGGCCGGCGCCCGGCTGGGCGTGCTCGGCAGCTGGCTGCTGCCCGTCCTCGTCGCGCGAGTGGAGGCGCTGTAACCATGCCCGTGCAGGTACCCGAGACGATGAAGCGCATCGTCCACTTCGGATCCCGCAACTACGGCCAGCTCACCGCCGGGCGGCGGATGCTGCCGCAGTTCCTCATCTGCGGCGGGCAGCGCTGCGGCACCACCTCGCTCTACCGGGCGCTGGCCGCGCACCCCGCGGTCATCAAGGCGGTGCTGCACAAGGGCGTGCACTACTTCGACGTCGGCTACCACAACGGCCTGCGCTGGTACCGCGGCCACTTCCCGCTGCAGCGGCGGGCCGAGCGGGTGCGGGCCGAGTTCGGCGTGCCCGCGCAGACCTTCGAGTCCAGCCCGTACTACATGTACCACCCGCACGCGCTCACCCGGATCGCCGCCGACCTGCCCGGCGTGCGCCTCGTCGTGCTCGTGCGCGACCCGGTCGAGCGGGCCTACTCGCAGCACGCCCACGAGGTCGCCCGCGGCTTCGAGCCCGAGGTCGAGTTCGGCCGCGCGCTCGAGCTGGAGGAGGAGCGGCTGGCCGGCGAGCGCGAGAAGCTGCTGCAAGACCCGTTCGCCTACAGCTTCGCCCACCAGCACCACGCCTACCGGGCCCGCGGCGAGTACATCGAGTACCTCGAGCCGATGGCCCGCCTGCTCGGCCGCGACCGCATCCACGTGGTGGACAGCGGCGAGTTCTTCACCCGGCCCGAGCCCGTCTACGACGCCGTCGTGGACTTCCTCGACCTGCCGCACGTGAACACCTACCCGAAGTTCGAGCGGCACAACGCCCGCCCGCGCAACCGCCTCGACGACTCGATCGCCCAGCGGCTGGCCGAGCACTACGCGCCCTACGACGAGCGGCTGGCGAACTTCCTCGGGTACAAACCCTCCTGGATGACATCGTGACGGCAACGCTGGAGCGGCCGGCCTTAGAGTCGCCCGGCGGGATGCTGCGCGGTGCCGCCCGCGGCGGGATCGCCAACCTGGCCGGCACCGCCTGCACCGGGCTGGCCGGGGTCGGGGTCACCTGGCTGGCCGCCCGGGCCCTCGACCCGCACGCGGCAGGCGCGTTCTTCGCCGCCACGGCCACCTTCGGCCTCGGCGTGACCTTCGCCAAGCTCGGCGTGCAGACGTCGCTGGTCTACTGGCCGGCCCGGATGCGCGCGGTCGGCGACCTGTCCCGCTTCGGCGAGTGCCTGCGCATCGCGCTGCTGCCGGTGGCGGTCGCCGCCGTGTGCATCGCGGGCGGGCTGTGGTTCGCGGCCGACCTGCTGCCGGGCCGGCCCGACCTGGTGCGGGCGCTGGCGCTGTTCCTGCCCGCGGCCGCGTTCACCGACGTGCTGCTGTCCACCACCCGCGGGCTGCGGGCCATGCGCCCCACGGTGCTGCTGGACCGGGTCATGCGCCCGGCCGCGCAGCTCGTGCTGCTGGTGCTGGTCTGGGCCGCGGGCTGGGGCGAGCAGCTGTTCGCCGCGTTCTGGGCGCTGCCGTACATCCCGACGGCGCTGCTGGCGGGGTACGCGCTCAAGCGCCTCCGGGTCCGGCTCGACCCGGACCGGAAGGAGACCTCGGACTTCACCCCGAAGCGGTTCTGGTACTTCACCGCCCCCCGCGCGGTGGCGAGCTTCGCCCAGATGGCCCTGCAGCGCGTCGACGTGCTCATGGTCGCGGCGCTGGCCGGGCTCGCCCCGGCCGCCATGTACGCCGTCGCCGGCCGGTTCGTCATCCTCGGCCAGTTCGTGAACCAGGGCGTGTCCCAGTCTGTGCAGCCGCGGCTCGCCGAGCGCCTGGCGGTCCGCGACACCGCGGGCGCCAACCTGCTCTACCGGCAGGCCACCGCGTGGGTGGTGCTGTGCTGCTGGCCCCTGTACCTGCTGGTGTTCACCTACGCCCCGCTGTACCTGAGCCTCTTCGGCGACCACTACGAGGACGGCGGCGTCGGGGTCGTGCGCGTGCTCGCCTCCGCGATGCTGGTCGCCACCGCCTGCGGCATGGTCGACGTGGTGCTGGCGATGGCCGGGCGCACCTGGTGGAACCTGGCCAACGTCGGGCTCGCCCTCGTCGTGATGCTCGCCGCCGACTCGCTGCTCATCCCCCGCAGCGGCGCGCTCGGCGCCTCCGTGGGCCTCGCGGCCGCGGTGCTCGTGAACAACCTGGTCCCGCTCGTGCAGGTGGTGCGCGGGCTCGGACTGCACCCCTTCGGCCGGGCCACGCTGCTCGCCGCCGCCATGGCGACCGCGTGCTTCGCGGTGCCGCAGCTCGCGCTGTGGCCGCTGCACCCCGGATTGATCGTGAAATTCGCCGCCACGGGGGCGGGTGCCGTCGCGTACTGCTACGCGGCGGTGCGCATGAAAAGGGTTCTGATGCAGGGGGAGCGATGAGAACGGACTACGCGGAGGTCTTCCAGTCGGAGGCGGCGGTCGACAAGTACGAGCGGGTGGTGTACGCGCCGGAGACCTACGCCACGGCGGTGAGCGGGCGCCAGCGCGCCTTCCTGCGCCGGCTGGTGCGGCGGGAGTTCACGGCGCGGCGACCCGTTCAGCACGACTTCGCCTGCGGCACCGGCCGGGCCATCAAGCTGCTGCACGGGGTGGTGCGGGCCGCGCACGGCTACGACACCTCGGAGCAGATGCTGACCAAGGCCCGGGAGGCGGGCGTCTACGCGAAGCTGCACCAGGTGAGCGAGGAGGGGCCGCTGCCGGAGCCGGCGACGGTCGACGGGCCGGCCCTGGTGACCGTGTTCCGGCTGCTGCTCAACGCCCCGAGGGACGTGCGCGACCGGGCGATCGCGTTCGCCGCCCGGATCCTGCCCGAGGCCGACTCGGGGCTGCTGGTGGTGGAGAACCACGGCAACCGCTCGTCGCTGCGCCACCTGCGCCACCGGCGGCACCGCGGCAACGCCTGGTTCGCCGAGCTGCAGCACGGAGAGGTCGAGCAGCTGCTGGCCCGCCACGGCTTCGAGGTCATCGACCGGCGCGGCTTCGCGGTGTTCCCGGCCGGCGCGTACCGCCGCGAGTGGCTGCGCCCGATGGCCCGCAGGGCCGACGACCTCGCCACCCGCTCGCGCAGTCTCTCCGGGGTGGCCACGGACGTTCTCTATGTAGCCAGGCGCATTCCGAAGTAGGAGAGCCCCTTTGAAGCGGATCGTCGTTACCGTCGCCGTGGTGGCCGTGACCGTCGCGGTCGCCGCGGGGATCACCCTGACGGTGCTCAACCACGGGAGCCGGCCGCATCCGCCGTCGGCGGCCCCCTCGTCCACAGTGGACACGGGGCCGCCGGCCATCGCCACGTCGGAGGGGCCGTTCCAGGCCGGGCCCGTCGGGCCGCCGAAGCAGGGCTCCTACCTCGGCGCCTGGGTGCGGCCCGGCAGCCTGACCGAGTCCGGCCGGGTGACCGCGATGACGGCCTGGGAGAAGTCGCTCGGGCGCAAGATGGCGATCGTCAACACCTACCGCCGCTTCGACGAGGACTTCAACACCGCCTCCGACCGGCAGTTCGCGGCCCGCGGCAGCACGCTGATGCTGTCGTGGGCCGGCGGCGACACCCGGCTCATCACCATGGGCCGCTACGACGACCTCATCCGCCAGCGGGCCCGGGAGCTCAAGGCGTTCGGCCATCCGGTGCTGCTGCGCTACCGCTGGGAGATGGACCGCCCGAACCTGCGTGCGCAGATGTGGTCGGGCGCGGACTACATCGCGGCGTGGAAGTACGTGCGCAACATCTTCACCCAGGAGGGCGCGACGAACGCCTCGTGGGTGTGGTGCCCGACGGCCGAGGGCTTCCAGGGCGGCTACGCGGCGGACTTCTACCCCGGCGACGACCAGGTCGACTGGACTTGCGTGGACGTGTACGCCGGCACGAAGTACGGCACCATCGGCGCGCTCATGCGCCCCTTCCTCGAGTTCTGCGCGCGGCACCCGAGCAAGCCGGTGATGGTCGGCGAGTTCGGCATCGCCCGCAGCTGGGGCTCCGAGCAGCGGGCGTCGTGGCTGCGCGACGCCTCGGCCACGTTCAAGGCCAACCCGCAGATCCGCGCGGTGCTGTACTTCGAGTCCGACCCCACCGACAACAAGGGGCCGACGAACCAGTTCATGGTCTCGGACGACCCCGGCGTGCTGGACGCGTTCCGCTCCTCGCTCGCGCAGGACACGTACTACAAGCCGATGACGAGCTCGCGGCCCTGACGCTCGGCCGCGGCCAGCACCGGAATCCAGCGCCCGGCGTCGAAGACGTTGCCGCCGATCGCCTCCGTCGCGGGGTCGTCGGGCTCGATGAGGGTGAACGCCGGGTCGAGCGCCTCGCGCTGCAGCAGCGGCATGCGGGGCGCGAGCACGTAGACCTTGTCGTAGCCGGCGGCCAGGTCGGCGTTGGTCCGCGACCGCACCCCGCCGTCCATGAAGTGCGAGCCGTTGACGGGGATCGGCGGGAAGATGCACGGCACCGCGCAGCTGGCGGTGACGGCGGGCACCAGCGGTACACCCGAATCGGCATCCCAGGCGACGGGCTCTCCGGTGGCGGTGTCCACCGCGGTCACCGTCAGCCGGTCCGGCCAGCCCTCGATCGGCAGCCGGCGCCCGAACGCGGCCAGCCACGGATCCGGCGCGCCGACCTCGGCCTCGAGCGCGATCGCGCCGATCCGCCGGCGCATCTCGGCCGGCTCCAGCGAGCCGTCCTGCAGCAGTTGGAAGGCGAGCGCCCCGCGGTTCCAGTCGGCGCGGATCGGCGGGTCGCCGGGGCCGAGCGGGGCCTCGATCGCGGCGGCGGTGCGCGGGTCGCCGAACGCGGCGATCAGCGCGCCGGTCATCGCGCCGGCGGAGGTGCCCAGGATCAGATCGGCGCGGGCGAGGTCGATGCCCCGGTCGTGCAGGCCGACGAGGATGCCGAGTTGCCAGGCGACGCCGGTGATGCCGCCGGCGCCGAGGACGAGCGCGGTGCGTTGCATCCATCCTGCTTAACACGCGCTGCTGAACGCCTCGCGGTCAGCAGGAGTCCGGCACCCACCAGCAACACGCCGAAGACCTTCGCCGGGCCCGGAACCTCGTGGTCGGCCACGGCCGCGGTACCCAGGGCGAACACCGGCACCAGGGCCAGGAAGACGCCCGCGCGGTCGACGCCGAGCCCGGCCACGCCCGTGTACCAGCACACGAACGCCACCACGGTCAGCACCAGCCCGAGGAACGCGAGGGCGGCCGCCTCGGACGGGTGCGGCAGGCGCGGCCGCTCGCCGGTCAGGGGCAGGAGCAGGAGCAGCATCGGTACGGCCAGAGCCGTGCTCCAGGCCGAGACGCGCACGGGTCCGAGCCGGGGCAGCAGCGGCGCGGCGAGCAGCGAGAAAGCGGCCTCGCAGGCCAGCACGCCACCGGCCGCGACGAGCCCCGCGGTGTCGTGCGCGCCGAAGCCGGAGACCAGCGCCGCGCCGGCGACGACCACCGCGGCCGCGCCGAGCAGCCGCGGGGCCGGGCGGCGGCCCTCCGACAGCGGTCCGAGCAGGGCCAGCAGCAGCGGGCTCACGCCGACGATGGTGGCGATGACGGCCGGGTCCGCGTGCTTGAGGGAGTACAGGAGCAGGATGTTGAACGCGACCAGCCCGGTCGCGGCCACCAGCCCGAGGCGCACCAGCTCTCGCCCGGTCGGGTGAATCCGGGCGGGTTCGCGCCGGACGAGCGCGAAGAGCGCGACGGCGGCCAGCGCGTAGCGAAGGGCCTGGCCGGACAGGATCGGATAGGCGACGATCGAGCGGCTCACGACGAACGAGCCGCCGAGAATCGCGCAGGTCAGCGCGCAGTACGCGGAGTGGCGCCGGTTCATACGCACGAACTTACGAGCGCCAGTGGTACCCGCTACAGTGCCACTGAGGGACCGTTTTGAAGGGCCACTTTTTGTCGGTATGGGAGGCGTTGGTCGAGCTCGACCGCACCCGCCCACGGGTCGGCGAGCAGCTCGTCGGCGCCCTGCGCGAGGCGATCACGCGGGGCCGCCTCGCCCCCGGCACCCGGCTGCCCTCGACCCGCGACCTCGCCGCCGACCTGGGCGTGTCCCGCGGCCTGGTGGTCGGCGCCTACGAGCAGCTGGCCGCCGAGGGCCGCCTGGTCAGCCGGCGCGGCTCCGGCACCGTGGTGGCCGAGGTGGTCGCGGCCGTGCCCCGCCGCCGCGCCGACGTCGTCGAGCGGCGCGCCGCGGTCGCCCCGCTGCGCCCGGGCGTGCCGGACCTGGGCGCCTTCCCGCGCACGGCCTGGCGCCGCGCCTACGAGACCGCCCTGACCAGCGCGCTCGACGCGGACTTCGACTACGCCGACGCGACCGGCGTGCCGCGGCTGCGGGCCGAGCTCGCGGGCTACCTCGGCCGCGTCCGGGCGGCCCTCGTGCCCGCCGACGGGCTGATCGTCACCGCCGGCGTCACGCAGGGCCTGGCGCTGCTGGCCCGGGTGCTGCTGGCCCGCGGGGTCAAGCGGATCGCGCTGGAGGACCCGGGCCCGGCCGCGCTGCGCGAGCACCTGGCCCGGCTCGGCCTCGACGTGCTCGCCGTGCCCGTGGACGCCGACGGCCTCGACGTCGCCGCCCTGGCCCGCACCCGCGTCCGCGCGGTGGTGCTGACCCCGGCCCACCAGTTCCCGACCGGCGTCGTCCTCGCCCCCGGCCGGCGGGCCGACGTGATCGCCTGGGCGCGCCGCCTGGACGGGCTCGTGGTGGAGGACGACTACGACGCCGAGTACCGCTACGACCGCGAGCCCGTGGCCTGCCTGCAGGGCCTGGCCCCGGACCGGGTGGCCCTCGTCGGCTCGGTGAGCAAGGTCCTCGCGCCCGGCCTGCGGCTGGGCTGGCTGGCCGCGCCGGCGCAGTGGCTGCCCGACCTGGTCGCGGCCAAGCACGACGCCGACAACGGCGGCCCGGCCCTGCAGCAGCTCGCCTTCGCCGAGTTCCTGGCCGGCGGCGGCTACGACCGGCACCTGCGCCGCGCCCGCCGCCTGCACCGCGAGCGCCGCGACGCCGTGGTCGCGGCCGTGCGCCGGCACCTGCCGCGCGCCCGCATCGGCGGCATCGCGGCGGGCCTGCACCTGGTCGTGGAGCTGCCGCCGGGCGTCGACGACCGCGCCCTGGCCGAACGCGCGGCCGAGGCCGGTCTGGGCCCGCTGGCGCTGTCGACGCTGCGGGTGCGCAAGGGCGGGCCGGGCGGGCTGGTCCTGGGCTACGCCGCGCACACGCCGCACGAGCTGACGGCCGCGGTGCGCAAACTCGCCACGCTCATGTGAGCCGTCACCTTCGGTGCCGGCCGGTGTCGCGTGCCGCGGTCGCCCGCGCGCTCGCCCCCGGATGATGTGCGTGATCCGCCGCGCCCGGACCAGCGTCTGGCGCGTCGGGGCCGCCTCGGGGCGCGCGCGGGGCGGTGCACCGGATACGGTCGGGGCATGTCCCAGCACTTTGTTCCGTTGGCCGAGCACATCGCGGACGCGTTGCTCGAGTGTGCGCCCGGGCTGGCCGCCGGCGCCGGGGATCACCGCTTCGACAACCGGCTGCCCGACTACTCCGCCGAGGGTGTGGCCGGCGACGTCGACATGCTGCGCGACGCCTCCGCCGCGCTGAGCCAGATCGACGTCGACGAGCTCGACCCGCAGGACCAGGTCGACCACGCGGTGCTGCTGGCCCGGGTGGAGCGGATGCTGTTCGAGCGCACCGAGATCCGCGAGCACGAGTGGAACCCGCTCGTGCACAACCCCGGCACCCTGCTGCACGGCCTGATCTCACGCCCCTTCGCCCCGGCCGAGCAGCGGCTGATGTCGCTCGCCGCGCGGCTGAGCGCGATCCCCGACGCCCTGGCCACCGCCCGCGAGGTGCTCGGCGAGTCGCCCCGCGTGCACGTGGAGACGGCGATCGGCCAGTTCGCGGGCACCGCCCGGCTGGTGCGCGAGGAGCTCGGCGAGCTGCTCAAGGAGGAGCCCGGCCTGGCCGAGGTGATCGCGCCGGCCCAGGAGCGCGCCGCGACCGAGCTGGACGCCTTCGCCGACTGGCTGCGCGGCCGCCTCGACTCGAGCGACCGCGACCCCCGCCTGGGCCGCCGGCTGTGGGAGGCGCGGCTCTGGCACACGCTGGACACCGAGCTGGGCGCCCGCACGGTGCTGGAGCGGGCCGAGGCCAACCTGGACCGGGTGACCGAGGAGCTGCGGGAGGCCGCGGCCGAGCTGACCGGCGACCGCGACATCCGCGCGGCACTGGCCCGGGCCGCGGCCGACGTGCCGGACAACGACACCATCGTCGAGCTGGCCAAGGTCTCCCTGGACGAGGCGACCGCCTTCGTGCGCGAGCACGACCTGATCACCCTCATCGACGACCCCCTGGTGATCATGGAGATGCCCGAGTTCGCGCGCGGCGTGGCCGTGGCCTACTGCGACCCGCCGGGCCTGCTGGAGCCGGCGGAGCTGCCGACGTTCTTCTGCATCTCCCCGACGCCGGCCGACTGGTCGAGCGAGCGGGTGGCGTCGTTCTACCGCGAGTACAACCGCCACATGCTGCGCGACCTGACCGTCCACGAGGCGACGCCGGGCCACTTCCTGCAGCTGGCCCACGCCCGCCGCTTCCGCGGCCGCACCCGCGCCCGGGCGATCGGCTGGAGCGGCCCGTTCGTGGAGGGCTGGGCGGTCTACGCCGAGGAGCTCATGGCCGAGCGGGGCTTCGGCGGCCTGCCGGTGCGCCTACAGCAGCTGAAGATGCAGCTGCGCATGAGCATCAATGCCATCATCGACCAGCGCGTGCACTGCGACGACATGACCGAGGCCGACGCCATGGCGCTGATGATGGAGCGCGGCTTCCAGGAGGAGGGTGAGGCGGCCGGCAAGTGGCGCCGCTCCCTGCTGAGCTCGACGCAGCTGTCGACGTATTTCGTGGGCTACACCGAGGTCCGGCAGATCGCCGATGAACGCCCGGCGAACGTCACCCTCCGCGACTGGCACGACCGGATGCTCGCGCACGGCTCGCCGCCCCCGCGCCACCTGCGCACGCTGCTGGATCTGTAACCCGAGCGGCGGGCGAGATCCCGCCGGGAGATAGGCTCAGGGGTGCCGCACCGTGGCGGCCGACCACAAATTTTTCGGCAAGGAGTGACACGACAGTGGCCACTATCGAAGCAATCGGCGCGCGGGAGATCCTCGACTCGCGGGGCAACCCGACGGTTGAGGTCGAGGTCGTCCTCGACGACGGCACCCTGGCCCGGGCGGCGGTTCCCTCGGGCGCCTCGACCGGCGCGTTCGAGGCCAACGAGCTGCGCGACGGCGACAGCAAGCGTTACCTCGGCAAGGGCGTCGAGAAGGCGGTCGAGAACGTCAACGAGCGCATCGCCGAGGCCGTGCGCGGCTTCGACGCCACCGAGCAGCGCCTCGTCGACCAGGCCATGCTCGACCTCGACGGCACCCCGGAGAAGTCGGAGCTGGGCGCGAACGCCATCCTCGGCGTCTCGCTCGCGGTGGCCAAGGCCGCGGCCGACTCGGCCGGGCTGAGCCTGTTCAAATACCTCGGCGGCCCGAACGCGCACCTGCTGCCCGTGCCGATGATGAACATCCTCAACGGTGGCTCCCACGCCGACTCCAACGTCGACGTGCAGGAGTTCATGATCGCGCCGGTCGGCGCCCCGACCTTCCGCGAGGCCCTGCGCACCGGCGCCGAGGTCTACCACACGCTCAAGTCGGTGCTGAAGAAGAAGGGCCTGTCGACCGGCCTCGGCGACGAGGGCGGCTTCGCGCCCAACCTGCCGACCAACGCGGCCGCGCTCGACCTGATCGCCGAGGCCGTCGAGAAGGCCGGCTACTCGCTGGGCAGCGACATCGTGCTCGCGCTCGACGTGGCCGCGACCGAGTTCTTCAAGGACGGCGCCTACGCGTTCGAGGGCGCCGGCAAGTCGTCCGACGAGATGATCGCCTACTACACCCAGCTCGTCGACGCCTACCCGATCGTCTCCATCGAGGACCCGCTGTCGGAGGAGGACTGGGACGGCTGGAAGGCGATGACCGACGCGCTCGGCTCCCGCATCCAGATCGTCGGCGACGACCTGTTCGTCACCAACCCGCAGCGCATCGCCCGGGGCATCGCCACCGACACCGCGAACGCGGTGCTGGTGAAGGTGAACCAGATCGGCTCGCTCACCGAGACGCTCGACGCCGTGGACCTCGCGCACCGCGCGGGCTTCCGCACGATGATGAGCCACCGCTCGGGTGAGACCGAGGACACCACCATCGCCGACCTCGCCGTCGCCGTGGGCAGCGGCCAGATCAAGACCGGTGCGCCGGCCCGCTCCGAGCGGGTCGCGAAGTACAACCAGCTCCTGCGCATCGAGGACGAGCTCGACGACGCGGCGCGCTACGCCGGCCGTGGCGCCTTCCCGCGCTACCGTGCATAAATCGTTCTGATTGGCCCGCGACCCCGATCTGCCCCGGGCGGACCGGGGTCACGGGCCGCACGGACCTGGGGGAGGAGCACATGCAGCAGCGCACCAGGCCCGGCGGGCGCGGGATCGGCCCCCGGGGCTCGGCACCGCGCGGGCAGGGCGAGCGCCGGGGCACCCAGCGGGCCGGCCGGGCTCCGTCGCGGCCGATGGTCGCGCGCCGGGCCGTGGCCACCGGCGCCGGGGCCGCGCTGCGCACCCGGGCCCCGCAGCCGCGCCGGTTCACCAGCCGCGCGGTCGTGCTCAGCCTGGTGCTCCTCGTGCTGCTGCTCGCCTACGCCTATCCGGTGCGGGTCTACCTCGCCCAGCAGGCCGAGATCGAGGCGCTGGAGGAGAGCCAGCAGCGCCAGTCCGTCAAGGTCGCCGAGATGCAGGCGCGCGCGAAGAAGTGGGACGACCCCGAATACGTGATCTCCCAGGCCCGCCAGCGGCTGCACATGGTGCTGCCCGGCGAGAAGCCCTACGTGGTCGTCGACCCGGCGAACAACCAGGCCACCGACCCCGCCGAGCTGCCGGGCGCGCCGAAGCCGCCCCGGCCCTGGTACGACAAACTCTGGTCGAGCGTCGAGGCGGCGGACAAGCAGTGAGTTCATTCGAGCCGGCCACCGAGAAGGATCTCGCCGTGGTCGCGGAGCAGCTCGGGCGCACGCCCCGGGGCACCCGCGCCGTCGCCCACCGCTGCCCCTGCGGCCTGCCCGACGTCGTCGAGACCACGCCGCGGCTGCCCGACGGCACGCCCTTCCCGACGCTGTTCTACCTGACCTGCCCCCGGGCCGTGCACGAGTGCAGCCGGCTCGAGTCGGCGGGCCTGATGCGCGAGATGGGCGCCCGGCTCGCCGCGGACCCCGAGCTCGCCGCCCAGTATCAGGCCGCCCACGAGGACTACCTGCGCCGCCGCGAGGCGGTCGGGCACGTGGCCGAGATCGACGGCGTCTCCGCGGGTGGCATGCCGACCCGCGTGAAGTGCCTGCACGTCCACCTCGGGCACGCCCTGGCGGTCGGGCCGGGCGTGAACCCGTTCGGCGACGAGACCGTGCGGCTGGCCGGCGAGTGGTGGGCGCAGGGGCCCTGCGTGTCACTCGATGCTGGTGACGACTGAGCGCAGGATCTCGTAGCCCTCGGCGTCGTCCTGGGTGCCGGTGTGTGGCCGGCGGAAGCGGCGCACCTCGACCGCGATGTCCGACAGCGCCCAGCGCAGCTGGAACAGCATGATCGTGGACGGGCGGACGAGCACTCCGGTGGCCTCGGCGTAGGCCTCGAAGATCGACCCGTCGCCGGGCTCGATCAGCCACAGGTCCCGCTCCGGCGGGGAGACCAGCACCGTGTCCCAGTCGATGAGCCGCCACCCGGTCGGCGTGCGCATGGTGTTGCCCGAGTGCGGCTCGCCGTGGGTGAGCACCGCCCGCACCGGCTCGGCCCGGCTCTGCAGCACGAGCTCGTCGTAGCGGGCCAGCACCCGCTGCAGCGGCCGGCGGTGCGCCTCGAGCAGGTCGGCCGCGGGCACCGCGTAGGGGCCGCAGGCGACCTCGTCGCCGGGCCGGCGCAGGGCCTCCTCGACCTCGTCGCGGTGCGGCACCGCGAAGTCGTCCACGCGCGCGTGCCGGCGGGCGACGGGCGGGGCCGTGTGCAGCCGGATGATCATGTCCAGGGTGGCCCGGCGGTGCGTGGGGCCGGTGAACGCGTTCCACTCGAAGCTGGCGCCCTCGACGAACGGGTACAGCGCGATCGTGAACGGCCCCTGGTGCACCGCGACGGCGCCGTCCAGCGCGGGGACCGGCGCGACGACGAAGGAGTGCCCGGTGGCGTGCAGATCGGCGGCGACCCGCAACGAGGCGCCGAGCTTCGCCGGGTCGGCCGGCTCGTCCACGGTGACGAACCAGCGGAAACCCGCGGTGTCGGTGAGCTCCCAGTGGTGGCTGCCGAAGCCGACGGGCCGATAGCTCAGCGACTTGACCGGAATGCCCCACTCCTTGGTCAGCACCGCCCCGAGGGCGTCCTCGGGGAGTCCGGCCGGTGGGGTCAGCACCCAAAGAAGGTACGTCAGACTTCACCCGCGAGCGGGACCGGAGGCCGTTCGCGGCCGAACAGTCGGATTGTTGACGTTAGCAGGGTGAGCCATTGACGGAACAGCTTGGCGGTGGATCGGCTGGTCCCTTGGCCTCGAACCCCATCCGGATCGCCCCGCCGGCCTCCAGATAGGTGTTGTACGCCTGCGAGCGCAGCACCAGCCGCCCGGGCCCCTGCTCGGCGGTGGCGCCCCAGGTCGATGTGACATCGACGTCCTTGGGCAGGTTCAGCTGGACGATCCAGCCCATGAGCGGCTGGCTGCCCAGGTTGGTGACGGTGACCTCGGCGTTGAAGCCGTCCTTCCACTTGCTGCGCACCGCGTACGCCGCCTTGACCGATCCGGGGGCGGCGGACGTGTGAGCGGTCGGCCGCGGCGGCTGGGTCGTGCCGGCCACGGAGGCCATCGGCGGGCGCTCGGCGGGCGCGTCCTTGGTCACGTACAGGACCGTCATGGTGCCGGCCACCACCGTCATGAGCGCAGTGGTGACCATCAGCACCCGATCGCGTGTCAGGAGCCACATCCGCGCGCCACTACCCTTACGTCCATGGAGGTAACCGTCCGGCGGGCCCGAACCGCCGACGTGCGGGGGATTCGGCGACTGGTCGCGATGTACGTCGCGGACCGGCGCCTGCTCTCCAAGCCCACCGTCGCGCTCTACGAGGCCGTGCCGGAGTTCTGGGTCGCCGAGCGCACGAGCGACGGCACGATCGTCGGCTGTGGCGCTCTGCACGTGATGTGGGAGGACCTCGCCGAGGTCCGCACCGTCGCCGTCGACCCGCTCCTGCGCGGGCACAAGATCGGCCACCGGATCGTCGCCGAGCTGCTCGGGGCGGCGCGCCAGATCGGCGTGCGCCGGGTCTTCGTGCTGACCTTCGAGACCCGCTTCTTCGCCTCGTTCGGCTTCGTGCCGATCGACGGCACCCCGGTCACCCACCAGATCTACGAGGAGCTGCTGCGCTCCTACGACGAGGGTGTCGCGGAGTTCCTCGACCTGGAGCGGGTCAAGCCCAACACCCTCGGCAACCATCGGATGCTGCTGCATTTGTAGGCTTCCGGGTGTGAAGCGCGTGGCGGCCATCGACTGCGGGACCAACTCGGTCCGACTCCTCATCGCCGACGTCTCCGAGGACTCGGAGATCTCGGACGTGACCCGGCAGATGCGTATCGTCCGGCTGGGCGAGGGCGTGGACCGGACCGGGCGGCTGTCCGAGGCCGCCATCGAGCGCACCCGGCTGGCCCTGGTCGACTACGCCGCGGACATCGCCGGGGCCGGGGTCGACGCGGCCCGGATGGTGGCGACCAGCGCCTCCCGGGACGCCGAGAACGCGGGCGACTTCCGCGCGATGGTGCTCGACACGCTCGGCTTCCCGCCCGAGGTGATCACCGGCGACGAGGAGGCGCGGCTGTCCTTCTCCGGCGCCGTGCGCGGGCTCACCGCCGAGGCGCCGTTCCTCGTGGTCGACATCGGCGGTGGCTCGACCGAGTTCGTGGTGGGGGAGCGCGACGTCGAGGCGGCCATCAGCGTCGACATCGGCTGTGTGCGGATGACCGAGCGGCACCTGCGCACGGACCCGCCGGCCCCCGAGCAGATCGCGGCGGCCGAGGCGGACATCGAGGCCGCGGTGGACCGGGCCCTGGCCGCGGTCGACGGCGCCCGGGCGCGCACGCTGGTCGGGCTGGCCGGCTCGGTGACGACGGTGGCGGCGCTGGCGCTCGGGCTGGGGGAGTACGACCCGAAACGCATCCACCGCGCGCGGATCTCCGCCGCCGACGTGGCCAAGGTGACCACCGGGCTGCTCGGCCAGTCCGCCGCCCAGCGCCTCGAGCACCCCGTCATGCACCCCGGCCGCGCCGACGTGATCGGCGCGGGGGCGCTCATCCTGCGGGTGATCGTCGATCGGGTGGGAGTGGACTCGGTGATCGCCTCCGAGTCGGACATTCTCGACGGAATCGCCCTGTCACTCGCGTAAGTTCCTCAGGTTTGCCCTGTCGGATTTGTGTCAGAGCAGCTCAGGTGCCATGCACGGAGGGTCACCCGGTCCGGCGGACCTCGGCCCGGGACTGCTCGCGGGGCTCGGCGTCGTCGCGGGACCACCACCAGCCGTACGTGAGCACGCCGTCACTCGGCATGGTGACGATGATCTTCGCCAGGAGGGCGCCCTCGTAGGCGTTGAAGACCCCCGGCTCGCTCTGCACGAATCGGGTCACCCCGGGCAGCTCCAGGCACGTGACGTGCAGTTCCAGCCGGCCGGCCTCACTCGCGGTGAGGATCGTGTGCTCGACGTGCTGCAGGCCCTTGCTGTCGCTGACGGCCTCGTAGTCCAGCGTGATGGCATTGCCCCGCACCACCGAGGTCACCTTGATCCGGGCGACGAATGGTCCGGACTCCAGCCCGTCTCCGCGGCCTCGGTAGACACCGGGCGCCGCGGCGAGCCGTTTCAACAGATCGGTCACGGCGCACACCGTAATACGAGCACGCTCAGTGCTGCGCGCATTGGCCCTCTACCGATATCGTGAGCCGTCTCCAGCAGGCAAGAGGTCGGTTTTCCAAGCTCAACCGTCATTTTGCCCGTTAGGGTGATCTTTGCGGCATACCCCGGAAGGAAACGCAATGTCTGATCAGTACCCGCCGCCCGGCAGCTACCCGCCACCCGGTGGCGGGGGTTACCCGCCGCCCGGCGGTGACCAGCCGCCGTACGGGCAGTCGTCCGGCGCACCCTACGGCCAGCCCTCCTCGGGTTCCCCGTACGGCCAGCCCTCGTCGGGTTCCCCGTACGGTCAGCCCTCCTCGGGCGCCCCGTACGACCAGTCCTACGGCCAGCCGCCGGCGTCCGGCTACGGTGCCCCGGCCGCGCCCGGTGGTGCGCCGTTCGGTGCCCCGCCGCCGAAGAAGTCCAGCGCCGGCAAGATCATTCTGATCATCCTCGGTGTCATCCTGGTGCTCGCGCTCGTCTGCTGCGGCGGCATCTTCTTCTTCGCCCGCAGCACCTGGAACGACATCGTCGACAGCGTCAACTCGGACCCGTCGAACGCCAAGGTGGGCGACTGCCTGGCCGGCGACTCGATCAGCGACAGCACGTCGAAGAACGTCAGCGTGAAGATCGTGAAGTGCGACGACGCGACCGCGAAGTACAAGGTCGTGGGCATCAAGAACGGCGTGTCCCAGACCGAGTCCCTGCAGGACGAGGCCACCGTCTGCGACGCGTACTCCGACGCGAAGTACGTGCTGTGGCAGGGCACCGACGTCAGCAGCGGCGACGCCCTCTGCCTCGACGACGCCAAGTAGGGCGCAGCAAGAACCGGCAACAGCTTCGCAGGGCGGTCCGCATCAGCAGCGGGCCGCCTTTTTGCGCGCCTCGGTCCTACGCGCTTGATACTACTGTGCATTGCGTACTACTCTGCTTGCCGTGGACACCACCCAGCTGCTCAAGGGGGTGCTCGACCTCGCCGTTCTCGCCGTGCTGCGCGACGAAGACGGCTACGGGTACGACATCCTGCGCCGGCTGCGCTCGGCCGGCCTCGACGACGTCGGTGACGCGTCGGTCTACGGCACCCTCCGCCGCCTCTTCCAGGCCGGCGCGCTGACCACCTACGTGGTGCCCAGCGAGGCGGGGCCGCATCGCAAGTACTACGCGCTCAACGCCGCCGGCCGGGCCCAGCTCGCCCAGTCCGGCAAGGTCTGGACGGGCTTCGCGCAGACCATGGACCGGCTCATCGGGGAGGAGGCGGCATGAGCGGTACGGAGCGAAGCGGAGTGGCCGCTCATCAGGAGGATCAGGTCCTGTCATGCCGGCGCCGGAGCGAAGCGGAGGTGGCGGCATGATCGCGCCGAGCGGCAGCAGCCTGGAGATCGACTACTACCTGGAGCGGGTCGGGGAGGCGCTGGCCGACCTGCCGCTGGAGGTGCGCGAGGACCTCATGGAGGACCTGCCCGCGCACTTCGTCGAGGTCCTCGAGGAGCAGGGCGGCTCGCTGGTCGAGCGGCTCGGCCCGCCCGCCGCCTACGCCGCCGAGCTGCGCGCCGCGGCCGGCATCGAGGCCGGCGCCGGCGCCGCGAGCACCGCCCGGGTCGACCTGGAGCGGCTGCGAGGCCGGCTGCGGATCGCGGACGAGCGCGGCGGGCGGCTCATCGGCTACGAGCGCGCCACCGACTTCCTGCGCCTGCTGCGCCCGGCCTGGTGGGTCGCGCGCGGGGTCGCGATCGTGGTGCTGATCTTCGCGATGGACATCCTGCCGTCCGACCGCATCGACGACCCGCTCGGCTGGGTGCTCATCGTCGCGGCCGTGATCGCCTCGGTGCGGCTGGGGGCCGTCGGCCGGCCGCGCATGCACCGCTTCGTCGGCTACGGGATCACCGCCCTCGGGATCATCGGCGTGCTGGTCATGGCCGTGAACCTGGATCAGCTCGGGAACTCGCAGTCCTACCTGCCGCAGGCCTCGTCCAACCCCTACCAGGGGATCGTGGACGTGTACCCGGTGGACCAGGACGGTCGGCCGCTGCAGAACGTCACGCTGTACGACCAGAACGGCAACCCGATCTCGATGGGCGACGCCTGGCGCTGCTACGCCGGTCAGGGCCCCGAGCCCCGGGCGACCCCGGCCTACCCGCTGTGCCCGCTGGGCCGCACCGCCCCGTCGGAAGGCACCGCGCCGCAGCCCACCACGACCACCACGCCGACGCCGACGCCGACGCCGACGCCGACGTCACCGCCGACGCCGACGCCGACGCCGAGCGCGAGCGTGAACCCGAGCCCGAGCGGGAGCCCGTCGGCGTCCGGCTAACGTCGGACCTGTGGAAGACGCGCTCGACCGGCTCGATCAGGAGATCTCCGAGTGCCGCCGCTGCCCCCGGCTGGTGGCGTGGCGGGAGGAGGTCGCCACCGTCAAGCGCGCGGCCTTCCGTGACCAGGAGTACTGGGGGCGCCCGGTGCCGGGCTTCGGCTCGCACCGGGCGCCCATCGCCATCCTCGGGCTCGCCCCGGCCGCCCACGGCGGCAACCGCACCGGCCGGATCTTCACCGGCGACCGCTCCGGCGACGTGCTCTTCGCGGCGCTGCACCGCGCGGGCCTGGCCAACCAGCCCACCAGCACCTCCCGTGACGACGGGCTCACGCTGACCGGCCTGCGGATCTTCTCCGCCGTGCGCTGCGCCCCGCCGGACAACAAGCCCACCCCGGTCGAGCGCGACACCTGCGCGCCCTTCCTGCATCGCGAGCTCCGCGAGATCGCCCCTGACCTGCGCGTGGTGATCGCCCTCGGCGCATTCGCGTGGGCCGCCTTCTGGCCGGCGCTGCGAGCCGTCTACGGTGTAGCACCGGCAAGGAAGGTACCGTTCGGCCACGGGACCCTGTGGCAGGCCGAACGCGCCCCTGCGTTGCTCGGTTGTTACCACGTGAGTCAACAGAACACCTTTACCGGTCGGCTCACGCCAGGAATGCTGGACGAGATTCTCGCCCGGGCGAAGCAGCTCGCCGGGCTTGCTTAGAGCGACGGGATGCTGGTGGAGGCTCGGGACCGCACCTTCAGCCGATGGTGGCCGGTGCTGGGCGTCATCGCCGTGCTCATCATCGGCGGGCTGGCGTCGTCCATGTCCACGCTGGAGATCAACAACGTGCCGGTGGCGACGCCGGCGGTGGACCGGCCGACCCCGACCGTCCTGGCCCCGAGCGACCAGAAGGCGCCCGAGCCGCCGGCCGACGCCGGGCGCAACGACGACCTCGAGATCCCGGACTGGGTGCTGACCGGCGCGACCGCGCTGTGCGGGCTGCTGGTCCTGGTCCTGGTCGGCAGCCTGGTGTACTACCTGCTGAGCAACCGCACCGCCAAGGCCAAACCGCGGGTCTATGTCGAGCCCGAGGCCCCCCGCCCGATGACCGCGGGCGCGGCCGAGGAGGTCATGGCCGCCGTCGAGGCGGGCATCGTCGAACTCAGCGACACCGACACCGACCCCCGCCGGGCCGTGATCGCCTGCTGGGTGCGCCTGGAGCGCGCCGCCGCGGCCGCGGGCACCCCGCGCCTGGTCGGCGACAGCCCGACCGAGCTCGTCACCCGCCTGCTGTCGGCCCATCAGGTGAGCCGCCCCACGCTCGAGGGCTTCGCCGAGGTGTACCGCGAGGCCCGCTACGCCACCCACCCGGTCGGCGAGCGCTCCCGCCAGGACGCGATCGGCGCCCTGCGGCAGATCCGCGCCGAGCTCGCCGGCGTGGGCGCGCGTGGAGGTGAGCCCGGTGCCCCGTGAGGAGCAGGTGGTCGGCCTCGACGAGCTCTTCGACGGCGGCCCCGCGGTCCCGCGCCGCGAGCAGGCGCCGCGTCCGGCCCGCCGCCCGTCGCGCCCGTTCGACTGGCGCTGGTGGGTGCGCCGGCTGTTCGTCGCCGTCGCGCTGACCACGGTCGGCGGCGGCATCCTGTACTTCGTCGGCTACACCCTGCAGTACGCGCTCCTGCTGCTCGTCATCGTCGCCATCCAGGTGATCTGGGAGATGCTGCAGCAGGTCCGCGCCGACGAGCTGCCCGCCACCCTGACCGGCGCCGGCCTGGAGCCGGTCGCCCGGCCGCGGGAGGGGCGGCGGCCGGAGCGGGCGCCGGGGCGGCGCGACCTGCGCGACGCGATCCCGTCCGGCGACGGCATCCTGCTGGCCGTGGCCAAGTGGGACGACCGGTTCGTGTGGGGCGAACGCGACCCGAACCGTTTCGCGGCCGTCGTCGTGCCCCGCTTCACCGACCTGGTCGACGCCCGGCTCCGCCAGCGCCACGGCATCACCCTGGCCGGCCAGCCGGAGCAGGCGCGCCGGCTCGTCGGCGAGGAGCTCTGGCAGCTGCTGCACTACACACCGTCCCGCGTGCCCAGCCCGCAGGACATAGCATCGATCGTCGCGAAGGTGGAGGCGCTATGAAGACGCTCGCACCGGCCGAGGTGGGCCGGATCGCCAAGGTGGTCCTGGACCAGGTCGGCACGGTGGTCGTCGGCAAGCGCGACTCGCTGGAGCTGGTCCTCGCCGGGATCCTGGCCGGCGGCCACGTGCTGCTGGAGGACCTGCCCGGCCTGGGCAAGACGCTGACCGCGCGCTCGTTCGCGCAGGCGCTCGGCATCGGCTTCCGCCGCCTGCAGTTCACCCCCGACCTGCTGCCCGCCGACGTCACCGGCTCGTTCCTCTACGACCAGCGCAACCACGAGTTCTCGTTCCGGGCCGGGCCGGTCTTCACCAACCTGCTGCTCGCCGACGAGATCAACCGCACGCCCCCGAAGACCCAGTCCGCGCTGCTGGAGGCGATGCAGGAGCGGCAGGTCTCCGTCGAGGGCGCCACCTACCGCCTCGACGCGCCGTTCCACGTGCTCGCCACCGCGAACCCGATCGAGTACGAGGGCACCTACCCCCTGCCCGAGGCCCAGCTCGACCGGTTCCTGCTGCGGGTGTCGTTCGGCTACCCGGAGGCCGACGAGGAGTGGGACGTGCTGCGGCGGCGGATGTCGCGGCGGCAGGAGGAGGCGATCCTCGAGCCGGTCGTCGACTCCGAGACGCTGCTGGCCATGCAGGCGGCGCTCGAGGACGTCGTGGTGGAGGACTCGATCGGGCGGTACATCGTCGCCTTGACCGCCGCCACCCGCGTGCACCCGCACGTGCTGGTCGGCGCGTCGCCCCGCGGCTCCCTCGCGCTGCTGCTGCTGTCCCGCGCGTCGGCGGCGCTGAGCGGCCGGGACTACGTGGTGCCCGAGGACGTCAAGGCGGTCGCGATCCCGGCTCTGGCCCACCGCATCTCGCTGCGCCCGGAGATGTGGCTCAAGCGCATCGACCCGCGCTCCGTGGTCACCGAGGTGCTGGCCCAGACGCCGGCCCCGGCCAGCGGGGCGCTGCCGTCCTACGGCGGTCGCCGTGGCTGAGGTCCGATGAGCGAGCGCGGGGCACCCCGGTCGCACGCGCGGGCGTTCGAGCCGACCCACGCCCTGGGCCGGGCCGTGCTGGTCACGGGCGCGCTCGTGCTCGTCGCCGTGCTCACCGGCCGCTTCGACCTGGTGGTCATCGCCGCGCCGTTCGCCATCGGCACCGCCGTGTCGCTGGTGCGCCGCCCGCGCCGTGGCCCCACCGTCGAGGCCATCGCGGCCGAGCCGTTCCTGGTCGAGGGGGCCGACCTCGGCGTCACGATCAACGTCGGCAACCCGAACCCGGTCGGCTTCGACCTGCTCGTGGTCCGCTCGGTGGTCCCGCGCTGGGTCCGGCTCAAGCACAGTGACCGCCCCTACGCGGTCACCGTCGACGGCGGGACGATCTCGGGCGTCGACCTGGAGGGCCGGGTGCTGCGCTGGGGCCGCCACCCGCTCGGCCCGGTGACCGCGCACGCCGTCGCCTCCGACGGGCTGCTCGTCGGCCGCGCGGTGCAGACGCCGCCGCTGCCGCTCAAGGCGTATCCGGCGACCGAGCACTTCGACGCGGCCGAGGCGATGCCCCGCGCGGCCGGGCACGTCGGCGGCCACCGCTCCCGGCGCACCGGCGAGGGCGGCGAGCTCGCGGGCGTGCGCCGCTTCGGCCCCGGCGACCGCCTGCGCCGCATCGACTGGCGGGTGTCGCTGCGCACCCGCGAGATCCACGTCGTGAGCACCCTCTCCGACCGCGACGCCGAGGTCGTCGTGCTGCTCGACGCGCTGCACGAGGCCGGCCGCTCCGGCGGCATCGACGGGCGCGCCTCGGTGCTCGACATCACCGTGCGCGCCGCGGCCGGCATCGCCGAGCACTACCTGCACCGGGGCGACCGGGTGGCGCTGCTGCAGTACGGCGGGACCGTCCGGCACCTGCGCGCGGCCAGCGGCCGGCGGCACTACATGACCGCGCTGGAGTTCCTGCTCGACGTCGCCGCCGGCGAGCAGTCCGACGAGCCGCCGCCGTCGTCGTTCGGCCCGCACATGATCCAGGGCAACGCGCTGGTGATGGTGCTCACCCCGCTGCTGGACGTGCGCAGCGCGGCGATGCTGGCCAACCTGGCCCGCGCCGGAAGGTTCGTGGTGGCCGTGGACACACTGGCGGATCCGGTACTGCGCCTGCGCGCGACCGGCAAGTGGGGCGACGTCGCCCAGCGCATGTGGCGCCTGGAGCGCGAGGCCATCATCGGCCAGCTGCGGGAGCACGGCGTGCCGGTCGTCGCCTGGGGCGGGGCCGGCAGCCTCGACGAGGTGCTGCAGGGGGTCGCGCGCGTGGCGGTCGGGCGGACGGTGACGGCGTAATGCTCGACGAGCTGGCGGAGTACTTCTCCGGGCGCATCGGCCGCCTGCGGGACAAGGTCGAGCGGGCCGCGGCCGGGCCGCTGCTGGTCCGCGGCGCGATCGTGCTCTTCGCGGCGCTGAGCCTGGTGCTCGCGTTCCCGGCCGAGGTCATGCACAACGTGGCCGCCATCGTGCTGGCCGCCATCGTGGCACTGCTGCCCGCGACGTTCCCGCGCTCGCGCCTGCCCGGGCTCGCGATCTTCGCGTGCGCGTTCGGCTGGCTGCTGGGGCCCCTGGTGTACGGCGAGAGCGTCTCCGTCCCCCGGCTCATCGGGCTCTCGACGGTGCTGTACCTCATGCACTCCCTGGCCGCCCTGGCCGCGGTGCTGCCGTACGACGCCGTGGTCTCCCCGGGCGTGATCAGCGGCTGGCTGCTGCGGGCCGGCGCGGTGGTGGCCGTGAGCGCGGTCGTCAGCGTGGCGATGCTGTTCCTCGTGCGGGCGACGATCGGCCCCGTGTTCCTCGTCGCGTCCCTCGTGGGGGTCGCCGCGGCCGGTGTCCTGGCCTATCTCGTGGCCCGCCGGGTGTCCGGCTGACCCCCTGTGGCCCCCGTTACAGCCCTGGTAACGGGCATTACATGTGTCCGGCCCGCGGCAGCAGAGAGCGACGCTCGTCCCTAGCGTTGCACCCGTGGCTGCGAAGCGAATCCTGATCGTCGGGGCCGGGCACGTCGGGCTCTATGCCGCCCTGCGCCTGTCGAAGAAGCTCAACCGGCACGAGGCTGAGGTCACCGTCGTCGACCCCCAGCCCCACATGACCTACCAGCCGTTCCTGCCAGAGTCGGCGGCCGGCAACATCTCCCCCCGGCACAGCGTCGTCCCGCTGCGCCGCGAGCTCAAGGACTGTCACGTGCTGTCCGGCACGGTGACCAGCATCGAGCACGCGCGGAAGGTCGCCATCGTCCAGCCGATCATCGGCCCGGCGCGCGAGGTGCCCTACGACCACATCGTCGTCGCGCCCGGCTCGGTCTCGCGCACCCTGCCGATCCCCGGCCTGCGCGAGCAGGCGGTCGGCTTCAAGACCATCGGCGAGGCCGTGTTCCTGCGCAACAGCGTGCTCGACCGGCTCGACGTCGCCGCGACCACCGACGACGAGGCCACGCGGCGCCGCGCGCTCGCGTTCGTCTTCGTCGGCGGCGGCTACGCGGGCGTCGAGGCGCTGGCCGAGATGGAGGACATGGTCCGGGGCGCGCTGCGGTACTACCCGGAGATCCCCCGCGACGAGGTCCGCTTCATGCTCGTGGAGGCGGCCAACCGCATCCTGCCCGAGGTCGGCGCGGAGATGGGGGCCTACACCGCGGTACAGCTGACGCGGCGCGGCATCGACATCCGCCTCGGCACGCGGCTGGAGTCGTGCGTCGACGGCCTCGTGAAGCTCTCCGACGGCGACGCCTTCGAGGCCGACACGATCGTGTGGACCGCGGGCGTCAAGCCGCACCCGATGCTCGAGGACACCGACCTGCCGAGGAGCCCCCGCGGCGCGATCACCTGCAAGCCGACGCTGCAGGTCGTCGACGCCGAGGGCAACGTGGTCGAGGGCGCGTGGAGCGCCGGGGACTGCGCCGCGGTGCCGGACCTCACCGCCGCGGACCCGGGCGCGCTGTGCTCGCCCAGCGCCCAGCACGCGGTGCGGCAGGCCTCCCAGCTCGCCGACAACATCGCGGCGGTGGTGCGGGGCCGGGCGCCCGTCGACTACCGGCACAAGCACGTGGGCTCGGTCGCCGGGCTCGGGCTCTACAAGGGGGCCGCGCGGGTGTACGGCATCAAGGTCCGGGGCGTTCCGGCGTGGTTCATGCACCGGACGTACCACCTCAGCCGCATCCCCACCCTGAACCGCAAGATCCGGGTGCTCGTGGACTGGACCCTGCAGCTCGTGCTGCGCCGCGAGGTCGTCGCGCTCGGCTCCCTGCACGAGCCGCGCGAGGCCTTCACCGAGGTCGCGGTCCCGATCCCGCTGCCCGTGCGGGGCCAGACCGCCGAGAAGAAGGCGGCCTGAGCCCGACTAGCTTCGGGCGCGCCAGACCAACACGTCGGCGACGCGTTCGCCGGGGCCGAGCAGGGCGTCGAGGGTGCTCTTGAGCGCCGCGGCGCCCCGCTGGCCGTCGGCGAGCACGAAGCACGACGCGTGCCAGTAGGCGACGTCCTGGCGCAGGTCGATGCGGTCCTGGTCGGTGAGCACCGGCGGGCTGTCGTTGGCCACCGCCCGGTGCAGCAGCTGCGACGTCGGCCGCGGGAAGACGCCCACGGCCGAGGCGCCGCCGTCGCCGTACGGGCCGATGAACCAGCCCTGCGGGGTCGCGAACGACACCCCGGTGGCCGCGGCCCAGCGCATCGCCTGCGGGTCGTTCCAGTCGGGCAGTGGCACCGGGACGATCGTGCCGTCGCGGGGGGCGCAGCCGCGCCAGTACCCCTCGGTGAAGAACTTCGGCACCGGGGCGCGCTCGGCGGTGGGCAGCGGCATCGGGGCCAGCGGCACGAGCGCGGCCACCACCGCGACCGGCACGAGCAGCTTGAGCGTCTCGGTCTGGGTCAGCGCGGCGTGTACCACGCACGCCAGCACGAATCCGAGCAGCGGGACGGCGGCCAGCGCGAAGCGGGTCGGCAGCGCCCACTCCACGATCGGGACGTGGGCGATCAGGGAGTACGGCGCCCACTGCTCGGTGCGCTCGTGCCCGACCACGACGTGCGGGCCGAGCGCGAGCGCGCACAGCACGACCGACACCACCGTGCACGCCACGACGGCCGGGCGCCGCCACATCCACAGCGTCGCGCCCAGGACCACGATGAGCAGGGGGGCGCCGAAGAAGGCGGTGTACTCCGCCGGCCCGCTCGCCAGCCTCGCCGCGCCGTCGCCGCCGGCCAGCGAGAGCGGGGAGATGGCCGCGAAGCTCTTGAGGTCGGCCGAGTAGAACTCCGGCTTGAACACGCCGCCGTGCGCGCTCTGCGGTCCGCGGAACTGCAGCCAGATCGGGTACGCGAGCGCGACCAGGGCGACGGCCGCGGCGACGCCGAGCCCGATGCCCAGCGACGGCAGCACGTGCCTCGGGATCGGCCGGGTGGTCGCGGCGAACGCCAGGCAGAACAGCGTGAGGGTGATGGCGGCCAGGAGCAGTACCTCCTCGCCGAGGAAGAACTGCGCGACGACCAGCCCGCCCAGCAGCAGCCCGAGCCGGACACTGCGCTGCCCCTTGGCGAGGCTGAACACGCACCAGGCGATCGCGGGCACCAGCCACGCCGCGGTCATGTGCAGGTGGCCGTTGGACTGGCTCACCATGCCCGGCGCGAAGCCGCAGAAGGCGCCGCCGATGAGCGAGGCCAGGCGGTGGAGTCCGGCGGTGCGGGCGAAGAGGAGGTACCACCCGGCACCGTTGGCCGCGAGGTTGAACCCGGTCACGACCGCGAACGTCACGGGCGCCCCGAACGCGAGGGTCAAGGGGGCGAAGAGCACGCCGAGCCCGACGAGCGAGGCGTTGCCGAGCACGTTGATGCCCTCGGGCGCGTTGAGAGCGCCGGTCACGAAATGGAAGTCGCCGCGATACGCTCGGGTGGCGTAGGCGAGAAACCACTCGTCGAGAGCCTGGTCATTGGCGTTCAGCGCGAGGCCGCGACCCGCTGGATCGGCCCAGAGGCCCCGCGTCAGCAGGGCGGCCGCGAGCACCATGAGGGCGCATGCGGCAAGGTCGCTAATCCATAAGCGGCGAATGCGCAATGGCTGCGCGGCCGGTGTTTCATGGTCAACCGGCGCAGTGCCCGCCTCGTCGGTCTGTGGGGCGCTGGTCACCCGGACGACAGTAACGGCCAACCCCTTGTCGGTGTTGGGGGTTCGTCGGACGGGCTACCGTGAGATCGCGTTTCTACGCCCGGGTGGTGGAACGGCAGACACGGCCGCCTTAAAAGCGGCTGCCGCGAGGCGTGCGGGTTCGAACCCCGCCCCGGGCACCGAGTTTATGGTCATTGCCCCCACAAATCGCACGAATTCCGTCGTTATCTTCGACCGTAACGTCGGGCTGTATGGTGCTCGTTTCACGCGGGCGAGTTCGCGGTACCCTGGGCTTACACGTGAATGAGAGCCCATGGAGGCCGATCGTGCAGAGTTCGAACCCGGTGCTCACCCGCCTTGGCGAGGCGGCGCGGGCTTCCCGTTACGAGACCGCGTATCCGGGCGCGCCCACGCGCGCCATGACCATGGACGACGTCGTCGTCCGGACCGTCGCCCTGCTCGCCATCACCGGCGTCGTCGGGGCCGGCGCGTGGATCCTGTTGCCGGCCAGCAGCCCGGTGACCTACTTCGCGGCCTTCATGTCCGGCATCGCCGGGCTCGTGCTTGGCCTCGTCATCTCGTTCCGCCGGGTCACCAGCCCGGCCGTGATCATCCCCTACGCGGCGCTGCAGGGCGTCGCGCTCGGCATCTTCAGCCGCGCCTTCGAGAGCTGGTTCTCGGGGATCGTGCTGCAGGCGATCGTCGGCACGTTCGGCATCTTCGCCGTGATGGCGGTGCTCTACAAGCTCAAGGTGCTGCGGGCGACGCCGCGCTTCACCAAGTTCGTCATCGGCGCTCTCATCGGCGTCGTGGTCCTGTCCTTCGCCAACTGGCTGTTCTACCTGTTCGGCGTCAACCTGGGCCTGCGTGAGTACACGATGAACGGCCAGGTCAGCTGGCTGCCGATCGTCTTCAGCCTGGTGATCATCGGCGTGGCCGCGCTGACCTTCATCCTGGACTTCGACGCGATCGAGCAGGGCACCCGCTACGGGATGCCGGAGAAGTACGCCTGGTACTGCGCGTTCGGCATCCTCGTGGGCCTGATCTTCCTGTACTACGAGATCCTGCGCATGCTGAGCTACCTGCGCCGCTGATGACGCACGACGATCAGCTCGACACCGCGGTGCGCAAGCTGGTCGGCCAGGTCTCACACTGGACGCCGCCCCGATGGGCGGCGTCCGGTCTGTCTGTTTCCGGGCTGTCTGGGCCAAGCCGGGCCGACCTCATGCACGACCTGGTGCAGTGGATGGCCGACCGGTGCGCGGAGGCGGAGGGCCGGCCGCCGATCCCGGTGCCCCGGCTCGACAACGACCTGGCCCTGCCCGACCAGCTCCAGGTGGTCGCGGCCGACCTGCGCCGCTTCGCCCCGCTCGCGGTGCGGCAGGACGCCGCGGCCCGCATCACGGCGGTCCGCGGCGCCTTCGGGTAGACGGCCTCAGGTCAGGTGGGCGAGCAGGTCCTGGCGGGTGATGACGCCGGCCGGCTTGCCGTCGATGAGCACCACCGCGGCGTCGGCCTTCTCCAGCAGCGCGACCGCCTCGCTGACGGGCTGGCCGCCGCCGATCATCGGCAGCGGGTCGCCCATGTGCCGCTCGACCATGTCGTGCAGGTGGGCGTGGCCCGAGAAGAGCGCGTCCAGCAGGTCCCGCTCGGCGATCGAGCCCGCGACCTCGCCGGTGACGACGGGCGGCTCGGCCTTGAGCACCGGCAGCTGCGAGACGCCGTATTCGCGCATGTAGTCGATCGCGTCGCGCACGGTCTCGTTGGGGTGCACATGCACCATGCCGGGCACCCGGCCGTCCTTGCCGACCAGGACGTCGGCGACCGTCGGGGTCTGCTCGGCTGTACGGAGGAAGCCGTACCGAGCCATCCAGTCGTCGTTGAAGATCTTGGAGAGGTAGCCGCGGCCCCCGTCGGGCAGCAGCACCACGACCACGTCGTCCGGGCCGGCCTCGCGGGCGACCTTCAGCGCCGCGGCCACGGCCATGCCGCAGGAGCCGCCGACGAGCAGGCCCTCCTCGCGGGCCAGGCGGCGGGTGAGGTCGAATGAGTCCTTGTCCGACACCTCGACGATCTCGTCGCAGATGGTGCGGTCGTAGGTCGTCGGCCAGAAGTCCTCGCCGACCCCCTCGACGAGGTAGGGGCGGCCGGTGCCGCCCGAATACACCGAGCCCTCGGGGTCGGCCCCGACGACGCGCACGCGGCCCCCGGAGGCCTCCTTCAGGTAGCGCCCGGCGCCGGAGATCGTGCCGCCGGTGCCGACGCCCGCCACGAAGTGGGTGACGCGGCCCTCGGTCTGCTCCCAGATCTCGGGGCCGGTGGTCTCGTAGTGCGAGCGGGGGTTCGCCGGGTTCGCGTACTGGTCGGGCTTCCAGGCGCCGGGGATCTCCCGGGCCAGGCGGTCGGAGACGTTGTAGTAGGACCGGGGGTCCTCGGGGGCGACGGCGGTGGGGCAGACCACGACCTCGGCTCCATAGGCCCGCAGGACGTTCTGCTTGTCCTCGCTCACCTTGTCGGGGCAGACGAAGACGCAGCGGTACCCCTTGAGCTGGGCCACCAGCGCGAGCCCGACGCCGGTGTTGCCGGACGTGGGCTCGACGATCGTCCCGCCCGGCCCGAGCAGCCCGGCCTTCTCGGCCTCCTCGACCATCCGCAGCGCGATGCGGTCCTTCACGCTGCCGCCCGGATTGAGGTATTCGACCTTGGCCAGGACGGTGGCGGAGATGCCGGCGGTGACGTTGCGGAGCCGGACCAGGGGCGTGTTGCCCACCAACTCGACGACGTTGTCGTAGTAGCGCACGCCGCCAGCGTATCCGGCCTGCCCGGGACTACCCGACGACGTGTCCGGGAATGATGTGCTCCCGCTGCTCCTCCCACTCCAGGAAGCGCTCGAGCTCGTCCATCAGGGCGCCGGCGAAGTACCCGGCCACGGCCAGGTCGTCGACGAGCCCGAAGACCAGCAGGAACGCCTCCGGCACGGCGTCGATGGGGGAGACGATGTACACCCCCGCGACGGCCAGCATCGCCAGGCGCGTGCCGCCGTCGTACTGCCCCTTCATGGTCGCCTTGACCATGCGCGGGATCGCCGCGAGCCGCCTGCCGATCCCGGGGGTGTCGGAGCGGAACACGCGCGCGAGCGCCGTCCACGCCATCCGCCGTCGCAGCACACTGTCCGCCATGATGACCGCCCTCTCTGCCTTGCATCGAATGTAACGGTGCCCGTCACCATGTGCCGGAGTCACTGTCGGCTCCCGGACCGGTTCGTCCGCGCGACGCGGCCACGAACCGGGCTGAGGGACAATGGCGACATGGATCTCGATGAGGCTCGTGCCGTCCTGACGGACCAGCACCAGGCCGTGCTCGCCACCCGCCGGGCCGACGGCGGGGTGCAGATGTCGCCGGTCGTGGTCGCGGTGGACGCCGAGGGCCGCGTGGTGATCAGCAGCCGCGAGCCCGCCTACAAGGTGCGCAACCTGCGGCGGGACCCGCGCGCGGCGGTGTGCGTGCTGCCCGACGGGTTTTACGGCCGATGGGTCCAGGTCGAGGGTGAAGCTGAGATCGTTTCGCTCCCGCAGAGCGTTGAAGGTTTGGTCGACTACTACCGGCGGGCATCGGGACGGGAACACGACAACTGGGATGAATATCGCGCCGCGATGGTTGCGGAACAGCGGGTGCTGATTCGGATCACCCTGCTCCGAGCGGGGCCGGACCGGTCCGGATGAGTGACGGTTACTTGGAGGGCGGGGGTTAGCCTCGGGGGCCGCAGGGACCTCGGGGATGGAAAGGGCGGGGGCGGTGAAGCTGCAGTCGGAGCGGGTGAAGCGGATAGCCACGGCGGCGGTGGTCGGTGGCGGTGGCGTGGCCGGGGCGGGCGCGCTGTTCTACGGGTTGGTGCTGGGTCAGGCGCTGCTGGCGCGCAAGACGATTCCGCAGGTGGTGAGCCCGCCGCCGCGCGCGAACGGGCTCTACGGCACCCAGTTCGAGGGGACGCCGGTGCGCCTGGTGGTGCTCGGGGACTCCTCCGCCGCCGGGTACGGCGCGCTGAGCCCCAGCGAGACGTTCGCCGCCGCGGTGGCGGCCGGGCTGGCCGAGCAGTTGCGCCGGCCGGTCTGGATGCGCTGCCTGGCCGTCGTCGGCGCCGAGTCCAAGGGCCTCCCGCCGCAGGTGGAGGTGGCCCTGCGGCAGCGGCCGGACGTCGCCGTCATCTGCATCGGCGGCAACGACGTGACCCACCGCGTGAGCATCCCGACCGCCGTGCGGCACCTGGTGCGCGCGGTGCGCGTGATGCGTGAGGCGGGCGTCGAGGTCGTCGTGGGTACGTGCCCCGACCTCGGCACCATCCGCCCCATCCAGCCGCCGCTGCGCTGGCTGGCGCGGCGCTGGAGCCGGCAGATGGCCACCGCGCAGACGATCGCGGTCGTCGAGGCCGGCGGCCGGACGGTCTCGCTGGGCGACCTGCTCGGCGAGCTCTTCTACGCCGAGCCCGACCGGATGTTCAGCCTCGACCGGTTCCACCCGTCGGGCGCCGGATACCTGGCCGCTGCCCAGGCCGTCCTGCCCACCGTCGTCGCCGCGCTCACCGAGCCGGTCCCGGTCGCGGGCGCGCTCGTGGCACCGGCCCAGGCGCTGGCGTCCGGCGAGGGGGTGCGGGCGCTGCCGCAGGCCGCGGTGGAGGCCGCGCACCGGCCGGGCACCGAGGTCAGCGCGGCCCAGGTGGCCGGGCACGACCGGGGTCCGGCGGGACGCTGGGCCCAGCTGCGCCGGAGGGTCTGGCACCGGCTCCCGCAGCAGGCCGATCGCACCCCGGACCGAGCTGCGGACGGCACCAGGGACCGCACCCCGGACCGAGCCGCGGAGCCCGCGTGAGCCAGGTGGACCGGCGACCGGGGCCGGCGCGGCCGGGCGTGCGTCGGCGGCCCGGACTGGTCCTTCGGGCGGGCGTGGGGCGGCGGCTCGGAGCGGTCCCTCGGGTGACCGTGGGCGGTGGCCCGGAGCGGTCTCTCGGGTGGTTCGTGGGCCGTCGTTCGGAGCGGTTCCTCGGGTGGCCGTGGGGCGGCGCTCGGCGGCGGGCGCGAGTCCGCGGGGCCGGGCGGCTCGTGGGCCATCACGTGGCGCCAGTGACATGCCGCATAGCCGACGGCCCGGTGCCGGCCCGGGAGTCGGCGGCGTGAACGGGCCGAGGGTGGTTTCCGTCACCTGGCGTTTTGCAATTCGTCCGGATTTGCCCCTTGTTCGTGTCACCCGGACCGTGATTCGATTGACTGGCCCGGAACGGAGGTGACGGCGTGAGTGTCGTCAAGCGCCTCGCCAAGCTCGCGACCGTGACGGTGATCGCGGGCACGGTCGGCGGGGCCGCCGTGCTCGCAGCGCAGGCGGTTGCCGCCCGCACCCGCACCTACGCGAAGCCCGACATGCGGCTCGCGATGCGCTCGTCGATCGGGGGTGCCGGGAAGCCGCCCATGCGCCTGGTGCTGCTCGGCGACGCGACCGCGCTCGGCGTGGGGGTCGAGCGGGTGGCGGACACCGTCGGCGGCCAGCTCGCGGCGCTGCTGGCGAGCGGTGCCTCGGGGCGGCGGGTCGAGCTCTCCAGCGTCGCCGTGGCGGGGTCACGCTCCTCCGACCTGGCCACTCAGGTCGCCCGGGCGCTCGTCGGGCCGGTGCCCGACGTGGCCCTCATACTCGTCGGCACCGACGACGTCACCCACCCCGGCCGCACCTCGGACGCGGCCGAGCACCTCGGGGCGGCCTGCCGGCGGCTGCAGGACGCGAGCATTCCCGTGGTCGTCGGGACCTGCCCCGACTTCGGCGCGCTGCGTGCCTTCGCGCCGCCGTTGCGGCAGCTCCTGGGGCTGCGGAGCCGGCGGATGGCCCGGCTCCAGGCGGCCGAGGCGGGGGCCGCGGGCGCGGTGGTGGTCGACCTGGGGGCGCGCACCGGGGCGGTGTTCCGGGCGGATGCGGGGACGCTCTGCCATGACGGCTTCCATCCGTCGGCGGACGGGTATCGGGTCTGGGCGCACGCGCTGCTGCCCGCCGTCGAGGAGGCCGCGGCGGTGCGCCGGGCCGCGTAGGACCGGCAATCGTCGGGCGGCCTGCCGCGAGGACTTGCAGCCGGGAGACGGCGACCAGCCGTGCGCCGGGCCGCGTAGGACCGGCAATCGTCGGCCGACCTGTCGCGAGGACTTGCAGCCGGGAGACGGCGACCAGCCGTGCGCCGGGTTGTGCGGGACCGGCCGGCGTAGGGTGACCGGCCGCGAGCCCTCTGTGCAGGGCTGGGACGGGAAGGGTGACCCTCCGCGGGCCTGGCAGCGTCGGCGCGCCAGCGCCCAGCGGTGTCTGGCGGGAGCGACGGTCCGGACCACCGCGGACCCGAGTCATGGTCCCTGGGATTACGCACGTCGTGTGACAATTTTGGCTGGACGAAGGCGGATGGGCCGGGGTTACCTCGAAGTAGCATCCGAGGTATGCCGGAAGCTGTCATCGTTGCCACCGCCCGGTCCCCGATCGGCCGTGCCGTCAAGGGATCGCTGCGCGACCTCCGCCCCGACGATCTTGCCGCCACCATCGTCCGTGCCGCTCTCGACAAGGTGCCGCAGCTCGATCCGCGCGCGATCGAGGACCTCTACCTGGGCTGCGGCCTTCCCGGCGGCGAACAGGGCTTCAACATGGCCCGCGTGGTGAGCACGCTGCTCGGGTTCGACCACCTGCCCGGCGCCACGACCACGCGGTACTGCGCATCGTCGCTGCAGACCACGCGGATGGCCTTCCACGCGATCAAGGCCGGCGAGGGCGACGTGTTCGTCTCGGCCGGGGTGGAGTGCGTGTCGCGGTACGCCCGCGGCAACTCCGACGCCCTCCCGCCCGACGCGCAGGCGGCGGTCGGCGGGCCGTGGCAGAACCCGGCGTTCGCGGACGCCTACGCGCGCACCACCAAGCGCTCCGAGGGCGGCGCCGACGCGTGGCACGACCCGCGCGAGGACGGTGAGCTGCCCGACATCTACATCGCCATGGGGCAGACCGCCGAGAACCTGGCCGAGCTCGAGGGCGTGACCCGGCAGGACATGGACGAATTCGGCGTCCGATCGCAGAACCTCGCCGAGGAGGCCATCAAGAACGGCTTCTGGGCCCGCGAGATCACCCCCGTCACCACCCCGACCGGCGAGGTCGTCTCCACCGACGACGGGCCGCGGGCGGGCGTCACGCTCGAGGGCGTGGCCGGGCTCAAGCCGGTGTTCCGGCCCGACGGCCGCGTGACCGCCGGCAACTGCTGCCCGCTCAACGACGGCGCGGCCGCGGTGGTCATCATGAGCGACACCAAGGCCCGCGAGCTCGGGATCACGCCGCTGGCCCGGATCGTCTCCACCGGCGTGACCGCGATGTCGCCGGAGATCATGGGCATCGGCCCGGTCGAGGCCTCGCGCAGCGCGCTGCGGCGGGCCGGGATGACCATCGACGACGTCGACCTCGTCGAGATCAACGAGGCCTTCGCCGCGCAGGTCATCCCGTCGTACCGGCAGCTGGGCATCCCGCTGGAGAAGCTCAACGTGAACGGCGGCGCGATCGCGGTCGGGCACCCCTTCGGCATGACGGGCGCGCGCATCACCGGGACGCTCATCAACTCGCTGAACTGGCACGACAAGTCCATCGGCCTCGAGACGATGTGCGTCGGCGGCGGTCAGGGCATGGCGATGGTGCTGGAGCGCCTGAGCTGAATTGCCTTTCTTGGGGGAGCTCCGCTCCACCCAAACCCCCTCCCACACGTTGGTCGCCGTAGTCGGTTGCGGGAGCCGGGATCGTCTCAGGTCCCGGCCTCCACAAAGCGCACCCGGGGCGCTTACTCCAGTGGGGCCGGGACGGCGACCACGTCCACCAGGGCGTCCTTGCGGAGCACCGTGATCGGCAGTCTCGTGCCGATCGCGGGGCCGAGCATCAGCCGCAGCACGTCCTGCACGCCGGTGATGGGTTTCCCGCCGGCGCTGAGCACGACATCGCCCACGTAGAGCCCGGCCAGGCCGGCCGGGCTCCCTGGCACCACCTCGGCCAGCCGCAGCCCCTTGGACTGCCCCAGGCGCTGCGCGAGGGGCGGCGGCAGCGGGACGGTGGCCCCGGCGACGCCCAGCCAGGCGCGCCGGACGCGGCCGGTGGCCATCAGCTCGGACATGATCAGGCGGGTCGTGCCGTTGATCGGCACCGCCAGGCCGAGCCCGATCCCGGCCACGGCGGTGTTGATCCCGACGACCCGCGAGGCCGAGTCGGCCAGGGCGCCGCCCGAGTTGCCCGGGTTCAGAGCCGCGTCGGTCTGGATGACGTCGTCGATGAGGCGGGCGTGCCGCCCGTCGCGCACCGGCAGCGAGCGCCCGAGCGCCGAGACCACGCCGGCGGTGACCGAGCCGGCCAGGCCCAGCGGGTTGCCCACCGCCACGACGAGCTGGCCGATGCGCAGGTCGTCGGCGTTGCCCAGGGTCGCCGGCGGCACCCCGGCCTCGCGGATGCGCAGCACCGCCAGGTCCGCGAGCGGGTCGGCGCCGACCACGTCGAAGCGGGTCTGGGTGCCGTTGGTGAACTCGGCGACGCCCCCGTCGGCCTCGGCGACGACGTGCGCCGAGGTCAGGGTGAAGCCGTCCGGGGTGTAGACGACGGCCGAGCCGGCGCCCTCGCCGCGGCGGCTGCGCACGGTCAGGCTGGCGACGCTCGGCAGCAGGGTGGCCGCCACGGTGGAGACGACCCGGCTGTACGCGTCGAGCGCATCGATTTCGGGGTCCATGCCGGGAGAAACACCGGGGATGGCCCTGCAATGCCGCCCGCCGTTACGCCAACAGCGATACCGCCGGCAGGTCGAACCACCGCAGCGCCTCGAAGTTGGCCGACACGACCCCGTCCGGCTCCGCCTCGGCGGGCAGCGACTCGAACAGCTCCCGGGCGTAGCGCAGGTAGCCGGCCAGGTCGGACTCGGGCGCCCGCTCGTGGTGCGAGGGCCAGGTCAGCTCGCCGGAGTCCGAGTAGGACAGCTCCGACAGCCGCAGCGGGGGCTCGACCACGCCGTCGCGGTGCTTCCACAGGCCCGTCCGCGGGTCGAAGCGGTACTGCGGCAGCAACGCCCACCCGTGCGTCGCCACGAGGTGGACGGCGTCGACGATGTACCGGAAGACCGCCTCGGAGATGAAGTAGTTGAAGCTGACCCGCACCCAGCCCGGCTTGATGCCCTCGCAGCCGGCGATGATCTCCTGCTCGAAGCGGTGCGAGCGCTCGATGTCGATGCCCAGCAGCCGGTGGCCGTAGGGGCCCGCGCACGAGCAGCCGCCCCGCGACTGGATGCCGAACAGGTCGTTCAGCAGCGAGACGACGAAGTTGTGGTGGAGGTACCGCCCCCGGGGCTTCTTGATCACGAAGGACACGATCGACAGGCGGGGCGCGTCCAGGTTGCCCAGGATCTCGAGGTTGGGGTTGGTCTGCCACGACGCGATCGCCTCGCGCAGGAACCCCTCCTCCAGGGCGCGGATCGTGTCCGTGCCGACCGCCCGCTTGAGCTGGAACACCAGGCCCGCGCGGATCGACTCGACGATCGCCGGGGTGCCGCCCTCCTCGCGGTGGGCCGGGTCGGCGATGTAGTGGTGGTCGGTCGGATTGACGTAGTCCACGGTCCCGCCGCCGGGCACGGTGGGGACCCGGTTGGTCAGCAGCGCCCGGCGCACGACCAGCACACCCGGCGTGCCGGGGCCGCCGACGAACTTGTGCGGCGAGATGAAGACGGCGTCCTTGTCGTACATCTCGATGTCGATGTAGGGCGCGGCGGCCGCGAAGTCCCAGAACGACAGCGCCCCGTGCTCGTGCAGCAGCGCCGAGATCGCGTGCGTGTCGCTGACGATCCCGGTCACGTTGGAGGCCGCCGAGAACGATCCGATCTTCAGCGGTCGATCGGCGTGCCGCACGAGTTCGGCGCGCAGCCGGTCCAGGTCGATGTGGCCGTTGTGATCCTCGGGGATGACGACCACGTCCGCGATGGACTCCCGCCACGGCAACTCGTTGGAGTGATGCTCGAAGGGGCCGATGAACACGACCGGGCGATCGGCGGCCGGGATGCGCGCCGAGAGCTCGTAGCGGTCCTCCAGCGCGGCCGGCACCCGCAGGCCGAGGATGTGCACCATCTTGTCGATCGCCGCGGTGGAGCCGGATCCGGTGAAGATCACGACGGTGTCGGCGTCGCCGCCCACGGCCTCGTTGATGATCTGGCGCGCGTCCTCCCGCAGGCGGGTCGTCTGCAGGCCGGTGCCGGACGATTCCGTGTGCGTGTTGGCGTACAGCGGCAGAACCTCGTCCCGGACGAAGCGCTCGATGAAGTCCAGCGCCCGGCCCGAGGCGGTGTAGTCCGCATAGGTCACCCGGCGCGCGCCGAAGGGCCCCCGCATGACCTGGTCATCGCCGATCACCGCGGCACGAATGCGCTGCAAGAGGGGGTTCTGCATGGCCGTCATCATCCCAGGCGCCACGCCGTCCTCTTTCGTGTGGTCGGGAGAATGTCGCACTGCTTGTCCGCTCCACTGGAGGGTCGGACTGTTTAACGTTTCGTCCGGAGGTGCTCAGGAAGCCTCATGAGACTGGGGGTAGGGAAGTTGGTCAGTGTTGACCAGTCCGAGCCAACAGACGTCGTCGATCGACTCCTGTGGCGGGACGCCACGCAGATCCTGAGTCGGCACAGCGAGTCCGACGGGGAGGGGCTGTGCCTCTGGTGCGGGCGGGAGTGGCCCTGTGCGCCGCGCCGGCTCGCGGAGAACGCCGCCGAGGCCTCGCGCCGCCCCTGGAACGAGGCCTGGACCGCGCGTCACGACCTCTACAGCCTGCGGACCATGCCCGACTGGCGGATCGACCTCGGCAAGCCGCGCTCGCGCGGCGGCTGGCATCGAGCCGGCGGAAATCGGGGAACCTTCCTGTAACACGATCGTTGATACCAGCGGAGACTTCGGCGCGCCCCGCCAGTGCAACGCAGTCCCGCGACACAAAGACCCGCCCGGACGCGGTTGCCGACATGCCTCCGTCGGCTCCGAACGCCTCCGGCCAGGCGTCCTCCCCAGGGAACGGGCGGGTCTACCCGGCAGGCGAGGGCACTTCTCGTGGTTCCCCCGCATATATCGCGAAAATGTGCCCTCGCCTGCCAAAACCCTTCATGTGGTACCTCGAGAGCCCCGGCTGCGGCCGGGGCTCTTCTTGGCTGATTTGAGTAACTCTCAGCTATTTCGCTGCTACTTTGCGTGATGTAAGCCCTCAGTCAGCTTTGCTGTGGCGACCACCGGAGGAGACCACACATGAACCACCCGAAGACGCGTCTTCGCACCTGGCGGACTCGGGCCGCCCTCGTCGGCGGCACCGTCACCGCAATGATCGCGGCCACCGCGGCCCCCGCCCTGGCGGCGACGGTGCCCCTGACGCTGAGCTCGGCCACGGGCCCGAGCGGCGGCGGCAACACCATCACCGCCACGGCGACGACCAACATCTTCACCACCGCGATCACGCCGGTTGTGGAGTTCCAGTACGTCGGCACCGGCACGGCGGCGAGCTGCTCCGCGACCTACCTGGCGCCGGCGGCGGTCGCCGGCACCGTCACGGGCGGCGCCTTCGTGCAGAACGCCGGCGTCATCGCCGCGACGACCGTCAAGAAGCTCGGCACGAACGCCACCAACAAGATCGCCGTCACCGTCCCGGCCGGCGTCGTGCTCGGCAGCAGCGGCGGCACGAACCAGTCCACGGCGAAGTACAACCTGTGCGTCTACACGGGCACCACGACCGGCGCGTCCGGCAGCCCGCTGATCGGCAACGCGGCGTACGCGATCGCCGGGCAGCCGACGCTCACCACCGTGACGCCGTCCACCGGCCCCGCGCTGGGTGGCAACACCATCACCGTCGCCGGCACCAACTTCCCGAGCACCGGCATGACCGGCACGCTGGGCGGCCTGGCGCTGAGCAACATCGTCGTCGCGACGGGCGGCGCCAGCTTCACCGCCACCGTGCCGGCCCACGCCGCCCAGACGGGCGTGTCGCTGATCATCAACTCGGCCGGCGGCATGGCCACGAAGACCACGGCGTACTCGTACACCAACGGCATCGTGATCTCGCCGAACACCGCCCCGCAGAACACCGTGGTCGACGTCGACGTCCAGGGCGTCGGCTTCTCGGCGATGGACTTCACCAGCTCGAACACCGTCGGCACGATCGACACCAAGGCGCACGTGTACCTGGTGCCGGGCAAGTACGACCCGACGACGAACTCGAGCAACAAGACCCTCGGCGGCGTCGCGGAGTGCGGCAGCGTGCTGGTCGTCAGCGACACCGAGCTCATCTGCACGATGGACCTGCACGACAGCCTCGACGACACGACCGGTGCGGCCGTGTCGGGTACGCCGGTGCCGAAGGGCACCTACACGCTGACGGTCGTCAACGACGGCTCGGTCGGTGCGCAGTCCGGCACCGGCTACAGCGTCTCGCTGATCGTCAGCGGCGCCACCTTCACGGTGTCCGACTACTGATCGAGCGTGCGCTACTGATCCAGCACAGCAAAGCGGCCCGGGAGCTCAGCTCCCGGGCCGTTTGCTGTTTGTCGTGCGTGATCAGCCGAGCTCGGACCACGTCCGGTCGATCGCGGCCACGCTGTCCGCCTCCGACGGGTGGCCGCTCTGGTCGATGAGCACCGTGAAGACGCTCTTCGCGGCGCTCACCCGCCAGCAGATCAGCATGTTCGGCTTGTGCGAGACCGGCTGGTTCGCGCTCAGCCGGAAGTTCTGCGAGCACTGCGCGTCGCCCACCGCGTGACCGTCGTCGGCGACCCAGGCCAGCTCGCGCTGCCCGGTGAGGTCGGCGTGCGCGCTCACGATGCGCAGCGTGGTCTTGCCCGGACCCGTCGTCTCGCTCACCGAAGCCGAGGCCGAGGCCCCGCCCGGTGCCGGCGGGAGTGGCGGCCGCACGTTGTTGCTGGCCATCGCCGCGGCGGAGCGGGCCGCGCCGATGCGCTGCTCGCTCGTCATCGGGCTCGGCGTAGCCGTGGTGTCCATGGCCGCGGCGCCCGGCTCGCTCGTGACCGCGCCGGCCGATGGGGCCGGGGCGGCCGACGGGCCGGTGTCGTCACTGGCGGCCACGGACGGATTGCCTGCGGCCACGTTCTGCGCGGCCGCCCTCGCGACCGGGTCGGTGGCGGCCCCGGCGCTGGTCTGCAGGGCCATGAAGCCCCCGACCCCCAGCATCGCCGCCAGCCCGACGCCCCCGAGCACGAACGGCCGGCGCCGCCGTGCCCACCGGGGCACCCTCTCATCCGCTGACTGATGGTTCTTCGCTTCGGCACGACGTTCGTCGGCGTGGCCCATACTCTTCAGTCCCCCGCGTGTGTCACTGCTTCGATGGCCGGCCGCCCGTGCGGAAGCCTCCGCGGGGCGGCCTCAAGCCCCGATCATCCCACCGAAGTAGTGACAAAAACCCCCAAATCAGCTACCTCGGCAGCGTGGCGGCGCTGATGGGGCAGGTCATGCCGTTGGATGGCGGCCGCGTGCCACACTGCTCGCCGTGCCGAGCCGGCCCGGTGATCTGCGCCGGAGTCGGTGCGCTCCTGTTCGGATTCCGGCGCGGAACCGTGCTCGGGGCCGGTGCCCTGACCCTGGTGCTGGCCGTGGTCGCGGTGGGCAGCCTGATCAGGACCATCCGGAACGGCCCGTCCGCCGCGGACGAGGGTGGCGACGCGGCACCCGAGGCGGCCGAGCCCGACTGGCTCTCCACGGGCGAGGTCGAGGCGCGTGTCACCGGAACCCGCCGGCGCTACCTCGCCCGATTCGCGATCCTTGCGCCGGCCGTCGAGGCGATGGGTCGCGAGGAGCGGCGGATCGCGGCGGCGCTGAGGTTTCTCGGCATGCCGGAGTCGACGGTCGGGAGATGTGGTCGTGGCGATCCCCAACGGAGGGCCGCCTCGGTGTGACCATCTCCCTCGACCCGGTCGAGGAGAACATCGACTGGGAGGTCGTCGAAGAGGTCCACCACCCGATCGCGCCGGATGCGGTGACCTTCTTCGCCGAGCTGGGGCACCGCATCCGCAAGGGCCGGAACAAGGGCGAGCTCACCGACGCCTGGCTGCGCCTGCTGCAGCGGGCAGAGCTTCTCCAGTAGCCCGCAGACAGTCAGGCTGCCGCCTGCCGGTGCCGTCAGCCTCGCATGTCGTAGTAGAGCACGCCCAGCCACAACAGCGCCCAGGCCACTAAGGCCAGCGCGGCGAGCAGGAGCATCGTCATGACCAGAAGGCTCACGAAGCCACCGGAAAGCGACAGCACCCTCCGCCACCGGGGAGGACGGGGCTCGGCTTCCTCGTCTTCCATATCGAATACGATCATGCTGACAATGTAAGCCGCGCCGGCATCGGCCGGCGCGGCGGCTTCGCTATATCGCAAGCAAGGCCAGGCGGGCAGGGTGCCAACACGGCTGGCGACCGCCTGACCGCCCGCGCGTTTCCACGCCCACGGACGCCCCAGACCGCCATGAATATCCGCGCGCCGGTCCGACCGTCGGCCGGTACAGTGCGCGTCGCCGCCTCGTCGAGGCGGCGCGGCGGCCGTGGCGTGGCTGCTCACCGGCGCGGCTGCGCACAGCTCATCACGCGGCGAGGACATGGTCGGCTACGTGTACGTAGCGCTCGTCGTCCCCGGCGTGTTCTGGGGGCGGCACTGGCTGCGCCACGCGCCCACCCACGAGCGCGACGCCGGGCGCGGGCTCGTCGCCTTCGGGCCGGTGCTCGTCGTGCTCCTGCCGCTGGTGGTCGGCTTCGGGCTGGCCGTCATTCCGCGGCTGTTCGGCGAGCAGTACCCGGGAGAGGAGCGAGCACGCCGCGCAACGCTCGAGCTGCGGGGCGTACCGAACAAACGTTGAAGTTGTACGTCTGGCCCGATCTGATTGTTCCGTACAAGATGGCCGCCAGCGTGGCTGGCGGCCATCTGGTTCCGGCAGGTCAGACGGCGTCAGGGACCGCTGCGACGCCGATGGGGCAGGTCATGCCGTTGGGGCCGTGGTTGCAGTAGCCACCCGGATTTTTGGCGTCGGAGAGGTACTGCTGGTGGTAGTCCTCCGCGTAGTAGAACGGCCCGGCCGGCCCGATCTCCGTCGTGATCTCGCCGTGGCCCGTGTTCTGCACGACCGGCGCGAACGCCGCCCGCGAGGCCTCGGCCACGGTCGCCTGGGCCGGCGTGGTGGTGTAGATCGCTGAGCGGTACTGGGTGCCGACGTCGTTGCCCTGGCGCATGCCCTGGGTCGGGTCGTGGTTCTCCCAGAACGCCTTGAGCAGCGTCTCGTACGACACCTTGGCCGGGTCGTAGACCACCTGCACGGCCTCGGTGTGCCCGGTGCGGCCCGAGCAGGTCTCCTCGTACGTCGGGTTCGCCGTGAAGCCGCCCTGGTAGCCGACCGCGGTGGAGTACACCCCCGGAATCCGCCAGAAGATGCGCTCCGCGCCCCAGAAGCAGCCCATGCCGAAGTAGGCCACCTCGAGCCCGGCGGGCCAGGGGCCGCGCAGCGGGGTGCCGAGGACGGTGTGCTTCGCGGCGACCGGCATCTCGGTGTCGCGCCCGGGGATGGCCGACTCGGCGGTCGGCAGGTCAAGCTGCTTGTTGTACCGCAGGAACACGATCCGCTCCTTAAAACTTGAGGCTCTCGGGCTCAAGTTTGCCGCGAAATGCGCCGCGATGCCTTATGAGCTCATTACGGCGGAGACCTTCTCCGAGAAGGAGAACGCCTCCTCCTCGCTCGCGTATTTCGTCCGCGGCCAGAAGAAGCCCTTGAGGCCGTCGCCCTTCGTCCGCGGTACCACATGCGTGTGCAGATGGGCGACGCTCTGTGACACCCGGTTGTTGATGGCGACGAAGGTGCCGCCCGCGGACAACCCGGTCTCGACGGCCGCCGCGATCCGCTGGACGAAGGTGAAGTACGAGGGGATGTCCGCCGGGTCGAGATCGGTCAGCGTCACCACGTGCGCCTTGGGCACCACGAGCACATGGCCCTTGAACACCGGGCGGATGTCGAGGAAGGCGGCGGCGGTGTCCGTCGAGGCCACCAGGTAGCCGGGCGAGGCGCCCGACGCGATCGAGCAGAACAGGCAGTCCGACACGATCGCCAGCCTAGTCGCGACTACTGTCGGCCCATGACCCACGGCTTCGAAACCCTCGCCATCCATGCGGGGCAGGACCCGGACCCGGCAACCGGAGCGGTCGTCCCGCCGATCTTCCAGACCAGCACCTATGCCCAGGACGCCGTCGGCAGCCCGCGGCTCGGGTACGAATACAGCCGCACCACCAACCCGACCCGCGACGCCCTGCAAGAGTGCCTCGCCGCGCTCGAGGGCGGCCGCCGCGCGCTCACCTTCGCCTCCGGCCTCGCCGCCGAGGACACGCTGCTGCGCACGGTCTGCCGCCCCGGCGACCACGTCGTCATCCCCGACGACGCCTACGGCGGCACGTTCCGCCTCTTCTCCAAGGTCGCCGAGCGCTGGGGCCTGACCTGGAGCGCCGCCTCGATCCACAGCGTCGACTCGATCCGCGCCGCGATGACCGACCGCACGCGGATCGTGTGGGTCGAGACTCCGACCAACCCGCTGCTGGGCATCGCCGACATCGCCGCGCTGGCCCAGGTCGCGCACGACCGCGGGGCACTGCTGGTGGTCGACAACACCTTCGCCTCGCCGTATCTGCAGCAGCCTCTGCACCTGGGCGCCGACCTCGTCGTGCACTCGACGACGAAGTACATCGGCGGGCACTCCGACGTCGTCGGCGGCGCGCTCATCGGCGCCGACGAGCAGCTGATGGGCGAGCTGGCGTTCCACCAGAACGCGATGGGCGCGATCAACGGCCCGTTCGACGCGTGGCTGACCCTGCGCGGCATCAAGACCCTCGGCGTGCGCATGGACCGCCACTGCGACAACGCCGAGAAGGTCGTCGAGTTCCTGTCGCGGAACAAGGCCGTTTCGCAGGTGTTGTACCCCGGGCTGCCCGAACACCCCGGGCACGAGACGGCGGCCAAGCAGATGCGGCGCTTCGGCGGCATGGTGAGCTTCCGCGCGCAGTCCGAGGAGCACGCGGTCGAGATCTGCAACCGCGCGCGCCTGTTCGTGCTCGGCGAGTCGCTCGGCGGCGTCGAGTCGCTCATCGAGCACCCGGGCCGGATGACGCACGCGAGCGCGGCCGGCAGCCCGCTGGAGGTGCCGGGGGACCTCGTCCGGTTGTCCGTCGGAATCGAGACGATCGACGATCTTCTGGCCGATCTGGAGTACGCGCTCGCTCGTTGACACACTTGACCGCACCATGGACGGGTACGGAAGGTGTCATCGATGCTGGACCGCGCAACCACCTGGGTAGGGGCCACGGCCAGGGAGATCGCCCGTGCGGTGCGCCGCGGCGACACCTCGGCCACGGCCGTCGTCGCCGATCACCTGGACTCCATCCGCGCCTACGACCGGATCGTCGGCGCCTTCCGCGAGGTCCGCGGGGGCGCCGCGATCGCCGAGGCGGAGATCGTCGACGACCAGCCGAACCTCGCGAACCTGGCCCTCGCCGGGGTGCCGGTCGCGGTCAAGGAGAACGTCCCGGTCACGGGGCTGCCGACGTGGAACGGCTCGGCCACCGCGCGCTGCCCCGTGGCCGACCGCGACCACGAGGTCGTCCGGCGGCTGCGCGGGGCCGGGGCGGTCGTCGTGGGCGTGACCCGGATGCCGGAGCTGGGCATCTGGGCCACCACCGACGACGCCGGCACCGTCACGCGCAACCCGTGGCGGACCGACCGCACGCCCGGCGGCTCCTCGGGCGGCTCGGCCGCGGCGGTCGCGGCCGGGCTGGTGCCGATCGCACACGGCAACGACGGGCTCGGCTCGATCCGCATCCCGGCCGCCTGCTGCGGCATCGTCGGGCTCAAGCCCGGCTCGGGCTCGGTGCCGGCCGGGATCGGGAGCAACGACTGGTACGGGCTGGCCGAGAACGGCATCCTGGCCACCACCGTCGCCGACGCGCACCTGGGCTACTCGGTGCTGGCCGGGCGCACCCCGCACGCGCTCACCGAGCCGGCCCGGCTGCGGGTCGCCGTGTCGCTGCGCAGCCCGGTCGCGGGGGTGTGGCCGGACGCCGGGTCGCGCAAGGGCCTCAGCGATGCGGTACGGCTGCTGCTCGCCCATGGCCACGCCGCCGTGCGCGCCGACCCGTCGTATCCGCCCGCGCTGGCCGCCCGGGTGCTGTCCACCTGGTTCGGGGCCGCGAGCCTCGACGCCGCGGAGCTGGACAAGGCCGCGCTGCAGCCGCGGACCCGCCGCCACGTGGCCCTCGGCGAGCGGGCGCTCAAGCAGGGCCTGGTCCGCGACGCCGACCGGGCGACCTGGCGGGAGCGCTGCCGCAACTGGTTCGGCGACGGCGGCTTCGACGTGCTCGTGACCCCGGCGCTGGCCGCCGCGCCCCCGTCCGCGGACCGCTGGTCGGCGCGCTCGTGGGCCGCGAACATGCTGGTCAACACCCGCTACGCGCCCTATGCGGCGCCGTGGAACTTCGCCGGCTTCCCCGGGCTCGTGTTCCCGGTCGGGGTGCGCCCGGACGGGCTGCCGGCCGCGGTGCAGCTCGTCGGCCCGCCCGGGTCGGAGCCGCTGCTGCTCGCCCTGGCCGGGCAGCTGGAGCAGGCCTCGCCCTGGCGCCGGCATGCGCCCGGGTGGCCCCGCGTCGCCGCGCGGCGCCGATGATCCGGGCGATCTCGGGCCTGGCGGCGGCCGCGATGCTCGGCGTCGCGGCCGCGGCGCTGGTCAATCTCGGGATCGCGTTCCTGCCCCTGGCCGATCTGCATGCGGTACATCACCCCGGCGTCGAGTCCGCCACGATCGCCCTGTTCCTGCGCTGGTTCGCCCGGACCCTGCTCGTCGGGTGTCTGTTGATAGCCGCCGTGGCCTGGGCCGGTTGGCTGCTTCGGGCCCGCGGCAATCTGGTCGCCTTCGGGGTCCGGTCGCGCCGGGTCGTCGACAGCGTCGGGCGGGCACCGGACCTGCGTCGCCGCGTGACGATCCTGCAGTGGGTCTTCTACGGCACGGCGTCCGTGGCGCTGGTGTGGGTCTGGGTGGCCTGGCTGGCGGGGCACGAGACCGCGGCGGAGATCGCCTCCGTACGCGACCAGGCCCGGGCCGGGCACCCGGTGGACGACGCGCTGGCCGCGCACCTGTTCGGGCGGGAGCTGATCCTCTATCTGCCTCCGGCCGCCCTGTTCGTTCTGGCCGCGGGGGCCGCGCTCTTCCTGATCGCCAATGTGACCAGCGCGCAGTACGGACGGGTGGCCCGGCTGCGCGGAGTCGTTGGTGGGACGATCGGGCCATGACCGTCTCCTCGGATCTCGTGACGCTGGCCGAGATTGAAGCGGCACGGCACCTGCTGGCCGGCGTGACCCGCCTGACCCCGGTGGAGCCGAGCCGGCCACTGACCGCCAAGCTCGGCGGCCCGGCGTGGCTCAAGTGCGAGAACCTCCAGCGCGCGGGCTCGTTCAAGGTGCGCGGCGCATACGTCCGGCTCGCCCGCCTCTCCGCCGAGGAGCGCCGCCGCGGGGTCGTGGCCGCCAGCGCCGGCAACCACGCGCAGGGCGTCGCGCTGGCCGCGGGGCTGCTCGGCATCAGCAGCACGGTCTACATGCCGCACGGCGCCCCGCTGCCCAAGATCGCCGCGACCAAGGGCTACGGCGCCGCCGTCGAGTTCGCGGGCTCCACCGTCGACGAGGCCCTGGTCGCCGCGAAGGAGTTCGCCGAGCGCACCGGCGCCGTGTTCATTCACCCCTTCGATCACCCCGACGTCATCGCCGGGCAGGGGACCGTCGCCCTCGAGATCCTCGAGCAGGTGCCCGAGGTCAAGACCGTGATCACCGGGGTCGGCGGCGGCGGGCTGATCTCCGGGCTCGCCGTCGGGATCAAGGCGCTGCGCCCGGACGTGCGGGTCATCGGCGTGCAGGCCGCGGACGCCGCCGCGTTCCCGCCCTCGCTGGCCCAGGGGCGCCCGGTGCGGCTGGAGAACTTCGGGACGATCGCCGACGGCATCGCGGTCGGCCGGCCCGGGGACATCACCTTCGAGCACGTGGCCAAGCTCGTCGACGAGGTCGTGACGGTCACCGAGGAGGACATCTCCCGGGCGCTGCTCATGCTGCTCGAGCGCGGGAAGATGGTGGTCGAGCCGGCCGGGAGCGTCGGGGTGGCCGCGCTGCTCGCCGGGGTCGTGACGGTGCGGACGCCGGTGGTGGCGGTGCTCTCCGGCGGCAACATCGACCCGATGCTCATGCTGCGGGTGATCGAGCACGGGCTCGCGGCCGCGGGGAGGTACCTCACGTTCACCGTGCGCTGCGGGGACCGGCCCGGGCATTTGGCGAAGTTGCTGACGTACATCGCGGAGCAGGGCGCCAACGTGGTCGACGTGGCGCATCGCCGCCAGGACTCGCGGCTGCAGCTGGGGGAGGTCGAGCTCGGACTGTCCGTCGAGACGCGCGGGTCCGAGCACTCGGATCGCCTGGTCAACGCCCTGCGGTCGGCGGGCTACACGGTGACGTTCGGCGTGTAGCCCGCCGTCCGTAGGGTTCTCGACGCTTGCTCAGCCCGCGAAGGGCTCGAAGGCGATGACCTTCACCGTGATCGCGGCGCCGTTGGGGGCCGTGTAGGTGACGATGTCGCCCTGCTTGGTGCCCAGGATCGCCTTGCCCAGGGCGGACTCCGGGCTGTAGACCGTCAGGTCGGTCGTCGCGGCGATCTCGCGCGAGCCGAGGAGGAACTTCTCCGTGTCGTCCTCGTCGTCGTCGAACTGGATGGTGACGACGGTGCCGGGCGCGACCGCGTCCGAGGTGGGCGCGTCGCCGACGACCGCCTTGCGGAGGAACTCCTTGAGGTACAAGATCCGACCCTCGGCCTTGCCCTGCTCCTCGCGGGCGGCGTGGTAGCCGCCGTTCTCGCGCAGGTCGCCCTCTTCGCGGCGTGCGTTGATCTCGGCAGCTACTGCCGGGCGGTTGGCGATGAGCTCGTCGAGCTCAGCCTGCAGCCGGTCATAGGCGTCCTGCGACAGCCAGGTGGTGGCCTGGTTGCCGTCGGTGGTCGACACTGAAGATCTCCTTACGAGCACGCTCGGGTCAAACCACCAAAGTACCAGTGACTCGCATCACCGCGGCCACTTGAATTTTCCCGGGCGTTACCTGCTTTTCAGCGGCCCGCACGCGGGGACCTCGACGGTGACCGGCCGGTCGCTCGTCGCCAGCCGATATGTGACGTACGCCTCCGCCCCCTCGGGCACGTCCACCTGGGCCAGCCCGACCTCCTGGCCGCTGGCCGAACGCGCCCGCACGCTGCAGGTCGCGCGCTGGTCGGGCTCCTTGCGCACCACGAAGTCGACGGTGATGCCGTCGTCGGTGACGTTGTAGAAGCGCTGGACCTGCGGCTCGAAGTCCTGCGGACCGTACTGCTGGAAGAGCTGCCACGCGATCGCGAGCCCGGCCGCGGCCACCACCGCGGCCAGCACGACCACCAGCCAGCGGCGCCGCGGCAGCGGCTCGCGCCGCCGGCCGTAGCGGCCCGGCGGGTACTTGGCTGTGGTGTGCGTCTCTTTGGCAGTGGTCACGGGAGTGCGTCCTCGTCGTTTTTTGTCAGAGGTACCGACCACAATAGGGTCGTTCCGTTTCCTCGCCTCGCGGTGGGTCTCTCTGGAGGGATAGCTCGTGACCGAGCAGTTGCGTTTGATGGCGGTGCACGCACACCCCGACGACGAGTCGAGCAAGGGCGCGGCCGCCATGGCGAAATACTCGGCCGAGGGGGTCGACGTCCTCGTCGTGACCTGCACCGGAGGTGAGCGCGGCAGCGTGCTCAACCCGAAGCTCGACCGCCCGGAGATCTGGGAGAACATCGGCGAGATCCGCCGCGCCGAGATGGACCGCGCCCGCGAGATCCTCGGCGTCCGCCAGGAGTGGCTCGGCTTCGTCGACTCGGGCTTCCCCGAGGGCGACCCGCTGCCGCCGCTGCCCGAGGGCTGCTTCGGGCTCATGGACCCCGAGGTCGCCGCGGAGCCCCTCGTCAAGCTCATCCGCACGTTCAAGCCGCACGTCATCACCACCTACGACGAGCGCGGTGGCTACCCGCACCCGGACCACGTGATGACGCACAACGTCAGCATGGTCGCCTTCGAGGCCGCCGCCGACGCGTCGCGCTACCCGGACGCCGGCGAGCCGTGGCAGCCCCTGAAGCTCTACTACAACATGGGCTGGTCGCGGAAGCGGATGACGCTCCTGCACGAGGCCATGCTGGAGGCGACGGGCGAGTCGCCCTACACCGAGTGGCTCAAGGAGTGGCAGGAGCGCCGCGACGGCGAGGACCGGCCCGACCCCGACCAGCGCGTCACCACGAAGGTCCCCTGCGGCGAGTTCTTCGAGGTCCGCGACGACGCCCTGCGCGCCCACGCCACTCAGGTCGACCCGGACGGCTTCTGGTTCGCGGTGCCGATGCCGATCCAGCAGAAGATCTGGCCCACGGAGGACTACGAGCTCGTCAAGAGCTTCGTCGAGACCACCACGCCCGAGGACGACCTCTTCACCGGCGTAAGGTGAGGGTATGAGCGCGTTGGCCGTCCTGGCCGAGAACAACTTCGGCGACACCCGCTCCGGGGGCCTGGCCGGCCCCATGGGGCTGCTCATCATCGTGCTCCTGGGCATCGCGACGGTGTTCCTGATCCGCAACATGACCGCGCGGATCCGCCGCCTGCCGGCCGAGTTCCCCGATCCGGACGCCCACAAGAACCCGGACCGGAACGACTCGACCACATCGTCTGAGTAGTCGGTAGCAGCGATCTGAGTTAGAAACGCATCGCTGGCCACTGTTGTCCCTTTCCTGCGTGGCTTAGCCTTCACGGGGTGCGTGTTTGCTTCGCCATGCGCGCATCCCTGTGAGGCAGGGAAGGGAGCAATGGTGACCGCGATGGCGCGCGCCCCGTTACACCCGCCCTCGTCTCTCCCGATCGCCACCGGGCAGAGGGCCGCCGCGCCCCCGCGGGGGTGGCCGTGATCGCCCTGGCGCGTGCGCATCGGGCCCTGCCGTCCCGGCTCGTCGCGCTCATGGTCGCGGCCGCCGGGCTGAGCGTCGTCGCCGCGCTGGTGGCCGCCACGCGTCTCCCCGAGGGAGCCGTCGTCGCCGCGTTGAATCGGTTCAACATCGAAGGTCTGCCGGCCGTACCGTCGGCCGTGCTCACCGGCGCCGCCGTGGCGATGGTCTCGCAGCTGGCCCGCGTGCGCGTGCGCGCGGGCGGTGGCCTGGCCCGGCTGGCCTGGGGCGAGGCCGCGATCGTGGTGCTGCTCGCGAACCTCCCCCCGCAGGTCGTCCCGCCCGTGGCCCTGCTGGGCTTCGCCGCCGCCCACGCCGCCCTGCACCTGGTCGACGCCCGCGCGAGCCGCGCCCGCCCCGTCCGCGAGAGCATCTACGGCGTGGCGGCCCTGACCGTGGGCGCCGCCCTGGCCACGCTGGTCATGGTCGCGATCTGGGGCAACGGCACCGCCCGCGAGGGCCTTCCGCCGCGCTTCATCGCGGCCCTGTGCGCGGCCGCCGCCGTGTACTTCGTTGCCACGTTCGCCCTGGTGGTCCTGCGCATCGTCGCCGCCGGCGGTGACCTGCGCGACACGGTGTCGTCCATGGCCACGAGCATCCCGCTCATGCTGATCGGCAACGTGGCGGTCGGCCTGGTGATCGTCTGGGCCTGCGCCACCAGCGGCTTTCTGCTCCTGCTCCTGCCTCCCGTGCTCTGGCTGATGCACCAGTTCTACGCGAACCGCATCGGCGAGGACGACGAGCGCCGCACGTGGGCCGAGTTCGCCGACGTGGCCCGCGACCTGAACCGCCTGGACGAACGAGACGCGGCGATGGCCGGCATTGCGGGCGCGGTGCGCCTCTTCCGTGTGCCGGCTGCCAAGATCGTCCTCTCGGGCGGCCGCTCCCACGGCGATCTCCCCCCGGGTCCGTACACGAGCCGAGCCCTGACGGTCGGCTCGGTCCCAGTGGGCGAGCTCCAGCTGGCCGGCCCGGAGCCCCGGCGCTCGAGGGACCGCCTGATGCTGGCGACCTTCGGCGACGCTCTGGCCGCGGCCCTGCACGACGCCATCACGCACGACGAGCTGCGGGCCATGAGCGAGCGCACGACCTACGACGCCGTGCGCGACCCGCTGACCGGCCTCCTCAACCGGGCGGCCCTGCTGGCGAGGGGCAACGGCCGGCTGTCCGCCCGCTCGCCGGGCGCCCCGGTGGCCCTGCTCCTCCTGGACGTGAACGACTTCAAAGAGGTCAACAACGCTCTGGGCCACACGGCGGGCGACGAGGTCCTGAAGGTGATCGCGCGCCGGGTCCAGGGCGCCGCGGCCGAGGATCAGCCCTCCGGCCCGGTCATCCCGCGCCCCAGGACCGCCTCCTCGCCCATGTTCGCCCGGTCGGCCCCCGGCGCGTCGTACTCCCCGGACCCGGCCGCGAACCCGGCCGCGAACCCGGCCGCGAACCCGCCCGCCGCGAACGACGGCCACCCCTCCACCGACCTCCACGCCCGTCTGGGTGGCGACGAGTTCGCGATCCTCATCACCGACCTGGCCGACGGCGCCGAAGACCTGGCCCTGGCCGCCGCCGTGGAGCGGGCGCGCCGCCTGGGCGCCCAGATCGCGGCGCCCATGGAGATCGACGGTGTGGTCATGTCCAAGGAGACCTCCATCGGCGTGGTGGTGGCGGCCGCCGGCTCCGCCGACCTGACCGAGCTCCTGCGCCGCGCCGACATCGCCATGTACCAGGCCAAGAACGGCGGCCAGCCGGTCGCCTGGTACGACCCGGCGCGCGACGACGCCAGCACCGACCGCCTCGCCCTCCTGGCCGAACTGCGCGAGGCCCTGAACGCCACCACCGGCGACGAGCAGCTGACCCTGGACCTTCAGCCGGCCATCGCCCTCGCGGCCGGCGCCGCTCCTGTCACCGGCGTCGAGGCCCTGATCCGCTGGCGCCATCCCCGCCGGGGCCGCCTGATGCCCGCGCAGTTCCTCCCGGCAGTGGAGGCGAGCGAGCTCATCGGCCCCCTGACCCACTGGGTCCTGGAGAAGGCCATCTTCCTGGCCGCGGGCTGGCGCCGGGCCGGCTCGGCCGTGCCGGTCGCCGTGAACATCTCGGCCCGCAGCCTCGCCGAGCGCCAGCTCCCCGAGACGATCAAGGAACTCCTGGGCCGCTACCGCCTCCCCGCCGAGCTTCTCGTCCTGGAGATCACCGAGACCGTCATGCTCTCCAACTCCCCGGTGATCGACGACGTCCTGGCGCGCGTCCGCCGCCTGGGCGTGCAGCTCGCCGTGGACGACTTCGGCACCGGCTACTCCGCCTTCACGCTCCTGACCCGGGTGCCGGTCCAAGAGGTGAAGATCGACCGCGAGTTCGTCGCCCAGATGCTCGACTCGCCGAAGGCCGGCGCGATCGTCCAGACCACGGTGGACCTCGGCCGCCGGATGGGCCTCCGCGTGGTCGCGGAGGGAGTGGAGAACCCGGAGCAGCGGGCCCGGCTGGCGGAGCTGGGCTGCACGGCCGCCCAGGGCTTCCTCTTCTACCCGCCGATGTCACCGGAGAGCCTCCAGTCCGTCCTGCGCGAGCGCCGCCAGGTCCAGCGCCGCCACCTGAGGGCCGAGGGCACCGGCTGATCCACCACTCGACTCCTTCGGCTCCCCGTCGTGCCCGGCTATTGGAATGGAACATTCCGTTCTGATAGACTGGAGGCGCAAGCGAGAGGGCGACACGATGGGAGCCGCAATCATGAACGAGCAGCTGACGAGCACCTGGGCCGTGCTGGACGAGGCTCACCTCGCCCTGCGCACCACCGTCGCGGGCGTCCGGCCCGGCGACTGGACGCGCCCGACTCCGTGCTCCCAGTGGAACGTGGCCCAGGTCCTCCAGCACGCGGCCGGCGACCAGCTCGGCTACGCCGCCTCGATCACCGGATCCGGCTGGCCGACGTTCGACCCCTTCGCCCCGACGGGCCACCTCGACACGGCCGGCAGCCCCGCCGACTTCGCCGACGAGGCCATGCGCGCCTCCGTCGCGGCGTGGGCCACCGTTGCGCAGGACGCCACGGAGGTCGCCACCCCGCTCCCGCAGGGCAAGCTCCCGGGCTGGCTCGGCGCGGGCGCCTGCGCGCTCGACGCCGCCGTGCACGCCTGGGACATCGCGCTCGCCACCGACCAGCCCTCCCCGCTCACCAACGCTCTGTCGTGCGACCTGCTGAAGGTCGCCCGCGAGCTCGTGGAGCCGCTCCGGGCCTGGGGCGCGTACGCCGCGGTCCTGCCCGCCGACCCCTCCGACGACGACACCGCGACCCTCCTGCGCTACCTCGGCCGCGACCCCCGCTGGACCGCCGAGTCCGCGGTCTGACCGGTGCCGCCGATGCGCATCCACTGTGGACGGATGTGAGACAACGGGTGATCGAGGGCTGACACACCGGGCGGGTGCTCGGCGTTGGAGTTCCGTTGCCCTAGCGTCACCGAATGTGAGCAGGCGGGGGATGGCCGGGGTCGCCGGGTTTGTGGTCGCCGCGGTCGGGGCGTTTGTCGTGCTCGATCACTTCGGGGGGAGCGACCGGTTCGCCGATCTGCCCGGGGGCGCCGACGTGCGGCTCGTCGGGCGGTTCACGCCGCCGCAGGTCGAGCGGCTCGCCGGGCTCCCGGAGGCGCAGGCCGTCGAGTGCGACGACACGCTGTACGACGTGGGGATCGCGAGCGGGCGGCTCCAGCTCGAGCAGGTGACGGTGCTGACGGCGGTGCGGAGCCCGGGGCTGCAGCGGGCGGCGCTGGTGCAAGGGCGGGCGGTGCGGGGCGACGCCGAGATGCTTGCCGTGGACGGGCGGGGGCTGACGCTCGGGGACCGGGTCACCGTGACGCGGGGCGGGCGCGGGGTGGCGGGGAGCGTGGTCGGAGTTGTGGCCCGTCCCTCCGGGCAGCCGGATGCCGTGGCGTTGTTGCCGGCGGGGGCGATGGCTCGGCTCGACGGGGGGAGTGGCTGTGCGGAGATCGCCGTGCAGCTTCGGCGGCCCAGCGAGGCCACGGCGTTTCAGCGGGCGGCCAAGGGGGTGCTCGGCGGGAACCCCGTGGTGACGTACGACGAATCGCTGCGAGGACACGTCTGAGTGCCGCGAGGGTGAAGGCTCTAGGGGGTCGTGCCCGACCACGTCATGGACAGGGCCGTCGCCGCTCGTTCGGCCCGGATCTCCATTGCCGAGCCCAAAATCACCGCTCGGTCCGACACCGCCAGCGCGTCGTCCACTGTGTACGTCTGCCGCGTGCTGATGAAGACCGGGGTGTTCGCGGGCTCGGCCAGCAGCGCCGACGACGTGGCGTCCAGCAGGCCCGGGCTCACGGTCTCCGTCGCCCGCAGGACCGGGACGCCCGCGTTCGACAGGGCCGTGTACAAGGCCGTCGTCGCGAAGTCCACCTCCAGCAAGGGGGTGGCGTACGGGGCCGGCACCCACGACACCTGGTGCACCGAGGGGCGGCCGGCGAACGTGCGGACCCGCTCCAGGCGCAGGGCGCGCCCGCCGAAGGTCTTCGAGTCCGTCAGGGTCGACGAGATCACCGTGGTGGCCACCGCGAAGCCCTGGTCTCGCAGGTCGTCGGTCAGGCTGCGCAGGGAGCCCAGGCGGTAGGCCAGGTGGGGCGGGGACACGAAGGTGCCCCGCCCCGGTTGCTGGACGATCAGGCCCTCGTCGCTCAGCTGGCGCAGGGCCTGCCGCAGGGTCATCAAGGTGACGCCGTAGGCGGTGCTCAGGTCGCGCTGGGCCGGGAGGGCCGCCCCGGGGGCGTAGAAGCCGCTGCGGATCTTCGCGGCCAGGTCGGTCGCAATGGCGCGGTAGCGGGGTTCGCCGTCGCGGGGCAACCGGTCCTCCTGGAGCCTGAAGCTGAAGCCTGATGCAAGCAGGCCGCTACGATATCGCCGCCCGCAAGGCGCGAACGTAGTCGCCCGCCTCGGCCGCGCTCGCGCCGTCGAGGATCCTGCGCATCAGGGCCGCGCCCACCACCACGCCGTCCGCCAGTGACGCGGCCTGCGCCGCCTGGGCCGGTGTCGAGATGCCGAAGCCGAGCAGGACCGGCAGCGAGGTCTGCGGCTTCAGGCGGGCGGCCAGGTCGGCGGCGGACGAGGCCAGCGACGTCCGCTCGCCCGTCGTGCCCATCACCGTGACGCCGTAGACGAAGTGGCGGCTTCTCCGGCCGATCTCGGCCAGGCGGGCGTCCGGAGTCGCGGGGGAGGCCAGCAGGATCAGGTCGATGTGGGCGGCCACCTCCTCGCACTCCTCCAGGGGCAGGTCCGGCACGATCAGGGCCGTGAAGCCCGCCGCCTTCAGGCGGGCGCAGAACGCCGCGGCGCCCGAGCGGATCACGAGGTTGGCGTAGGTGGAGGCGATGAGCGGTACCGAAACGGAGACCGCGGCAAGATCGGCCAAGATGCGATCCAGGGTCGCGCCGCGGGACAACGCGGTCTCCGTGGCCTCCTGGATCGTCGGGCCGTCCAGGGTCGGATCCGAGAACGGCAGGCCCACCTCCAGATAGTCGGCCCCGGCGTCCGCGAACGCCGTCAGATAGTCCGTCCACGACGAGGTCACGCCGGCGGTGACGTACGGCATCAGCAGTTTCACAACGCCTCCCGCATCGACGCGAGGTCCTTGTCGCCGCGGCCCGACACGGTGACGAGCACCGTCGAGCCCGCGGGCAGCTCGCCGCGCATGACCCAGGCCAGCGCGTGCGCGGACTCGAGGGCCGCGACGATGCCCTCGGTGCGGGCGAGCCGGCCGAACGCGGTCACGACCTCGGCGTCGGAGACGGTGACGTAGCGGGCCCGGCCGAGGTCGCGCAGGTGGACGTGCTCGGGGCCGACGCCGGGGTAGTCCAGGCCGGCCGCGATGGAGTGGGCCTCGGCCACCTGGCCGTCGTCGTCCTGCAGGAACAGGGAGCGCACGCCGTGCAGGACGCCGAGCTGGCCGTGGCTCGCGCCCGCTCCGCCGTCGGCCTCGACGCCGATCAGCCGGGCCGGCGTGTCGACGAAGCCGGCGAAGGTGCCGGCCGCGTTCGAGCCGCCGCCCACGCAGGCCACCACGTAGTCGGGCACGGCCGCGCGCAGCTCGGTCGCGCACTGGCGCCGGGCCTCGTCGCCGATGACGCGCTGGAACTCGCGGACCATCCACGGGTACGGCGCCGGGCCCAGCACCGAGCCCATGCAGTAGTGCGCCGTCGCGACCTCGCCGACCCAGGCGCGCATCGCCTCGCTGGTCGCGTCCTTCAGCGTCTGGGCCCCGGTGTGCACGGGCACGACCTCGGCGCCGAGCATGCGCATCCGGAAGACGTTGAGCTCCTGGCGCTCGATGTCCTTCGCGCCCATGTAGACGGTCGCGGAGAGGCCGAACAGCGCTGCCGCCGTCGCCGTGGCCACGCCGTGCTGGCCGGCGCCGGTCTCCGCGATGAGCTTCGTACGCCCCATCCGCTTCGCCAGCAGCGCCTGCCCGAGCACGTTGTTGATCTTGTGTGAGCCGGTGTGGGTCAGGTCCTCGCGCTTGAGCAGCACCGTCAGCCCGAGCTCGGCGGAGAGCCGCAGCGCGGGCGTGAGCGGGGTCGGGCGGCCCGCGTACGTGGCCAGCAGGCGGTCGAGCTGCCCGCGGAACGCCGGGTCGGCCCACGCCTCCCGGAACGCGTCCTCGACCTCGCGGCAGGCGCCGATGAGCGACTCGGGCACGTACCGCCCGCCGTACTCCCCGAACCGCCCGAGCGCGCCCGGGTCGGTCATCACGGAGTGGCGCGGCCGAATGAGCAGCTCAGTCATGGTGAGCCTCCACAGTTCTAGAACAGTGACTGTTCTAGAACTGTGGCACGAGGGGCGCGAGATGTCCAGACTGATGCCGTGGCGCTCATCGAGTACGACACCAGGGCCGCGACCGCGTTCGCCGCCGGACGGCACCTCGACGACGACGCGTTGCGGGGATGGCGCGAGCGCATCGCGCACTACCTGCGCCCCACCGCCGAGACGCGCCTGCTCGACCTCGGGGCCGGAACGGGTCAGTGGATGTCGGCGTTCCGGCGTTGGTACGGCCTGACCCCCCTCGGCATCGAGCCGTCCGCCGCGATGCGCGCGCTCGCGCAGGAGTCGATCCTCGGGGGCGACGCCGAGCACATCCCGCTCCCGGACGGCGACGTGGACGCGGTCTGGCTCTCCACCGTCGTGCACCACCTCCCCGACCTGCCCGCCGCGGCCGCGGAGATCCGCCGCGTCCTGCGCCCCGGCGGCCTGGTGCTGATCCGCTCGGCGTTCGCGGGCCGCCCCGACGGCATCTCGCTGTTCACGCACTTCCCGGAGGCCGCGACCGCGATGGCCACGCGATTCCCGTCCGCGTTGGACGTCGCCCGCGGATTCGCTTCCGCCGGCTTCGCCGCCCTGGCCCTCGAACCCGTTCCCCAGCTGACGGCGCCGACCCTGGGCCACATCGTCGACACCTTCGACCGCGCGGCCCACACCCCGCTCCTGCTGATCGGCGACGAGGAGTACGCGCGCGGCCTGGCCCGGCTCCGGTCCGCCGATCCGACGCAGCCCGTCGTCGACGCCCTCGACCTGCTCGTGCTGCGGGCCTCCGGCGAAGCCGCCGCTCAGTCCTAGCGACCGCCGCCGAGCGGCCCGGCGGATCGGTACATGTCCGCACCCGGCCTGGGTAGCCTGACCCCCATGGCCAACCGTCTCGCCGGGGCGACCTCGCCCTACCTGCAGCAGCACAAGGACAACCCGGTCGACTGGTGGCAGTGGTCGCCCGAGGCGTTCGCGGAGGCGCGCCGCCGCGACGTGCCCGTGCTCATCTCGGTCGGATACGCGGCCTGCCACTGGTGTCACGTGATGGCCCACGAGTCCTTCGAGCACGAGGGCGTGGCCAAGCTCGTCAACGAGCTCACCGTGCCGATCAAGGTCGACCGCGAGGAGCGGCCCGACGTCGACGCCGTCTACATGACCGCCACCCAGGCGATGAGCGGCCAGGGCGGCTGGCCGATGACGGTGTTCGCCACGCCCGACGGCGAGCCCTTCTACTGCGGGACCTACTTCCCGCGCGAGGCGTTCGCGAGCCTCGTCCAGGCCGTCGCGGCCGCCTGGCGCGACCAGCGCGAGGGCGTGCTGCAGCAGGGCGCCGCGGTGGTCGAGGCCATCCGCAAGGTGGCGGAGCGTCCGCCGTCCAACCCCATGGACGATGCGGTACTGCGCGCCGCCGCGACCTCGCTCATGAAGTCCTACGACGCGGAGCACGGCGGCTTCGGCGGCGCGCCCAAGTTCCCGCCGCACATGGCGCTGCTGTTCCTTCTGCGCCACTACCAGCGCACGCGGGAGGAGGCGATCCTCGACGCGGTCCGGCACACCTGCGAGCGGATGGCCCGCGGCGGCATGTACGACCAGCTCGCCGGGGGCTTCGCGCGGTACGCCGTCGACGGCACCTGGACCGTGCCGCACTTCGAGAAGATGCTCTACGACAACGCGATGCTGCTGCGGGTCTACACCCACCTCGACCGCATCGCCGGCAGCGGGACCGGCCGCCGGGTCGCCCACGAGCTCGTCGCGTTCCTCTCGCAGGAGCTGCACGACGGGCACGGCTTCATCTCCGCGCTCGACGCCGACGCGGACGGCGAGGAGGGCCTGACCTACGTCTGGACCCCGGCCCAGCTCGACGAGGTGCTCGGCGAGGTCGACGGGGCCTGGGCGCGGTACCTGCTGCAGGTCACGCCGGAGGGCACCTTCGAGCACGGCTCGTCGGTGCTCCAGCTGCCCGAGGACCCGATGAACGCCGAGCGCTGGCACGACATCCGCACCCGGCTGCTGGCGGCCCGCACGATCCGGCCCCAGCCCGCCCGCGACGGCAAGGTGGTCGCGGCCTGGAACGGCCTGGCGATCACGGGGCTGGTCGAGTTCGGGAAGGCGTACGGCGACCCGGAAGCGATTGCGCTGGCCGTCGAGACCGCCGAGTTCCTGGCCGGCACGCATCTCGTCGGCGGCCGCCTGCGCCGGGTCTCCCGCGACGGCGTGGCCGGTGAGCCGGCGGGCGTGCTCGAGGACTACGGCGCGGTCGCCGAGGCGTTCTGCGCCGTGCACCAGGCGACGGGCGACGGCCGCTGGCTCGACCTGGCCCGGCAGCTGCTCGACGTGGCGCTTCAGCACTTCCGCGACCCCGAGTCCGGGGGCTTCTTCGACACCGCCGACGACGCCGAGGCGCTCGTGGCCCGCCCGGCCGACATCACCGACAACGCCACCCCGGCCGGGCTGTCCGCGGTGTGCGCGGCGCTCGTGACGTTCTCGGCGCTGACGGCGGACACGGCGTACCGCGAGGCGGCCGAGCGCGCCCTCGCGACGGTCTCCGTCGTGGCGGCCACGCACGGGCGGTTCACGGGCTACGCGTGCGCCGCGGGGGAGGCGCTGCGCTCGGGGCCGTTCGAGATCGCGATCGCCACCACCGACCCATCGGACCCGCTGGTCGCGGCGGCGTGGTGGCACGCCCCGCCCGGCGCCGTGGTGGTCTCCGGCGCGCCCGATCGTCCCGGGGTGCCGCTGCTGTCGGACCGCCCCCTGCGCGGCGGCCAGGCAACGGCGTACGTCTGCCGCGGCTTCGTGTGCGACGCGCCGGTCACCGCGCTGGAGGACCTGGTCGCCAAGCTCGCGTGAGCGAAGGTGGGTCGCGAAATATCCGGCTCGCCCCTCACCGGATATTTCGGACTTATCGGCATTCACGGTATTCCGCTGGCAGCGTAGCGCTCGCGGTTGGCCGACCGCTGTAACGGTGTAATCGTGTAATCATGATGATGCGACGAGGAGATGCCCCCTGGGGGCGCGGCGGCGGGCCGCGCAGCGAGCCCCCGCCCGCCGACGACGCCACCGCCTGGATCGGCGGGGCGCTGCCGGAGAGCTGGTTCCAAGGTCCGGCCGAGGTGACCATCGACCGCGACGAGATCCTGATCGTGGGCCGGCTCAGCGCGCCGGCCCTGGCCGAGGACGCGAGCGACGCCGACCGGGCCGCCGCCGAGCAGGGCCGGATCGCGGGCTTCCGCGAGACGACCCGCGACCAGCGGATCGGCATCGCCCAGCAGCTCGAGCGGCGCTACCGCCGCAAGGTCTCCTGGGGCGTGCAGGTCGGCGAGGCCCGGGAGCTGTTCACCACGCACTCGGCGCCGGTGATGACCCGCCTGCGCCAGGCCGAGCGGCAGGTGCTCGACACGCTGGTCGACTCAGGCGTGGCGCGGTCGCGGTCCGAGGCGCTCGCGTGGTGCGTGGCGCTCGTCGGGCAGCACGCGGACACGTGGCTGACCGAGCTGCGGCAGGCCATGGAGTCCGTGGACGAGCTGCGCAAGCGCGGACCGGCGGTCTGACCGGGCCCGGTGCACCTGCGAGATGTGCGATATGTCGGGGCGCCTCGGCGCCCGGCATATCGTCCGCGCACCGGGCCCGAACGCGGGAACGATAGGCTGGCCAGCCTATGGACACCCGAACCGGACTTCCCGTCGTCGGCATGGTGGGCGGCGGGCAGCTGGCCCGGATGACCCACCAGGCGGCGATCGCCCTCGGCCAGTCGCTGCGCGTGCTCGCCGTCTCGCCCGACGACGGCGCCGCGCTCGTCGCCGCCGACGTGCGGATCGGCCGCCACGACGACATCGACGCGCTGCGCGAGTTCGCCAAGGGCTGCGACGTGGTCACCTTCGACCACGAGCACGTGCCCGGCGACCTGATCCGGCAGCTGGCGAGCGAGGGCTTCACCCTGCTGCCGGGCGCCGACGCGCTGCGCTTCGCCCAGAACAAGCGGGCCATGCGCGAGCACCTCGGCGGGCTCGGGCTCCCGATGCCGCGCTGGACCGACGGCGACGTCCAGGCCTTCGGCGACGAGGTCGGCTGGCCGGTGATCGTGAAGACGGTGACCGGCGGGTACGACGGGCGGGGCGTGTTCGTCGCGCACTCGATGGCCGATGTGCCGCCCGGCGTCGAAGTGATCGCCGAGGAGATGGTGCCGCTCAAGCGCGAGCTGGCCGCGGTCGTCGCGCGCTCGCCGCTCGGGCAGGTCGCGGCCTACCCGGTCGTGGAGACCGTCCAGGAGGGCGGGATCTGCGTGGAGGTGCTGGCGCCCGCCCCCGGCCTCGACGAGGACCTCGCGATCGCGGCCCAGCGGCTCGCCATCGACATCGCGACCGGGCTCGGCGTGGTCGGCGTGCTCGCCGTCGAGCTGTTCGAGACGACCGACGGGCGCCTGCTCATCAACGAGCTCGCGATGCGCCCGCACAACTCCGCGCACTGGACCATCGAGGGCGCGCGCACCTCGCAGTTCGAGCAGCACCTGCGGGCCGTGCTCGACTACCCGATGGGCGACACGCGGCTCACCGCGCCGGCCGTGGTCATGGCCAACGTGCTCGGCGGCGAGGCGGGCGGGATGTCCATCGACGAGCGCCTGCACCACCTGTTCGCCGAGGAGCCCGGGGCCAAGGTCCACCTCTACGGCAAGCAGGTCCGCCCCGGCCGCAAGATCGGGCACGTGACGGTGCTCGGCGACGACCTGGAAGACTGCCGTCGACGGGCTCGCAAGGCCGCCCGCATTCTCGAGGAGGGGTACCAGCATTGAGCGCGCCAGTGATCGAGGTCGGCGTCATCATGGGCAGCGACTCCGACTGGCCGGTCATGCGGCTCGCGGCCGACGCCCTCGATGAGTTCGGCATCGGCTACGAGGTCCGCGTCGTCTCGGCGCACCGCACCCCGCACCTGATGCTCGACTACGCGGGCGATGCCGTGGCCCGGGGCCTGAAGGTCATCATCGCGGGCGCGGGCGGGGCCGCTCACCTGCCGGGCATGGTCGCCTCGGCCACGCCGCTGCCGGTGATCGGCGTGCCGGTACCGCTGAAATATCTGGACGGCCTCGACTCGCTGATGTCGATCGTGCAGATGCCGGCCGGCATCCCGGTCGCCACCGTGTCCATCGGCGGCGCGCGCAACGCGGGTCTGCTCGCCGTGCGCATTCTGGCCTCCGCGAACCCGGAGCTGCTGGCCAAGGTCCGCGACTTCCAGGAGTCCCTGCGCGCCATGGTCGCGGAGAAGGACGCCGCCCTGTCGGCGTCGCTGATCGAGCCCATCACCGATTAGCAGCACCGACTGGCGCCACCGAGATAATCCGGAGGCGCGGCCGGGCCGGTCGCGCCTACCCTCGGCGGTCATGGGACGGCTGCTCAATGTGATCGACGTCGAGGCGACGTGCTGGGCCGGGCAGCCGCCCGCCGGGCAGGTGAACGAGATCATCGAGGTCGGGGTCTGCGTCGTGGACCTCGACGCGCGGGAGCGCGTCGACCGGGACCGGATCATGGTGCGGCCCGCGCGCTCGGCCGTCAGCGCGTTCTGCACCGAGCTGACCGGCATCACCCCCGCCGAGGCCGCGGCCGGGCTCTCGTTCGCCGAGGCGTGCGAGCGCCTGCGCACCGTGCACCGCAGTGACTCGCGGCCCTGGGCGAGCTGGGGCGACTACGACCGCAAGCAGTTCGAGCGGCAATGTCAGGGGCGGCAGCGGTACCCCTTCGGCTCCGACCACACCAACGCGAAGGCCGTCTTCGCCGACGCGCACGGACTGCGCAGGCAGGGCATGGCCGGCGCCCTGCAGACGGCGGGCCTGCCCCTCGAGGGGCGCCACCACAACGGCGCGGACGACGCCTGGAACATCGCCGCGCTCGTGCTGCACCTGGCCGAGCGCGGCCAATGGGCCCGCATCGCCTGATCGGCGCAACTCTTTGTCTGTTTCTTCCGTTATCGGAGGTGTTGGTTCGGGCGGACGAGGGCGGGTACGGCATGACGGCGCACCAGGGCGGCAAGCTCCACCGGTGGACGGCGCACGCGCTGGTCGGCGGTGCCACCGTGGCCTCCGCGCTCGCGTTCGGCCGCGCGGCCGCCGCGCCGCCGAGGACCGTTCCCGGCGCCGAGCCGGCCCGCGCGGTGAGCGGTGTCGTCGTCGCCGGGGTGGCCTCGGTGACCCTGCTGCTGCTTCTCGCGGGCACGATCCTCGTCGTGGCGCCGCGCTTGATTCGACTCGTGCGAATCATCAACGCCCGCCGTCAGGTGCGCTGATCTGGGGCGGAAAAGGTCGGGCTTTTCGAACTTCGATCGGTGACCCCACGCAGCCATGGCGTAGCGGTACAGTGACCGCGTCGCGTTGACGGTGAGGAGGATCGATGTCCGATTACTCGGCGGTCGGCGGGGTCGGGTCGTTCGAGTGGAACCGGCGGGACAGCGCGCGCTACGACGCCGCGCTCGAGGCCGTCGAAGAGGCGATCGCGTGCTACGCGCGCCTGCGCAACCGGGCCGTCGCCGGCGGCAACGACGCCGAGGCCGAGCGGCTGCTGGCCGAGCAGGCGGCCTGCATCGCCGAGCAGCGGCTCCTGCGGCCCGAGGACACCGCGGCCGTGGCCCGGATCCTCGGCGAATACCCGGCGCTCATCGCCTGGCTCCGCGACCGCATCGGGTAGCGACCGCGCCCGCCGGCGGGATCGTACGGTGGAGACGTGACACTTCCTGAGTCTCTGCAGCGGCTGCTCGCCCAGCCCAACCCAGCCGTCATCGCGACCGTGCGCCAGGACGGGCAGCCCGTCTCGGTGGCCACCTGGTACCTCTTCGAGGACGGCCGCATCGTCGTGAACATGGACGCCGGTCGCAAGCGCCTCGCCTACCTGCGCCAGGAGCCCCGCGTCAGCCTGACGGTGCTCGACAAGGAGAACTGGTACACCCACATCTCCGTCACCGGCACCGTCGCCGAGCTCAAGGACGACCCGGAGCTCGTGGACATCGACCGCATCGCCACGCACTACACCGGCAAGCCCTACGCGAACCGGGAGCAGCCGCGGACCACCGCGATCATCGACATCGCCGCATGGCACGTCTGGCCGCCGCACGCCCTCGACCAGTAGGCAAACCGGCTCCAGGGTGACGGCGGGGTCACCACGGCGGGCCCGGGTTCACCTCGGGCCGACCGAAATCACCCAGGTGAACGCGGCCGACGAGAACGGCGGCGCGCCCGGTCTGTAACGCGGGTGTTAATTCCGGACTTGACACAAGACGTAAATAGATAGATGGTCGTCGTGGCAGTACAGCAGAGGCCGGTCCCGGTCGCGCCGCCGAGCGCCGGGGCCGGCCTCTCGCGATCGGTCAGGCCTGCAGCAGCTGGCGGGCCATGACGATGCGCTGGACCTGGTTCGTGCCCTCGTAGATCTGCGTGATCTTCGCGTCGCGCATCATGCGCTCCAGCGGGAAGTCCTTCGTGTAGCCGTAGCCGCCGAGCAGCTGCACCGCGTCCGTTGTGATGGACATGGCCGCGTCCGAGGCGAAGCACTTCGCCGCCGCGCCGAAATACGTCAGATCCGCGTCGCCGCGCTCCGACTTCGCCGCCGCGGCGTAGGTCAGCTGGCGCGCGGCCTCCAGCTTCATGCCCATGTCGGCCAGCATGAACTGGATGCCCTGGAAGTCCGCGATGGGCTTGCCGAACTGCTTGCGCTCCTGGACGTAGCCGAGCGCGAAGTCCAGCGCCCCCTGCGCGATGCCCAGGGCCTGCGCCGCGATCGTCACGCGCGTGTGGTCCAGGGTGCGCATCGCGGTGCCGAAGCCGGTGCCGGGCGCGCCGATGATGCGGTCGGCCGGGATGCGGACGTTGTCGAGGTAGACCTCGCGGGTCGGGCTGCCCTTGATGCCGAGCTTCTTCTCGGGTGCGCCGAAGCTCACGCCGGCGTCGGACTTCTCGACCACGAAGGCCGAGATGCCTCGCGCGCGCGCGGTGGGATCGGTGACGGCGAAGACGGTGTAGTACTCGCTCACGCCGGCGTTGGTGATCCAGCGCTTGACCCCGTTGAGGACCCAGGTGTCGCCTTCCAGCACCGCGCGGGTCTTCATTCCGGCTGCGTCGCTGCCGGCGTCGGGCTCCGACAGGCAGTAGGAGAACATCGCGTCGCCGCGGGCCACCGCGGGCAGGTAGCGCTGCTTCAGCGACTCGGAGCCGGCCAGCAGCAGCGGCATGGTGCCGAGCTTGTTCACGGCCGGGATGAGTGAGGACGAGGCGCAGGCCCGCGCGACCTCTTCGATGACGATCGCGGTGGCGAGCGCGTCGGCTCCGGCGCCGCCATAGGAGACAGGAATGTGCGGCGCGTGAAAGTCGGATGCACGCAGCGCGTCGTACGACGCCTGAGGGAACTCGCTGGATTCGTCCGCAGCCGCCGCGTTCGGTGCGACCTTGCCGTCACAGACCGCGCGCACAGCCTCACGCACAGCGATGTGCTCCTCGGGCAGTGCATACACCTCGAACACGGCAAACCCCCTCGTCACAGCGCTACTGAACCCGCGTTCAGTAGCCCGCCGCTGTGAGCATACCGACGAGTAACGAAATGGCCGGAGGCACGGTAGCTTCCAAGGGTCTATCCTCGCCGTGGCGACGTCGGCCCGATCCCACCAGGTGAGGGTCGGCCGAGCAGACCTCGATCGAGCGGAGACAAGGCGTGACCATCGCGTACCCCAGCACCCCACCTGTCGTAGCCCCGCCGTCCGGTTCGGCGCGGCCCCGGCTGACCTTCCTGGGCACCGGATATCTCGGCGCGACGTACGCCATCTGCTTCGCGGAACTCGGTTACGAGGTGATCGGTTTCGACATCGACGAGGCCAAGATCGCCAAGCTGGCGGGCGGCGACGTGCCGTTCCACGAGCCCGGCCTCGACGAGCTGCTGCGCAAGAACCTGTCGGCCGGTCGGCTGCGGTTCTCCACCTCCTACGAAGAGGTCGCCGAGTTCGGGGACATCCACTTCATCTGCGTGGGGACCCCGCAGCGCCCCGACGGCATGGCCGCCGACCTCTCCCACGTCGAGAGCGCCGTCTCCAACCTCGCGCCGCACCTGACCCGCAAGGCGCTCATCGTCGGCAAGTCGACCGTCCCGGTCGGCACCGCCGAGTGGATCGAGCAGCTCGTCGCCCGGCACTCGACCGTCGACCTCGGCGTCGAGGTGGCCTGGAGCCCCGAGTTCCTGCAGGAGGGCGTGGCCGTCGAGGACGTGCTGCGGCCCAACCGCGTCATCTTCGGCGTCAAGTCCGAGTGGGCGACCGGCATGCTCTACTCGGCCCACAAGGGCGTCTTCGACCTCGCCGTCACCGAGGACCGCGAGGTCCCGGTCGTGGTCACCGACTTCGCCACCGCCGAGCTCGTGAAGGTCGCGGCCAACGCGTTCCTGGCCACCAAGATCTCCTTCATCAACGCGATGGCCGAGGTCTGCGAGGCGGCCGGCGCCGACGTCACCCAGCTGGCCCGCTCCATCGGCTACGACGCCCGCATCGGCAACAAGTTCCTGCGCGCCGGCGTCGGCTTCGGCGGCGGCTGCCTGCCCAAGGACATCCGCGCGTTCCAGGCCCGCGCCCAGGAGCTCGGCGTCGGCGAGGCGCTGCGGTTCCTGCACGAGGTCGACCTGATCAACCAGCGCCGCCGGCAGAAGATCGTCCAGCTCTCCGCCGAGCTGCTCGGCCGCGGCTACGGCCCGGCCGGCCCGGACCTGGCCGGCACCAAGATCACGGTGCTGGGCGCGACCTTCAAGCCCAACTCCGACGACGTGCGCGACTCGCCGGCCCTCTCGGTCGTGCGCAAGCTCGCCCGCTCCGGCGCCGAGGTCACGGTCTACGACCCGGAGGGCATGGAGCAGGCCCGGGCCGAGGTCGGCGACGTCTCCTACGCCAAGACGCTCACCGACGCGGTCACCGACTCCGACCTCGTTTGTGTGCTCACGGAGTGGGAAGAGTTCCGCAACACCGACCCGCAGGCGCTCTCGCCGCTCGTCTCCGCGAAGAAGGTCATCGACGGCCGGAACTGCCTCGACCAGGCGGTCTGGGTCGCGGCCGGCTGGGAGTACCGCGGCATGGGGCGCCCGGTCGTTTCATAGAGAACCTCCCGAACGGGCACATCGCTTTCGTCGCCCGGCGAAACAAGGCATTCTTCCCAGTAGGGCGTGAACGGCCGGGGCACCGCACCGCGGAGTCCCGGCCGAGAGCACCGGGGGAGGAGTGGCGTGGAGACGTATCCGTGCCCGGCGTGCGGTGGGCCGGCCAGCGAGGCCACCGGCTGCCGTTCGTGCGGCCGGCCGCACGATTCGGACGCGGCGGCCCTCGCGCTGTTCCAGCGGACCGTCGCGGCGCTGGAGCAGAAGAAGCGGGACCTCACCGAAAACACGCAAATGCTGCGCAAGCAGCTCGCGCACACCTCCGCGCAGCGCGACAGCCTCCGGCGCAAGGTCCGCGCGGCCGTCGACGCCGAGCGCGCCGCCCAGGAAGCCAAGGCGAAGCGGCCGCTCCTGGGCCGCCAGCGCGAGGCCGTCCCGCCCGCGGCGACCCCGGCGAGCGCGCCCGCGGAGCCGGTGGCCGTCACGACGACCACGACCGCGACCACGACGCTGCCGCCGAGCCAGCAGCGCTTCTCGCCCCGCGCGCCGCACACGGCCGAGAGCGGGCACGTGCCCGCGGCCGGCGGGCCCCGCATCGCGCCGCTCAACGCGCCCCCTCCGCCGCGCCGGCCGAGCGGGGGCCAGAAGAGCCTCCCGCCCGGCGACCAGCCCGAGGCCACCGAGAGCAGCATGCAGGCGTCGGTCCTGGCGCTCGGCGGCCTGCTGCTGGCCGGCGCCGCGATCGTGCTCACCCTCGACGCGTTCGGCAGCATCGGCACCGTCGGCCGGGTGCTGTCCCTGGCCGTCATCACCGCGATCGCCCTGGCCCTGCCGCTCGTGCTGGTCAAGCGCGGGCTGAGCGCGACCGCCGAGACCGTCGCGTCCGTCGCCCTGCTGCTCGTGCTGCTCGACGGCTACGTGGTGCGCTCGGAGAAGCTGCTGGGCGCGGACCGGCCCCAGTTCAGCACCTATCTGGGCCTCGTCTGTCTGCTCACGGCCGGGGTCGCCGCCGTGTACAGCATGCAGAGCCACCTCATCGCCTCCCGCTACGCGACGCTGCTGGCCCTGCAGCCGGTCCTGCCGCTGCTGTTCTACGACGCGATCCACGGCCCGACCGGCTGGGCGATCGCGCTGTCGGGCGTGGCGCTGATCGACCTTGGCTTCGCCGTCGCGCTCAAGCAGTCGATCCAACGACGGCTCGACGCGCACCACGAGGACGCCGCCGCCGAGGACGAGCTCGCCCACACCGGCCGCACCAACCGCATCGCCGACGGGCTCATGCGCGACCTGGCCTGGATCCTCTTCGCCGTGGCCACCGGCGTCGCGCTGCTGGCGGCCGCGGTCGGGCTGGCCCTCACCGACGAGCGTGTCCCCACCCTGCAGGCCGCCGCGGCCATGCTCGTGGCCGCCGCGCTCGGCGTCGGCGGCGCGCTGACCTGGCGCCGCGGGATGCTGCCGGACATCGCCGCGGGCGTGGCCACCGGCGCGGTCATCGTGGCCATCGCGCGGGTCGGCGCCGTCTGGCTGCCCGGCTCCACCCCGCTGTTCCTCGCGCTCGCGGTGACCGTCGCGGCCGCGGGGGTGCCGTTCCTGCCCGAGGACGCCCGCCGGGGGCCGCGCTACGCCGTGTCGGTCGCGGCCGCCGGGGCCACGCTGCTGGTGCTGGTGCGGGCCTTCCCCGGCATCGCCGCGCCGCTGCGGGCCGCGTGGCCGGTCTGGAAGGCGGATCTGGGGGCGTACGAGGCCCGCATCCACGCCGCCGTCGGGCCGGAGGGCTGGCAGTACGTCGTCGCCATCCTGCTGCTCACGGGCGCCTGCATCCTCATGCTCAGCGGCCGCAGCGACCCGGTGGCGGTCCGGCTGCGCGACAACGTGGGTCCCGAGGTGGCCCCGGACGAGCTGCGGACCGACATCGCGGTCGTCGGCGCGGCCCTGACCCTGCTCGTCGCGCCCGCCGCGCTCGGCCTGAGCTGGCTGGCGATCCCGGCCCTGGCGGTCAGTGCGGCGGTCGTGATCGGGGCCCTGGCCCTGCGCGTGCGCGCCCCGCACACCGCGTGGGTCTGCCTCGGCGCCGCGCTCGTGCTCGGCCTCTACGCCGCCGCGGCCGCCCTGGTCCGCCCGGGCGCGACCGCGCTCACCCTGACCGCGATCGCCGTCGCCGGGGCCGCGATCGCATGGCTGCCCCGCCCGCACCAGACCGACGGCGACCGGCTCGCGGTCACCCAGCGGGTCGCCGACGCCGCCGCCGGGGGCGCGCTCTTCGCCCTGCCCGGCGCGGCCGCGTCCAGTGCCGCGATCGTCTTCGGCGGCCTGCCGGGCGGCGCGACCGTCGTGCTGGTGCTGAGCTTCCTCGCGCTCGCGGTCAGCCTCGGCGTGGCCGCCCTGATCCAGGTCGCCCGGGACCGCGCCGGCGGGGAGCCGAGCGTGCCGCTGCTGGCCGGGGCCACCGCCGGCGCCGTCGCGGTCGGCCTCGCCACGGTCATCGCGCCCGGCGCGACCACCATCGACTTCGTCATCGGCCTGCTCATGCTCGTCGCCGCGGTGATGCTGTGGGCGGCGCCGCGCATGGACGACCGGCAGACCTTCGGCGTCGAGTTCACCGGCTCCGACGCGGCCGCCGCGGCGGTCACCATCGCCGCGATCGGCGCCCTGGCCCGGGCCGTGTCCCTGGCCGCCTCCGGCATCGAGGTCGTGGTCCTCGCCGTGCTCGTGTTCCTCGTCGCGGTCGCGGCCCGCTCGTCGCTGCCGGAGGAGTGGCGGCGGGGGCCGGTCGCGGGCGCGGCCATGGTCGGCTTCGGCACCGGCCTCTACGCCGGTGCGCTGTCGGTGATCGGCGCGATCGGGGTGATCCGGGCAGCCGACCCCATGTGGCACGCCCCGCTGGACGCCCGCTGGGCGCAGACCGCGCACGGGCTCGCGGAGTTCGGCTGGCAGATCCCGATCGCCCTGCTGCTGCTCGCCGGGGCGGCCGCGATCGCGCTGCCGCAGCCCTACGGCGACGACACCGCCTCGGCCGCCCTCGTGCTCGCCACCCTCGGCGCGCCGGTCGGGCTGGGCCTGGGCTGGTCGGCCCCGATGGTCATCGGCTGGGCCGCGGCCACCGGCGTCGCCGCGTGGGCCTCCTTCGCCCGCAGCTGGCGCGGGGTCTACACGCGCCTCGGCGCCGCCCTCGTCGCCGGGCTCTACGCGGCCGGGGCGAGCCTCGTGCGCCCGGGCGCGACCGCGGGCACCCTGGCCGCGCTCGGCATCAGCGGCGCCTTCGTCGCCGCCCTGGCCCGCACAGTCGCCCTGCGGCGCGCGGCCGCGGGCGAGCGCGCCAGTGATCCCCACGAGGATGGCGAGGACGGCGCGGACGACGTCGACGGCGGCCCGCTGACCGTCGTCGGCGGGGCCGGGGTCGCCGGCGCCCTGTTCGCGTTCACCGGCGCGGCCGCGGCCATGGTCGGCAGCCTGCACCCGGACCGGCCCAGCACCATCCTCATCGCCGCGCTCGCGACCGCCGCCGTGGGCCTCGCCGTCGCCGCGGCCGGGGCGCAGCAGGCGCCCGGATACATGCCCTACGTCAGCACCGGCGTCGCGGTCGCGGCGACCACGACGGCCGTGGCGGCGCTCGTGGTCCAGCGCGACGGCGCGGTCGTCTACGCCGCGGCCGCCGCGCTGCTCGGGGTGCTCGCGGAGCTGTTGCGGGCGAACTGGTACCGCCCGGCCGAACCCGAGCTCGGGCGCTTCCGGCCCGACCGCTCCGGCCGCCGCCCGGGCGCGCGCGCCGGCGAGCAGCGCATCCCGCGCAACTTCGCGATGGGCGTCGCGGCCGCCGCCGGCATCCCGGCCGCGATCGTCGTGGTGTTCATCGCGCCCGCACTGTTCGCCGCGCTCGCCGGGCCGTACCGCTGGCTCCAGCAGCCGTGGACCGGCACCCCGGCCACCGCGGCGCATCTGGGGCCGCTGGCGCAGTACGCAGGCAACAGCACCCATGTGCTGGGCGCCTTCCTGCTCACCGTCGCCGCCGCCCTGATGGCCGTGGGGCTGGGCGGCGACGCGCAGGCGATCGCCAACCGGGCCGTGGCGATCGTGGTGCCCGGCGCGGCCCTGACGCTGCTCATCGCCCCGGCCGCGCTCGACGCGCCGTGGCCGGTGCAGCCGACGCTGGCGCTGCTGGTGGCCACCATCGCCGGCCTGGGCCTGGCCCTGACGCTGCCGCCGAGCCCGGACAGCCCCGACGCGCGGCTCATGACCGGCGCCCGGCGGCTGGTGTTCGTCATCGCGGTGCTGGCCGCGGGCGCGGGCGGCGCCGGGAGCATGGCCACCCGCAGCCAGACCCTGACCTGGCTGGCCGGCTCGGTGGTGGTCGGCGCGATCGGCGGCATCTGGGGCAAGACCGCGACCGCGCGGATGCTCGGCTGGAACGTGGCCGCCTCGACCGCCGAGGGCTTCGCGGTGGCCGCCGGGCTCGCGGCCGGCCTGGGCCTGAAGCAATGTGCGTTCCCGCTGCTGATCGTGGCGACCGCGCTGCTGGTGCTGGGCGCGGCCATGCCCCGGCTGCGGCCCAGCGACAGCATCAACCGGGAGGCGATGACGGTCGAGGCGGCCGGGTACGCCGGCGCCGTCATCGCCGTGCTGATGACCCTCGGCTCGTGGGCGCACACCGCGGCCGCCCTGACCGCCGTCGGGGCGATCCTGGGCCTGTCGGCGGCGCGCAAGGGCCGCAGCCCGCGCCAGCGCACGACCCTCATCGTGGCCGCGTCCGTCGCCGAGCTGCTGGCGATCTGGCTGCTGCTCATGACCGTGCGGGTCGCGGTCCCGGAGGCCTACACGCTCCCGTTCGCCGGCCTCGCCCTCATCACCGGCCTGATCGAGATTCGCAACCGGCCGGAGCTGGGCAGCTGGCTCGCCTACGGGCCGGCGCTCGTGGCCGGCTTCGGCCCCAGCCTCGCGATCGCCGTGGCCCAGCCCGAATCGCCCGCGCTGCGCCAGGTGCTGCTGATCCTGGCCGGCGTCATCTGCGTGGCCATCGGCGCGGCCCGGCAGCAGAAGGCCCCGGTCGCGGTCGGCGCCGCGGTGACGGTGATCGCGACGGTGAACGAGCTGTTCCGCATCGGCCTGCCGTTCTGGATGATGCTGCTGCTGTTCACCGGCACCGGCGTGCTGCTGATCAGCCTGGGCGCCACCTACGAGCAGCGGCAGCGGCTGGACCGGCTGCGGGGCGTCTACCGCGGGATGCGCTGAACGGGGTCAGTCCGTGCCGTCCGGCGGGCCGGCGGCGTCCCGGTCCATCTGCTCGACGACCCAGCGGGCCCAGTCGCGCTGCAGGGCGTAGTAGCGCCGGCCGAACTCCGCGGCGTAGCGCGAATAGCCCTGCGCGTGCCCGGATCCTCTGGGTCGCGACCCGGGCCCGCCGCTTCGACGTCTTCGCCGCCGTGATGCTCGGCGTGTTCCTGGTCGGCCTCGGCCTGTCGTTCCTGACCGGCTCGCCGAAGTTCCTGCTGATCAAGGAGTCCTTCGGCACCGGCATCGCCGGCCTCGCCTTCGTGGTGTCCTGCTTCGTCGGCCGCCCGCTGATCTACCACGCCGCGCTGCGCATGCAGGAGGGCGACCCGGCCAAGGCGGCCGAGTTCGAGCAGAAGTGGCGGGACCTGCCCGGCTTCCGGCGCAGCTTCCGCGTCATGTCCGCGACCTGGGGCGCCGGGCTGCTCTTCGACGCGGCCGCGCGCATCCCGCTGGTGCTGGCCCTGTCCACGTCGGCCGCGGTCACCGCCTCCACCGTGCTGTTCATCGCCACGATGGTGATCCTGGCGGCCTGGCAGGTCCGGTACATCCGGCGCATCCAGGCCCGCGCGGCCGCGGCGGAGGCCGCCGTCAGGCTCGCGTGACCTCGGACGCGGTGACCTCGGACGCGGTGGCCTCGGGTGCGGCGGTCCCGTGTGCGGTGGTCCCGGGCGAGGGGGCCGGGGCCACCGCGCCGTCCGGGGTCTTCCCGCGCATCAGCAGGATCGGGACCAGGGCCAGGGCCGCGGCCCCGGCGGCCCACCAGAAGGTGTGGCCGAAGGCGCCGGCGAGCGCGTCGAGGGAGCGGGCGCCGGACGCGCCGCGCTGCAGGGCCACGGCCAGCACGGCCACCCCGAACGAGCCGCCGACCTGCTGGAACACCCGCACCGCGGTGGTGGCGTGCGGCACCTCGGCCCGGTTGAGGCCCGCGAAGACCCCGGACTGGGCGGCCACGATGATGCCGCCGAAGCCGGCCCCGCCCAGCGCGATCAGCGCCGCGATCGTCCACTGGCTCGTCCCGGCCGAGAGCCGGGTGAGCGCGATCGTCACCCCGAGCAGCAGCAGCGCGCCGGTGAGCGCGATCCGGCGGCCGCCGAAACGGTCGGCCAGGCGCCCGGCGACCGTGAGCGCCAGGGCCGAGCCGACCCCGTGCGGGGCCATGAGCAGGCCCGCGTGCAGCGGGGTGAAGCCGTGGACCTGCTGGTAGTACAGCGGAATCAGCAGCAGCGTGCCGAGCAGCGCGATCATCCCGAGGAACATCACGACCGACGACGCGGTGAAGGCCCGGCTGCGGAACAGGCGCAGGTCGACCACCGGATCGGCCGCCCGCAGCGCGTGGACGACGAACCAGCCCAGCAGCGCGGCACCCGCGCCGAGCGCGAGCGCGGACGCCGGGTGCAGGCCGCCGTCGGTGCCGGCCCGCGACAGGGCCCACACGATCGCGACGAGGGCGGGGGAGAGCAGGGCCAGCCCGAGCACGTCGAGGCGGGCCGGGCGCTCGATGCGCTCGACCGGCATCACGCGCGCCGCCGCCCAGGCCGCGACGGCGCAGATCGGCAGGTTGACGAGGAAGATCCAGCGCCAGCCCGGGCCGTCGACCAGCACGCCGCCGAGCACCGGTCCTAGTACCGGCCCGAGCAGCATCGGCGCGCCGACCAGGGCCATCACCTGCCCGAACCGCTGCCCGGCGGCGCGGCGGGCGAGGATCGTCTGGAACAGCGGCATGAGCATCCCCCCGCCGGCGCCCTGCACGACCCGCATCGCGATGAGGCTGCCGGCCGACCAGGCCAGCCCGCACAGCAGCGAGCCGAGCGTGAACAGCCCCAGCGAGGCCAGCCACGCGGACCGGGCACCGAAGCGGTCGATCGCCCAGCCGGCCACCGGGATCACCGCGGCCATCGCGAGCAGGTACGCGGCGCTGACCCACTGCACGGTGCCGAGGTCGGCCCCGAAGTCGCGCCGGAGGCTCTCCAGCGCGATGTTGACCATCGTCGAGTCCATCTGGACCAGGAACACGCCCAGCAGGATCGCGCCGACGAGCGCGACCAGCTCCCGCGGCAGTTTCTCCGCCATCTCCCCACTCCCTCGTACGTCGTATCGGAATGCGATACAGCGTATCATCGATTGATACGGCGTATCGGATCCTCGTACACCGCTAGACTGGCCGCCGTGACCGAAGCCCGCGGACCCGTCTGGACCCGTCCCGCCGCGGCCAAGCCGGACAAGCTCACCCGCGAGGCGGTCGTGGCCTGCGCCGTCGACATCGCCGACCGGGAGGGGCTCGAGGCCGTCTCGGTGCGCCGCGTGGCCGCCGAGCTCTCGGCGCGGCCGATGAGCCTGTACTCGTACTTCGAGCGCAAGGACGACCTGGTGGACCTCATGGTCGACCAGGTGCTCGGCGAGATGCTGGTCGACGAGGTGCCGGAGGGGGACTGGCGCCGGGCGCTCAAGGCCGTGCTCCACCGCCAGATCGCGGTCGGGCGCCGGCACCTGTGGATCATGTCCCAGTTCGGCGCCCGCGCCCCGATCGGCCCGAACGCGGCCCGCCACGCCGAGCAGTCCCTCGCCGCGATCGCGAGCCTCGGGCTGCCCCCGGAGCGCTCGGTCCGCCTGCTGCGCGCGGTCGACACCTATCTGTGGGGGTTCGCCACGCTCGGCAGCCAGGAGCTCGCGGCCCGGCGCCGCGACCAGCTCACCGAGGAGGAGTGGCGCGCCTCGACCGACGCGTACTTCGAGGGCCTCGTCGCCGGCGGGGAGCTGCCGCACCTGGCCGAGGCCGGGCGCCACGGGCTGCTGCGCGGCGGCGTCGACGAGTGGATCGCCGAGTTCGACGAGGGGCTGGACTGGCTGCTGGACGGCTTCGCCGCGACCCTGCCCTGAGGTCCGCGTTACGGCGGCTCAGCTTGCCCGGGGCCGTGCCGATAGCAGGGCCATGTCAAGCACGAGTGAGCGCTGGTTCGGCGCCGGGCACAGCACGGCCGCCGACTCCGCGAAGGCCGGCGGCGAGGCCGCGGCCCAGGCGATCGCCGGGCGTACTCCAGCCGCGGTCTTCGTCTTCACCTCCGGCGGGCACGACGCGGTGGCGGTGCTCGCGGGGGTCCGGGCCGAGGCGGGCGACGCCGTCGTGGTCGGCGGCGTCGGCCTCGGCGAGCTGACCGGGGCCGGCGCGACGGAGCACGGCGTGGCGGTCGCGGCCCTGGGCGGCCCTGGCTTCACCGTGTGCGCCCGCGCGGCCGGTATCGCCGGGCTCGGCGCCCGAGCGGCCGGGGCCGAGGCGGCCGCGGCGATGGCCGAGATCGACGCGCCCCACACCGCGCTGCTGCTCGTCGGCGACGGCACCGCGCTCGGCCCGCACGAGATCGTGCGCGGCGCCTACTCGGTGGTGGGGGCGGCGGTACCGCTCGTCGGCGGCCTCACCCACGGCCGGGCCCAGTTCCTCGGCGACCGCGTGCTGGCCGGCAGCGTCGTCGGCGTCGCACTCGGCTCCGACCGCCCGATCGGCATCGGCATCGCGCACGGCTGGCGCCGCGTCGAGCCGCCGCTGATCGTGACGCGCTCGGTGGGCGAGCGCATCTACGAGCTCGACGGCGAACCCGCCCTCGACGTGCTCCTGCGCAGGGCCGCCGCGTCCGGCGCCGGCGCGCCCGGCACCGCCGCCGAGCTGTTCCAGGACGGGGTCAACCTCCAGCCCGTCGGCCTGGCCCGGCGCAGCGGCCTCGATATCCGCTCGCTGCACGCGGGCGACGACGAGGAGCGCTCGGTCTCCGGGACCGCCGAGATCCCGCAGGGCGCCCTGGTCTGGCTGATGGAGGCCGAGCGCGACGAGCTCGTCCGCGGCGCGGGAGACGCGATCGGCGCGGCGACGGCGGCCCTGGGCGGCGCCGAGCCGCTCGGCCTGCTCGCCTTCGACTGCGGCGGCCGCAAGCTCACCCTCGGCGAGGACGGCATCGCCGCGGAGGTGGCGGCCATGCGCGCCGCGCTCGGCGACGTGCCCTTCGCCGGCCTCTACACGCTGGGCGAGATCGCACGGGTGCGCGGCGCCTCCGGGCTGCACCAGCTCACCCTGGTCGCCCTCGCGCTGGCCTGAGGGGAGTCTCGTGACCGCCTGGTCGACCGCTCAGCTGACCGAGTACTTCGTCGCCGTCAACGCGGCCGGCTCCGAGGAGGCCGCCATCGCGCTCGCCGTGGAGCGGGCCGCCGAGATCGTCGAGGCCGAGATCGGTCTCGTCGTGCTCGGCGGGCGCCCGCGCGGCGCGTGGGGCTTCGGCGGCGCCGCGCCCGAGCGCGACCTGCTCGCCCTGTCCTCGGCGGGCGGGATCGTGGACATCCCGGGGCTCGGCGACGTCCACGCCGTGCCGAGCCAGCTCGGCTCGGGCCTACCGGGCGCGCTGATCCTGGGCCGGCTCGACGAGCCGTTCACGCCCGAGGAGCGCCAGACGCTGCAGGGCATGGCCCAGATGCTCGGTGCCGCCATGCGCGGCGCCCGGGCGCTGGCCGCCGAGCAGACCCTGCGCGCCGACCGCGAGCGGGAGACCCGGCTCGTGGAGACCCTCCTGGCCATCCAGCGCGGCATCGTGAGCCGGCGCCCGCTGCAGGAGACCTTCGACGCGATCACCGGCGGCGCGGCCGAGCTGCTGGGCGACGCCTACGTCGCGTTGATCCTGGCCGACCCGGCGCCGCGGGTGGCGTCCTCCGCGGGCGGCGTCGGACCCGGCGACCGCCCCGGCAACGCGGCCCGGGCGGCGATGGACACCGGTTCGCTGCAGGTGGACGAGGACGAGCAGGGGCACGCGGTCATCGCCGTGCCGGTGCTCGTGACCGGGGAGATCGCCGGGAGTCTGGTGGCCCGGGCCGGCGACGCCGCCGGCTACCACGCCGACCAGCTCGAGGCCTTCGCCCAGCAGGTCGGCCTGGCGCTCACCGACGCGCGCACCGTCGAGCTGGTCCACGAGGCCCACCACGACCACGTGACCGGCCTGCCCAGCCGAGCCCTGTTCCTGAAGGCCTTCAACGGCCGCCCGCGGGCCGGCGTGCTCTTCATCGACCTGGACCGGTTCAAGGCGGTCAACGACAGCCTCGGCCACGACGCCGGCGACCAACTGCTCGCCGACGTCGCCGAGCGGATCCGCGGCTGCGTGCGCGTCGGCGACACCGTGGCCCGCCTCGGCGGCGACGAGTTCGCGGTGCTGCTCGGCGACGCGCACCGCGACACCGCGGTGGCGACCGGCGAGCGGATCATCGCCGCGGTGCGGGAGCCGTTCCGGGTCAAGGGCCGCACCGTCTACATCGGCGCGAGCATCGGCGCGGCCCTGCCCGGCGCCGACGGCAACGGGTCGCCCGATGAGCTGCTCAACTGCGCCGACCTGGCGATGTACCGCGCGAAGCAGGACGGCCCCGGGCGGGTCGTCGTCTACGAGCCGGCCATGCACGCGGCCGCGCTGCACTACCTCTCGCTGCGGGCCGACCTGCAGCGGGCGCTCGCCGAGGGGGAGTTCGGGCTGGTGTACCAGCCCCTGGTCCGCCTCGACGCCGGCTCGGTCGTGGGCGTGGAGGCGCTGCTGCGCTGGAACTCCCCGGGCCGCGGCATCGTCGCGCCGGGCGAGTTCCTGCCGATCGCCGAGGAGTCGGGGCTCATCGCCGACATCGGGCAGTGGGTGCTGGCCAGCTCGGCCCGGCAGGTCGCGGCCTGGCGGCGGCGCCGGCCCGGGCTCACGCTCAACGTCAACATCTCCGGGCGGGAGCTGGTGCGGCCGGGCTTCGTCGAGGACGTGACCCGCACCCTGGCCGCCGCCGGGCTGCCCACGAACGCGGTCACGCTGGAGCTCACCGAGTCGGTGCTGATGAGCGACCCGAAGCCGGCGGTGCTGGCGCTCAGCCGGCTGCGGGCGCGCGGGGTGCAGATGTCGATCGACGACTTCGGGACCGGGTACTCCTCGCTGGCCTACCTGCGCGACCTGCCCGTCGACGAGCTCAAGGTCGACCGCGCGTTCATCGCGCGCACCCAGCTGACCGGGCGGGACATGGCGCTGGTCTCGACCATCATGGAGCTCGGGCACATCCTCGGGCTGCGGGTCGTCGCCGAGGGCATCGAGAACCAGGCGCAGCTGGATGCGGTACAGCGGCTGGGGTGCTCCCTCGGCCAGGGGTTCCACCTCCACCGGCCGCTCGACCCGGCCGCGATCCCGCCGCTGCTGGAGTCGCCGTCCCTGCACCGGGCGGCATGACGGAAGGGCCGGGCATGCGCGCCCGGCCCTTCCTCGGTGCGGAATCGAAGTGTGCGGTCAGCGGCCCTGCAGCGACTTCACGTTGTCGCCGAAGGTCCAGCTCTTCGAGCCGTCCCAGTTGATCGACCAGTCCATCAGGCCCTTGATGCCGCTGACGCTGTTGTACGCCTGCGACACCAGCGACGGGGCCATGTAGCCGCCGCCGGCACCCGACTGCGCGGGCAGGCCGGGGACCTGCTTGTCGTACGGGATCCGGATAGTGGTGCCCTGGATCGTCAGGCCCGAGTTCAGGCAGTTGGTCTGCACCGTGAAGCCCTGGACCGTGCCGGCCGAGTACGAGTCGCCGGCGCAGCCGTACATCGAGCCGTTGTAGTACTGCATGTTCAGCCACCACAGGCGGCCGTTGTCCAGGTACTTCTTGATGATCGGCAGGTACGAGCCCCAGATGGAGCCGTACGTCACGCTGCCGCCGGTCACGTAGGCCGTCTCCGGCGCCATGGTGAGGCCGAAGTTCGACGGCATCTGGGCCAGCACGCCGTCGATGATGCGGATGAGGTTGGCCTGCGACGTCGACAGCGTGTTGATGTTGCCGCTACCGGTGAGCCCGGTCTCGATGTCGATGTCGATGCCGTCGAAGTTGTTGGCCTTGAGGATCGGCACGATCGTGGCCACGAACCGGTCCGCGACCGTCGACGAGCTCAGGTCGATGCCGGCCGCGGCGCCGCCGATGGACATCAGCAGCGTCATGCCGTTCGCCTTGGCCTGGCACATCTCGGCCGGCGTCGGCACCTTCACGCCCGAGTCCATGCCGTTCTCCCACAGCACGGTGCCGTCGGAGCGGATGACCGGGAAGGCGAGGTTGATGACGTTGTACCCGTGCTGCGCCATCCGGCTGTCAGTGATCGGAATCCAGCCGAGGCCCGGGTGCACTCCGTTGGAGGCGCCGTCCCAGTTCTCCCAGTAGCCCTGCAGCACCTTCCCGGCCGGCCGGGACTTCACCGCGCAGGAGCCCGTGCCGCCGGTCGGCGACGTGCTCGGGGACTTGCTCGGCGAGGCCGACGGCGACTGGCTCGGGGAGGTCGACGGCGACGGGGACGTGGTGCGCGACGGCGACGGCGAGGCGGTGGGGGAGGTGGTCCCGCCGCCCGAGCAGGCACCGAGGTCCTTCCACAGCGACGGCGTGGCCGCGGGGTTCCAGCCGGCGCCCACATAGGCGGTGTGGGTCACCAGCGCCTGGTACGTGTGGCCGTTGTACGTCACCTGCTGGCCGGCGGTGTATGTGTTGCCCTCGGCCCAGACCGGCGCCGAACACGCGGCGGCGGCGACGTTCGTGGCGGCCTGGGCCCCGAGCACGGGCGCGAGGGCCAGTGCCGTAACGAGAGCCGCGGCCGCCCCGGTCACCAGGGCGATTGTGCGACGACGAGATCTCACGGGACCTCCTGCCCATCGATGGATCGATGAGCAGGGACGTTATCAGTTAACACTATTAAATGTAAGGGTCGGGAACCTTAAAGCGCCGTCGATTGATCCATCGATGGACGTGCACGACAATGGCCCCGCCGCTCGAGCCGAGCGACGGGGCCAGAAGGTGATCGACGTGCGGCTCAGGCCCGATCGCGCGGCGGCTGTGCCCAGGGGTTGTCCCGGCGCGGCTGCGGATCGTCCGCCGTGGCGGCCGCGTCCGGCTGTCCCGCGTCCGGCTGTCCCGCGTCCGGCTGGTTCGCGGCCGGCTGCGGGCCGGTCGCCTGGGAGGTGGCCCGCTCCGCCGCGATGCGATCGAGCTGGGACTGCGCCGCGGTCGCCCGCCGCTCCGCCTCGCCCCGCGCGAACGCCGCCCGCCGCTCGGCCGCCTCGGCCGGGCTGACTGCCTGCTCCCCGAACCCGAAGTTCGCGGTCGCCTCGGCATCGGCCACCGGCGCCGCGAGCTGCGTCGTGGCCTCGTCGCCGCCGCCGTACGGCCACAGCGTCGTGGCATCCGGATCCTCGACCGGCTCCGCGGAACGGGCCGGGGCGCCGGACGGCAGCACGGTCGTGGCCTCGTCCGCGGAAGGCGCCTTGATCACGGTGGTGGCCTCCTCGACCGGCGGCTGCGGCGCCATCGGCTGGAACCGTCCGCGCCGCTCCTCCGGCTCGCCGGCACCGGCCGGCGGGGCCGAATGCCGCGGACGCGGCGCCGCGGGCGACTGGGAGCCCGGGTGGAACGCCTCGGTCTCCTCCTCGCGCCCCGGCCGCGCCGGCGGAACGGCGAACCCGTCGAACGAGGGCCCGGCGAGAATCGACCGCTCCTCCTCGGCCGGCCCCCGAGCCGCGCGCGACGGCAGCCCGCTGGCGCTCTCGCCCGCGTGCAGCGGCCGGGTCGCCTCCGACTCGCTCTCGGCCTCAATGTCGGCCGCGGTGTCGGTGTCGGCGGGCGCGCTCGGCGCCGGGACGACGGGCCAGGAGCCCGACGGCGTGTCTGGCGACCCGGGCGTCGGCGCGGGCGAGGCGGGCACCGGCCAGGACGGCGGCGCGTCGTCGGCCGGCGGCGGCGAGCTGGCCCCCCGGCTGTAGGCCACGGCCCCGGTAGCGGGCGCGTCGTCCTCGGGCGTCAACCAGCCCGGCTCCGCAGCAGCCACAGGCGGCGCGGAAACGACCGGCGGCGCGGAAACGACCGGTTGCGCGGAGACGGGCGGCGGCGCGGAGACGGGCGGCGGCGCGGAGACGGGCGGCGGCGCGGAGACGGGCGGCGGCGTGAAGACCGGCTGCGGCGCGGCCGCGGGCGGCGCCGGCGGGAACGGCACGGGCGGCGGCCCGGAAACAGGCGGTCCTGAGACGGGCGGTCCGGAGACGGGAGGTGCGGAGACGGGCGGCGCCGGCGGAATGAACGGCGGCGTGGACACCGGCAGCGGCGGCGCGGCGAACGGCGGCGGAGCCGACCCGGGCGGCACGAAGGCCCCCGGCGGCGCCGAAACCGGCGGCGTGGAGACCGGCGGCGGCGCGGGCACGAACGGCGCGGCGGCCGGCGGGGCGAACCGCGGCACCGGCTGCGTCTCGTCGGTGGGCGCGGGCGGCGCGGCGCCGAACCCGCCCGCCGCCGGCAGCACCGACGTGGCGGCGGCCGGGAACGCGGTCGTGGTGGAGGACGGCGAGTACGCGGGCCGGGCCATGGGGGGCGGAGCCGCCGGGCCCTGTCCGAGCGGGTACTCGTGCGCATCCGCCGGCCCCTCGCCCGCCGCCGGCACCAGCGGCACCGCGGTCGGCCAGGTCCGCCAGCGCTTGACGCTGAAGGCGGCGATGAGCAGCGCGAGCCCGAGCACCGCGGTGGTGCCGTTGACGATCGGCAGGCGCAGGTCCACCTTCAGCGAGGCGATCGCCAGGTCGCGGGGCAGGCTGTTCATCACCGACAGCGGGTCGATGAAGAGGCTCACGTAGGTGGCGAGCAGCGCGAGCCCCGCGACGATCGGGCCGACGGGCGAGATGCGCAGGCTGGCGATGAGCCCGATGAGCAGGCCGGCGCCCAGGAGGTAGGCGGCGGGCACGAGCAGGTCGACGGAGTCGAAAGCGCCGCGCTCGACCCATTTCGCCACGGTTTCCGCGGATTGCTGCTGACCGATCGCGATCAGCAGCCAGGCGATCGGGGCGATGAACATCCCCGCGATCAGGCTTCCGACGTGTCGCATGGCTCGCACCGTACCGTCTTTGGCATGACCGAGCACACCGCCCGAACGCCCGGCCGCCCCACCGGTTACTCGCGGGTCACGCTGAGCCGGATCATGACCGCGGTCGACGTCAACCTCTACGGCACCGTCCACGGCGGCGTGATCATGAAGTTCATCGACGACGTGGCGGGCGCGGCGGCCGCGCGGCACAGCGGCGGGACGGCCGTGACCGTCTCGATCGACGAGATCGCGTTCCTCGAACCGCTGCGCGTCGGCGACCTCGTCCACGCGTTCGCGCAGGTCAACTGGACCGGCACGAGCTCGATGGAAGTGGGCGTGCGGCTCGAGGCCGAGCGCTGGGACGTGGTCAGCGAGGCCGCCCCGCTGGTCGTGGCGACGGCGTACCTCGTCTTCGTCGCCATCGACGCCGAGGGCAAGCCCCGCCCCGTCCCCGCCGTGGTTCCCGATTCGCCCGTCGACGAGAGCCGGTGGCGCGAGGCGGAAATCCGACGCGAGCACCGTCTCGCCCGCCGGGACGCGATCCAGCAGCATCGATCAAGCCGCTGAAGGGTCAAGAGCTGAAGGGCCAAAAGCTGAAAGGTCAGAAGCGGTCCATGGCTCGGGTCCGCGTCAGTCACTGACCGTCGCTCCCGCCAGACATCCCGGCCTCCGCGGTGGCAAGGGCGAGAAAAACCCGGGAACAGCGCGCCGGACACCGGACAAGAAGGTGTGTGGACCCGGAAGGCAACCTCTTGATCGCGGACGGCTTCACCGCCCTCTACGACCGGCACGCGCGGGCGCTGTACCGCTACTGCGCGCGCCGGGTGGGGCCGGATCTCGCCGAGGACGCGGTGGCCCAGACGTTTCTGGTCGCGTACGAGAAACGCCACACCGTCGACCCCGGCGCCGACCCACTCCCGTGGCTGTTCGGCATCGCCACCAACGTGCTGTTCCGCCATCGCCGCGACGAGGTGCGCGGCTACCGGGCGCTGGCCCGGACGGGCGCGGACCCGCTGCTGGTGCGGGTGTCGGCGGAGAGTCACGCGGCCCGGACGGACGAACGGGTGGACGCCGGCCAGCGGGCGCGCCTTGTCGCGCGAGTGCTCGCCAAGCTGCCGGCCCGCCAGCGCGACGTTCTGCTGCTGTTCGCGGTCGCCGACCTGTCGTACGCGGAGATCGCCGAGGCGCTGCACCTGCCCCTCGGCACTGTCCAGTCGGCGCTGCACCGGGCCCGGACCAAGTTGCGCAAGGCACTCGACGAGGCGGAGCGACGATGAGCACTGACGATAAGGACCTTCTGGCCCTGCGGGAGTTCCGCGGGGCCCTGGACGCCCCGCCGGAGGGGGTGCTCGTGAAGGGCCGCTACCGGCTGGCCGGCGGCGAGTACCGCCCCCCGGCGCGCCGCCGCCAGTGGCTGCTGGCCACCGCCGGCGCGGCCGCGGCCCTGGCCGTGGTCGTGGGCGCGGCGGTGGCCGTGAAGGAAGCGGGCGGCCCGGCGGGCGACGGCGGCCAGGCCCCGGCCGGGCGCCCGGCCACCAGCGGCGCACCCACGACCGGCGCACCCACGAACGGCAAGCCCGCGGACATCCCGGTCGCGATCGGCACCCGGGCTCCGCTCAACGCCAAGGTCAGCGGTGACGGGGGCGCGACGCACGCCAAGGCGGTCGCCGCGATGGATCGCCTGGCCGACGCGGGGGCGAGCGCCCAGCCGATGCCGGTCCCGGCGGGGCAGGTGCTCTACGTGAAGACGTACAACCTGACCGCCGGCGAGCAGGCCTACATCCACGAACTCTGGATGGACCCGGTCACCATGGTCACCCTCCGCGTCCGCCGGACCGACGGCACGCAGACGATGGACGCGCCGAGCACCCAGGCGGAGATCGACCAGGCCGCGGCCACCCCGGCGGGCATGTACCGCCCGACCGCACAGTTCCTGGCCGGCCTGCCCACCGACCCGGGCCGGCTCCTCACGTACTGGCGGCAGTGGGCCCAGACCGAGTACCCCGGCCGCCCGGCCGACTCCATGATCTGGAAGGACGCCTTCGAGCTGATCGACTACTCCGAGCCGTTCTGGACACCGCAGCAGCGGGCCGCCATCTACAAGGCGCTCGCGAAGATGCCCGACGTGAAGGCGACCACGGCGAAGATCGACAACCGGCCGTACGACCTCGTCTGCATGGATCGTGAACCCAACGGCGGGGGCACCGTGGACTGCTGGTTGTTCGACTCGGCCACGGGCCGCCACGCGGGCAGCGCCTGGCCGTCCAAGAATCTGGCCCTGAACCCGGGCAACGTCGGCCTGATCGACTACGGCACCCAGCCCCGCCCGGCCCCCGCCGTGCGGCCGAGCAACCCGCCCAAGCCGAGCGGGTCCGTGAGGACGAAGTAGCGCGATGTGGGCGGGCCCCATCCGATCGAGGGGTCGGATGGGGTTCACCCACACTGAGCGACCGTTCACGCGTATCGCAAGATGGACCAATGGCAAAGGTGCTCTGGGAACCCCCGTCGGACGTGCGCGAGAACACCCGCATCGGGGCATTCCTGCACCGGCTGGAGGCCGAGCGCGGCCTGGCCTTCGACGACTACCAGGCACTGTGGCAGTGGTCGGTCGACGAGCCCGCCGAGTTCTGGCGCGCGATCTGGGACCAATTCGAGGTCCTCGCGCATGTGGCGCCCAGCGACACCCTGCCCGACGCGACGATGCCCGGCGCCCGGTGGTTCCCGGGGGCCCGCCTCAACTACGCCGAGCACGTCCTGCGCATGCCCGGGGTCGCCGGCGACGAGCCGATCGTGATCGCCCGCTCGCAGACCCGCGGACCCGTCGACCTGACCGCCGCCGAGCTGCGCGAGCAGGTCCGCCGGGCGCGGGCGGGGCTGCGGCGGCTGGGGGTCGGCGAGGGAGACCGGGTCGCGGCCTACGCCCCGAACATCCCCGAGACCTTCGTGCTCCTGCTCGCCGCGGCCAGCCTCGGCGCCATCTTCTCCAGCTGCGCCCCCGAGTTCGGCACCCGCTCCGTCGTCGACCGCTGGCAGCAGATCGAGCCGAAGGTGCTCGTGGCGGTCGACGGCTACCGCTACGGCGACAAGCCCATCGACCGTACCGCCGAGGTCGAGGCCATCCACGCGGCCCTGCCGTCGGTCGAGCACGTGGTGCGCATCGGATACCTGAACCAAGACACAGACCCGGCTCGGGACGACTGGTCCGGGCTCACCGCGGCGACCGACGAGCCGCTGGAGTTCGCCGCGGTCCCGTTCGCGCACCCGCTGTACGTCCTCTACTCCTCGGGCACGACGGGCCTGCCGAAGCCGATCGTGCACGGCCACGGCGGCATCCTCCTCGAGCACCTCAAGATGCTCGCCCTGCACCACGACCTCGGCCCGGGGGACCGGTTCTTCTGGTTCACCACGACCGGCTGGATGATGTGGAACTACCTCGTCTCCGGCCCCGCCGTCGGCGCCGCGGTCGTGCTGGTCGACGGCAACCCGGCGCACCCCGACCTCGGCTGGCTGTGGCGGGTGGCGCAGGAGACCGGCACCACGTACTTCGGCACCTCCGCCCCCTTCCTGCTCTCCTGCCGCAAGGCCGGGCTGGTGCCGAAGGACTTCGCGGACCTGAGCCGCCTGCGCGGGGTCGGCTCCACCGGCGCGCCCCTGCCGCCCGAGGGCTTCGAGTGGGTCTACGACGCCGTGTCGAAGGACGTGCTGCTGGCGTCGGCCTCGGGCGGTACCGATGTCTGCACCGCCTTCGTCGGGGGAGTGCCGCTGCTGCCGGTGCGGGCCGGCGAGATCGCCTGCCGGGCGCTCGGCGCGCGGGTCGAGGCGTTCGCGGCGGACGGCACCCCGGTGGTGGGCGAGCTCGGCGAGCTGGTGATCACCGCCCCGATGCCGAGCATGCCGGTCGGGTTCTGGGGCGACGCGGACGGGAGCCGCTACGCCGAGGCGTACTTCGGCACCTACCCGGGCGTGTGGCGGCACGGCGACTGGATCACCATCGACGAGCGCGGCGCGTGCGTGATCACCGGCCGCTCGGACGCGACCCTGAACCGCGGCGGCGTCCGGCTCGGCACGAGCGAGTTCTACTCGGTCGTGGAGGGGCTGGACGAGGTCGTGGACTCTGTGGTCGTACACCTGGAAGACCCCGAGGGCGGGGCCGGTGAGCTGCTGTTGTTCGTGGTGCTGGCCGACGGCGTGACCCTCGACGACGCGCTGCGGGCGCGCATCGCCCGGGAGCTGCGCACCGCGCTCTCGCCGCGACACGTCCCCGACGAGGTCTTCCAGGTCGGGGCCGTGCCGCGCACGCTGTCGGGCAAGAAGCTGGAGGTGCCCGTGAAGCGCATTCTCACGGGAACGCCGGTGGATCGGGCGGCCGCCAAGGGCGCGCTGGCGAACCCGGAGTCGCTGCAGTACTTCGTCACAGCACGGCGGTAGCCTGCTCCGACGCCGCGCGCTGCTCGAGCTTCGCCGGGTCGCTGTTGACGCTCAGCACGATGCTGGCCCCGGCGACGAGCGGCGCGACGAGCCACTCGACGGGGTCCGGGTGCGCGACGGCGTCCACGAGCACGCGCCCGGCCGGGTAGCCCAGCGCCCGCGCGCGCTCGACCAGGTCCTCGGTCCCGGCCCCGCCGACCGGCCCCGGGTAGTGGTCGCCGAACTGCCGTACCTCGGCCACGTAGTCCGCGAACCCGTCCGGCACCCCGCCACGCATCGGCAGCCCCATCGGCGCGAGCCCGAGCACGTACCGGTCGGCCGGCCCCGGCGCGCCCGTCTCCGCTGCCGTCAGCGACGCGAACTCGACATCGGCCCCCGCGCCCGTCGGCTCCCCGTAGGCCACGCTCAGCCCGGCCGTCCACGCGCCGAGCAGCACCGCCGCGGTCTGCCAGTGCGCGGGCAGCCGCACCGCGGCCACGTCGCCCGGCCCCAGCCCGCACCCGTCGACCAGCAGGTTCGCGGTCTTCGACACCCAGTTGGCCAGCGTCGCCCCGGACAGCTCCGTCCGCTCCCCGGTCGCGTCGTCATAGAACGTCAGGAACGGAAGTGACGGGTCTTTACCCACAAATGCCGCAAAGAGTGAAGGAACTGTATTCCCCATATGTCCAATTAATCCCTTCCATAGCATCTCACCTGATTTCTAGCGAGATGGGGCAAGCGAGATGGGTGTCTGGGCAACGCGACGATACCGGCGCAACAGGCTGGTCGCCCTCGCCGGCTGCTCGCTCGCCCTCCTCGCCGCCGGGGCCATCGGCGGTGGCGCCGCGGCCCGCACGAGCGAGCCCCCGGTCGCCGCCGAGGGGCTCACCGCGCCGGTCGAGTGGGCCAACCCGGCGGCCACGGCCCCGGGCGGCAGCGGCGTGCCCACCCGCGTGACCCGCGTCGCGCTCGGCGACTTCGACCGGCCCGCGGACGGGGTGAGCGCCCAGAGCGGGGTGCTCGAGGACGTGCCGCTGGACGGCGGCTACCACAAGACCACCCGCAGCCGGACGCTCACCGTCACCCGCACCTCCGTCGCGCCCTTCAGCGCCGTCGGCGTCACCTGGCGCGAGACCGAGCGCATCGGCGCGGTCAGCGTCGCCGTGCGCCACCACACCCCGGGCGGCGCCTGGAGCGCGTGGCAGACCGTCGGCGCCGGCGAGGCCGACCGCGATCCGGAGACCGCGCCGGCCCGGCCGCGTGGCAAGGCCTCGCCCTCGCCGAGCGCGCCGGCCGCCGGCCCCGTCGAGCGCGGCGGCTCCGATCTCGTCTGGGTCGGGCCGAGCGACGGCGTGCAGATCACCGTCAGCGCCACCGGTGGTTCGGCCCCGCACGATCTCGCCGCCGACCTCATCGACCCGACCGACTCGCCCGCCGACGCCGCGCCCCCGGTCCCGCCCGTGCTCGAGGACGCGCCGGTCGCGCTGCGGCCGTTCATGCCGGCCATCAACCGCCGCGCCTCCTGGGGGGCCAACGAGCAGCTGATGGACTGGCGGCCGCAGTACGCGCCGATGGTCAAGGCGGTCGCGGTGCACCACACGGCGACGGGCAACGACTACTCCGAGGCCGACGTACCCAAGATCCTGCGCTCGATCTACCAGTACCAGACGGTCAGCCGCGGCTGGGGCGACATCGGCTACAACGTGCTCGTGGACCGGTTCGGCCGGCTCTGGGAGGGCCGGGCCGGCGGGCTGAGCCGTCCCGTGGTCGGGGCCCAGGCGGGCGGCTTCAACACCGGCACGGCCGGCATCGCCATGATCGGCACGTACTCCTCCGTGACCGTCCCGTCCGCCGTGGTGGAGTCGGCCGCCAAGTACACCGCGTGGAAACTTTCACTCAGCCAGGCCATCGACCCGCGCGGAAACGTGACGCTGACCGGGGGCGGCTCCACGTCGCGGTATCCGGCCGGCACCACCGTCACCGTCCCGCGCGTCTTCCCGCACCGCCAGACCAACCCCACCGAGTGCCCGGGCGCCCGCGGGACGGACGCCCTGCCGGCGATCCGCGACCGCGCCGCCGAGCTGCTCGGGGACCTGGTCAAGCCGCAGACCGTGCGGTCGCTCATGGCGGCCTACCGCCCGGCCGACGGCACCGTGCGGCTGCAGGGGATCGCCCAGCCCATCTTCACGTCCGGCCCGAACGAGATCGCGGTGCCGGCCGACTACAACGGCGACGGCAAGGCCGACGTGGCCACCTGGTCGCCGATCACCGGCAACTGGACGATGCTGCTCACCGGCGAGGGGCGCTCGGTCGCCCAGTGGGGCCTGCCCGGCGACGTGCCGGCCCCCGCCGACTACGACGGCGACGGCAAGGCCGATCTCGCCGTGTTCCGGCCGTCCAACGGGGTCTGGTACATCAAGGGCGTCGGCGAGCTGCAGCTCGGGCAGACCGGCGACCAGCCCGTGCCCGGCGACTACACCGGCGACGGCAAGGCCGAGCCCGCGATCTGGCGCCCGTCCACCGGCCTGTGGGCGATCCGCGCGATCCGCGAGTGGCAGTTCGGCGAGCCCGGCGCGATCGCGGTGCCCGCGGACTACGACGGCGACGGCCGGCTCGACGCGGCCGTGTGGTCCCCGTCGACGCAGCAGTTCACGGTCACCGGCCAGGCACCTGTGCGCCTCGGCGACCCGGGCGACACGCCGGTGCCGGGGCAGTACGACGGGGACGGGCGCGCGGACCTCGCGGTGTACCACGACGGGCGGTTCGACGTGCGGGGAATAGGGAAGTACGAGGTCGGAGCGCCCGGCGACGTACCGATGCCGCTGAATTGAGCAAAACTTGAACTCCGCGACCGGCACATGAGTTGATTCAGGCTGAATCCTGGGTGGAACTCACGATGCGAGTCGCGTCGTGGACATCGATCACCGGCGGATCGGGCGTAGGCTTTGCCGCGAGACCGTCGCACCGAAGATCCGCATCGAGTTCAAAGGGAGTGCCCCGTGACCCCCGGCCGACCGCCACGCGTGCTCGTAGACGCCACGAGTGTCCCAGCCGACCGAGGCGGGGTGGGGCGCTACGTCGACGGTCTCCTGGGCGCGCTGGGCGCGCTCGACGCCGACCTGGCCGTCGTGTGCCAGCGCACCGACGCGGAGCGTTACGGGCGGCTTTTGCCGAACGCGCGAATCATGTCCGCCCCCGCCGCGGCCGCGCACCGCCCGGCCCGCCTGGCGTGGGAGCAGACCGGCCTGCCGATGCTCGCCCAGCAGGTCGGCGCCCAGGTGCTGCACTCGCCCTTCTACACGTGCCCGCTGCGCGCGGGGTGCCCGGTGACGGTGACGGTCCACGACGCCACGTTCTTCACCGAGCCCGAGCACTACGACAAGTCCCGCCGCACGTTCTTCCGCTCCGCGATCAAGACGTCGCTGCGGCGCGCCAGCCGGGTGATCGTGCCCAGCAAGGCGACCCGCGACGAGCTGATCCGCCTGCTCGACGCCGACCCGACCCGCATCGACGTGGCCTACCACGGCGTCGACCCGGATGCGTTCCACGCGCCCAGCGACGACGAGAAGGCCCGCGTGCGCGCGCGGCTGGGGCTCGGGTCGACGGAGTACGTCGCCTTCCTGGGGGCCAAGGAGCCCCGCAAGAACGTGCCCAGCCTGATCCGCGGCTGGATCTCGGCCGTGCGCGACCGGCCGGACCCGCCCGCGCTGGTGGTCGCCGGCGGCCAGGGCCACGACGACGAGATCGACGGGGCCATCGCGGAGGTCCCCAGCCACCTGCGCCTGCTGCGCCCGGGCTACCTGCGCTACGCGGACCTGCCGGGCTTCCTCGGCGGCGCGGTGGTCGCGGCCTACCCGTCCTTCGGCGAGGGCTTCGGCCTGCCGATCCTGGAGGCGATGGCCTGCGGCGCGCCGGTGCTCACCACGCCGCGACTCTCCCTGCCGGAGGTGGGCGGAGACGCGGTGGCCTACACCGGGCCGAGCCCCGACGAGATCGCCCGCGACCTTGCGGCACTGCTCGACGACACGGAGCGACGTAACGCTTTGGCCAAGGCCGGCGCCGCGCGCGCCAAGGAGTTCACCTGGGAGTCCAGCGCCGAGGTCCACCTCGCCGCATGGGCCAGAGCCGCGGGCCCCCGCGGTTACTGACCCCGGGTGACCCCGAATGTCACCCGCCGAAACGGTGCGAGGCAATTTCGGTAATGGTGTTGACACCCCCGAGTTGTGAGAAGGCGCCCTTTTCCGGGCATGATGGGCGCGTGTTCTACGCGGTGATTCCTGCAGGTGGCAGCGGCACGCGGCTATGGCCGCTGTCGCGAGCCGGCCATCCGAAGTTTCTCCACGCCCTCACCGGGACCCCGTTGTCGCTGCTCCAGGCGACGTACGGGCGTCTCGAAGGCCTGGCGACGCCCGAGTCCACATTCGTGGTGACCGGCGTAGCGCACGCGGCCGCCGTGGCCCGGCAGCTGCCGGGCCTGCCGGAGGGCAACATCCTCGTCGAGCCCACGCCGCGCGACTCCTGCGCCGCGATCGGTCTCGCCGCGGCGGTGATCGCCCGCCGCGACCCGCACGCCATCATGGGCGCGTTCGCCGCCGACCAGCTGGTCCGCGACGTCCCGGCCTTCCAGGACACGCTCCACCGGGCGATCCAGGGCGCCGAGGACGGCCTGCTCATGACGATCGGCATCACGCCGACCCACCCGGAGACCGGCTACGGCTACCTCCACGTCGGCGAGCCCACGGGCACCGGCGACGTGTGCAAGGTCGCCGAGTTCGCGGAGAAGCCCGCGCTCGACGTGGCCCAGCGCTACGTCGACTCGGGGGAGTACCTCTGGAATGCCGGCATGTTCGTCTGGCGCGTGGACGTGTTCCTCGACGAGCTCGCCCGCCAGCAGCCGGCCCTGCACGACGGCCTGCGGCGCATCGCCGAGTCCTGGGAGTCGCGCGAGCGCGAGGAGGTCCTGGCCGAGATCTGGCCCGGCCTGACCAAGATCTCGGTCGACTTCGGCGTCATGGAGGGCGCGGGCCGAGCCGGCCTGGTCGGCACGGTGCCGGGCAACTTCGGCTGGAACGACGTCGGCGACTTCCACACCCTGGGCGAGCTGCTGGAGACCGACACCGCGGGCAACGTGGTGGTCGAGCTCGGCGGCGTCATCGACGACCCGGTCGTCTCCCCGAAGCCGACGGTCCTCATGCACGACGCGGAGCGCGTGGTCGTGGTCCCGCGCTCGGGCCGCCTGGTGGCCGCGGTGGGCGTGAGCGACCTGATCATCGTGGACACGCCGGATGCGCTGCTGATCTGCCCGCGCGCCCGCGCCCAGGACGTGAAGAAGCTGGTCGACTCCCTGAAGGAGCGCGGCTCGAGCGAACTGCTGTAGGGCGGCGCTTGCCCCGGGCCCGGGCGCTTCGTCCGGGCCCGAACGTTCCCCCCGACCGCTTCTCGCGCTGTGTGTGCGCACTCTCCGCTCGCGCACGACTGCTTCCCGTGCTGTGTGCGCGCCGGTCTCCGTTCGTGCACGACTGCTTCCCGTGCTCTGTGCGCGCCGCTCTCCGCCTATGCGCGACTGCTTCTCGCGCTTTGTGTGCGTCGGTCTCCGTTCGGGCACGACTGCTTCCCGTGCTGTGTGCGCGCCGGTCCCCGCCTGTGCACGACCGCTTCTCGTACTTCGCGTGTGCGGGCCCCGGTTATGCACGACTGCTTCTCGCACTTCGAGTCGCCGGCCGCGACCCATGCACGGCCCCTTCTCGAGGCCCCCGCTCATGCGCGACCGCGGCCATCCCCGGACTTCGCGAGCGGTTCAGCTCCCGTCCGTTTTGCGGCAAAAGCCGAACTCGCCCGCCGCTGACCCCAGCACACCCGATATTTGACCCGGCACCGCATAAATCCGGATATGTCGTGACGAGGAACGAGTCATGACATATCCCGGATCAGCACCAGCCGAGTCAGACGCGCTTGGCCCAAGCCAGCGCCGGCCCAACCAACTGCTCAGTAGCATCAGCAAGCGGCTCAGGCAGCGAATCAGGCGCAAACCACCCAAGCGCACTGGACTCCGCGCTGACGAGCTCAACGGCCCCGGCCGGCGCGATCGCCGCATACCGGATGTCGTAATGCAGCGACGACCCGCCCGAGCAGTGCACATGGTGCACGTCGAGGTCGATCGGCGCCTCGCTCACCCGCAGACCGAGAATGCCCGACTCCTCCGACGCCTCGCGCAGGGCCGCGCCCGCGATCGTGGTGTCCACCGGCTCGCAGTGCCCGCCGAGCTGCATCCAGCGGTTGACCCGGCCGTGCAGGCACAGCAGCACCCGCTCCGCGTTGGCGTCCACGACCAGGGTGCTCGCGGTCACGTGGCCGCCGGTGTGCTCGCGCCAGACGGTGGTCGGATCGGGCCGTACGAAATCCAGGAACCGCTGTCGGCTCGCCTCGGCCTCCGGCGAGGGAGCCGCCCAGTCCGACAGCACCGCCAGTGCGTCCTCGTGCAGCGTCGTCATAGTGACGGCAGGCTACCGCGCCCGATGACGAGCACGCCGAGGGGCACGCCGCCTTCGGGCAGCTCGGCGGCGAGTGTCGCCGGATCGGCGACCTCCAGCCAGCCGCTCGCAAGCCCGTCAGCTGCGAGTACGGCTCGCAACCGCTCCGCTGTCCGGCCCGCCTCGGCCGCGGCGCGCAGATCGCCGGCCGGGGACCACACGATCACGGCCGCCACGGTGTCGGCCGGAACCGTCACGCTGCGTGTCTGCGGGAACGGCAGGGCGGGCAGGCGCACGGGTCCGTCGGCTGGGGCGAAGCCGGTCGCGTCGGGCAGCTCGGCGGCGGCGCGCAGGCCGCGGGCGGTGGCCTCGGCGGTACCGAGCGCGAACAGATCGGCATCGGCCCCGCGAATGAGCTCGGCGGCGCCGCGGCCGTGGTCGGGCGCGAAGCCGGGCGCGAACCCGCGCACCACCGCGACCGGCACCTGCGCCGTCTTGCCCTTCACCAGCTCCGCCGCGGCGGCCAGCTGGTCGATCTGGGCCATCTGGGTCAGCTGGAGCTCGTTGCCGTACGCGTCCCGCTGGCCCCGGTAGTCGACCACCGCGTCGACGCCGGCCGCGCCGATCGCGAAGTCGACGAGGCCGAGCCGCCACGGCCGGCCCATGGTGTCGGTGATGACGACGGCGACGTCGAGCCCGAAGCGCTCGCGCAGCTCCTCGCGCAGCGCCCGGGCCGAGGCGTCCGGGTCCTTGGGCAGCAGCACCAGGTGCGTGGAGTCGACGTTGGACGCGTCGATGCCGGCCTGGGCGAGCACGAGCCCGTGGTGCGTCTGCACGATGCGGGTCGGGCCGCGCTCGGCGACCACGCGGGCGGTCTCGGCGCGCAGCGCGGCCTCGCGGGCGGCGTCGCGGTCGGGCCCCTCGGGCGGCAGCTCGACCAGCCGGCCCTCGGCCTTGCTCACGATCTTGCTGGTGACCACGAGGACGTCGCCGTCGCGGAGCCAGTCGGCCGCCCCGGTGATGAGCTCGGCGAGGTTGTCGCCCGGCCGCACTTCGCCGATGCCGGCGACGGGGCGGACCTCCAGCGACGGGATCATGCGACACCCACCGTGGCGAACGCGTCGCGGACCATGGTCGCGGTCGTGGCCTCGTCGGTCATCCAGAGCGGGACGGCCCGCACCTGCAGGCCTGGTACGACCACACCCGCATCCGACGAGTCGACCAGCCAGGCGTCGAGGACCCCGCCCTGTGACCGGGCCCCGAGCAGCCCGCCGACGCCGGCCGCGCTGCACTCCACGCCCATCACCTCCAGGCACTTGTCGGCCATCCCGCGCACCGGGGCGGAGCCGATGACGGGGGAGAACCCGGCGACCGGCGCCCGGCCGCCGGCCACGGCGTCGCGGATCGCGGGCACGGCGAGGATCGGGGCGATGGAGACCACGGGATTGCTCGGCGCCACCAGTACGACATCCGCCTGCGCGATCGCGTCCAGCACTCCCGCGGCCGGCTTCGCGGTCTCGGCCCCGACGAACACGAACCGCTGCGTCGGGATCTGTGCGCGGTGGCGGATCCACCACTCCTGGAAGTGGATCGCGCGGGTCGCCCCGTCGACCTCCACGACGGCGTGCGTCTCCACGCGGTCGTCGCTGGCCGGCAGCATGCGGATTCCGGGCTGCCAGCGGTCGCAGAGCGCCTCGGTGACCGCCGAGAGCGGGTAGCCCGCCTCCAGCATCCGGGTGCGCACCAGGTGGGTCGCGATGTCCTTGTCGCCGAGGCCGAACCAGGTGGGCTCCGCGCCGTAGGCGGCCAGCTCCTCCTTGACCGTCCAGCTCTCGCCGACCCGGCCCCAGCCGCGCTCCGGGTCGGCTCCGCCACCGAGCGTGTACATCACGCTGTCCAGGTCGGGGCAGATGCGCAGCCCGTGCAGGGTCACGTCGTCGCCCACGTTGATCACCGCGGTGACGTCGGCGCCCGTCTCCCGGGCCACCGCGCGCACCCCGAGCAGGAAGCGCGCGCCGCCGATGCCACCTGCAAGAACCACGATCCGCATGCGTCCAATCCTGCCCCACCGCCGTCACGCCGCCGTTGGGGGTCTCTCACGGACGCGAGAATCGCCGCCGGCAGCTAGGCTGCTGGCGACCTGTTGCACGGACCGCTTCACTTCGGGAGAGCCAGTGAGCACCCAGCCACCCGATCCGACCCCCACCGGGGCCTACCAGCCCCAGGCGGCGCCGCAGTATCAGACCCCGGCCCCGGCGACGCAGGCTGTTCCCGTCTCGGGTGCCGCGCAGCAGCAGTACCAGGCCGCCCCGGTCTCCGGAGCCGCGCAGCAGTATCAGACCGTTCCCGTCGCGCCGGTCGCGCCCCCGGATGTGAAGAAGGCCCGCGGGCTGCTGGAGCCCTACCGGGAGCTGGCCGCGTTCGGCCTGCTCGGCGCCGTCGCGCTGATCCTGCTCGCGGGGCTCGTGCGCGTCCTCACCGGCCTGTTCAACTCGTTCCTGGCCACGGCGACCGCGTCGTTCTCCAACGTGATCGGCTTCGAGGTCATCCTGCTGCCGATCGTCGCGGTCGTGCTCGTGCTGCTCCTCGACCCGGTCACGCCGCGGGCGAAGATCGTCGTGCTCATGGCGATGATCGAATACGCCATCGCCGCGGTGCTCGGTCTCGTGCTGCTGCTCGGCGGCCTCATCGGCGACTTCCAGAGCGAGGGCCCGATCGGCTGGGCGCTCGGCGGCTTCCTCGAGCACCTGGCGGGCCTCGCGCTCATCGGCCTCGGGCTGTTCCTCGCCGCGAGGATCTACCTCGGCGCCTACACGGCCCCGAAGCCGGTCGCCTCGCCGTACCAGGGCTACCAGTACCAGCAGCAGGCCTACGCCCAGCAGCAGTACGCCCAGCAGTACGCGCAGCACCAGGCCGCGTACGCCGCCCAGCAGACCGGCTACGTCACCGGCTCCCAGCCCGCCGCGGCCCAGCCGCAGCCGAGCGCCGCCCAGCAGCCGGCCCAGCAGGCCTACGCCCAGCCGCAGCCGACCACCCAGGGCTGGCAGCAGCCGACCACGGGCGGCACGCCGGCGGTCGCCGCGCAGCCCCAGGGCTACCCGGCCCAGCCGACCTCGGGTGGATACGCGGCGCCCGCCTACGCGACCCCGGCGTACGCGACGCCGGCCGCTCCGGCTGTGCCCGCTGCTCCGGCCGCGGCCGAGACGGCGGCGCCCGCGGCCCAGCCGGCCTCCGGGCCGCCGCTGAGCTCGCCGTTCGCCGCCTACACGGCGCCGGCCCCGACCCCGGTGGCCGACGAGCCCGTTTCGGCCTCTCCGGCCGACGCCCAGTCGTCGACGCCGCCCGGCGGGTTCGCCTCGGCGGGCTGGCCGGGTGGCCACTCGACTCACCCGGCCCCGGCCGAGGAGGAGGGCACGGCGGTGCTCAGCCCGGCCGACCCCGACGCCACCCAGCAGGCGCCCGTGGTCAAGCCGGCCGAGCCGGCCGCACAGGAGACGGCCGCGCAGGAGGCCGTGGACCCGGACCGCACCACGGTGCTGCACCCGAGTGCCAAGAAGGACGACGAGGGCGAGGCGACCCAGCGCACCCAGGCGATTCCGCCCGGTAACTGACCGTCCCGCCCGAACACCCGTGGCCGCGACCCAGTCGCGGCCACGGGTCGTATTACGTCACACACCGGCCTGGCGAGGAATCGCCCCTCGGCGGCCTACAGTTCGGTGGTGACACCTGAAGGTAGAGGCACCGAAGGCAACGCCATGCGCCGGGCACTGCGGCGGGCGGCCGATGGCCGGACGCTCGACGCGACCGAGGCGGCCGTCCTGCTGAGCGCCCGCGACGCGGCCCTGGACGAACTGCTCGGCATCGCGGGCGCGGTGCGCGACGCGGGGCTCGCCGACGCCGGCCGCCCGGGCGTCATCACGTTCTCCAAGAAGGTCTTCATCCCGCTCACCCGGCTGTGCCGGGACCGGTGCCACTACTGCACCTTCGCGACCGTGCCGCACCGGCTGCCCGCCGAATACCTCGAGATCGACGAGGTGCTCGAGATCGCCCGCGAGGGCGCCCGGCAGGGCTGCAAGGAGGCCCTGTTCACGCTCGGCGACCGGCCCGAGGAGCGCTGGCCCCAGGCCCGGCGCTGGCTGGACGAGCGCGGCTACGACTCGACGCTGTCCTACCTGCGCGCGTGCGCCATCGCGGTGCTGGAGGAGACCGGTCTCCTGCCGCACCTCAACCCGGGCGTGCTGTCGTGGGCGGAGCTGCAGCGGCTCAAGCCGGTCGCGCCGAGCATGGGCATGATGCTCGAGACCACCGCGACCCGCCTGTGGTCGGAGCCGGGCGGCCCGCACTTCGGCTCGCCGGACAAGGAGCCCGCGGTCCGGCTGCGGGTGCTCGAAGACGCCGGGCGGGTCGGCGTGCCCTTCACGACCGGCATCCTCATCGGCATCGGCGAGACGCTGGACGAGCGGGCCGAGTCGCTGTTCGCGATGCGCCGGACGATGCGGGAGTACGGCCACATCCAGGAGGTCATCGTCCAGAACTTCCGCGCCAAGCCGGACACGGCGATGCGCGGGATGCCCGACGCCGAGCTGCAGGACCTGGCCGCGAGCATCGCCGTGGCCCGGCTGGTGCTGGGGCCCAAGGCGCGCATCCAGGCCCCGCCGAACCTGATCGACGAGGAGTACGCGCTGCTCATCCGGGCCGGGATCGACGACTGGGGCGGCGTGAGCCCGGTGACCCCGGACCACGTGAACCCCGAGCGCCCCTGGCCGGCCCTCGACGAGCTGGCCACAAGGACAAAAGCGGCCGGTTTCGTACTGCGCGAGCGCCTGACCATCTACCCCGAGTACGCCCGCCGCGGGGTGCCGTGGCTCGATGCCCGCCTCGTGGAGCACGTCGAGGCCCTCATGGAGCGCGACTCGGGCCTGGCCGACGAGTCCGCGATGCCGGTCGGCCGGCCGTGGCAGGAGCCGGACGGAGGGCACGAGGACAGCGGCCGCACCGACCTGCACACCGCGATCGACGAGCAGGGGCGCAGCGCGGACCGCCGCGGCGACTTCGACACCGTCTACGGTGACTGGAACGAGGTCGCCACGCGCGTGCGGCAGACCGCGACCGAGCGCCTGGACTCCGACGTCCACAGTGGACTCAAGCTGGCCGCGAGCGACCCGGGCGCCCTGCTGCGGCCCGAGCACGAGGCGGCCGCCCTGGCGCTGTTCAATGTGGACGGTGCCGGGCTGGAGGAGCTGGTCGGCATCGCCGACGACCTGCGCCGCGAGGCCGTCGGGGACGACATCACGTTCGTCGTGAACCGGAACATCAACTTCTCCAACGTCTGCTACGTGGGCTGCCGGTTCTGCGCCTTCGCCCAGCGGGAGCGCGACGCCGACGCCTACCGGCTGTCGTACGAGCAGGTCGCCGACCGCGCCGAGGAGGCCTGGAACGCGGGCGCCACCGAGGTCTGCATGCAGGGCGGCATCGACCCGAAGCTGCCCATCAGCGCCTACGCCGAGCTCGTGCGAGCGGTCAAGGCGCGGGTGCCCGGCATGCACGTGCACGCGTTCAGCCCGATGGAGGTCGTGACCGCCGCGTCCAAGGCCGGCGTGTCGATCCGCGACTGGCTGACCCAGCTCAAGGAAGCCGGCCTCGACACCATCCCCGGCACCGCCGCCGAGATCCTCGACGACGAGGTCCGCTGGGTGCTCACGAAGGGCAAGCTGCCCACGTCGGCCTGGGTCGAGGTGGTGAGCACGGCGCACGAGCTGGGCATCCGGTCGAGCTCGACGATGATGTACGGCCACGTCGACCACCCCGGCCACTGGCTCGGCCACTTCCGGGTCCTGGCCGGCATCCAGGACCGCACCGGCGGCTTCACCGAGTTCGTGGCGCTGCCGTTCGTGCACCACAGCGCGCCCATCTACCTCGCGGGCATCGCGCGTCCGGGCCCCACCTGGCGGGACAACCGTGCCGTGCACGCCATGGCCCGCGTGCTGCTGCACGGGCGCATCCCCAACATCCAGTGCTCCTGGGTGAAGCTCGGCGACGAGGGCACGGTCGCGATGCTGCGCGGCGGCGCCAACGACATCGGCGGCACGCTCATGGAGGAGACCATCTCGCGCATGGCGGGCTCCGAGCACGGCTCGGCCCGCACCAAGGAGGAGCTGGAGGCGATCGGCCAGGCCGCCGGCCGTCCGGTGCGCCGCCGCACCACCACCTACGGTCGCGTCTGAGCAAGAGGTCCGGGACGGGGCCTAGCCCACGGTCGTCGGGACCATCGCCACGCCGGCCACGAGGGCGCCCAGCAAGATGAGGGCGAAGATGCGCCGGCCGGGGATGAGCAGGGCGAGCACGAGCGCGCCCAGGGCGATCTTCACGGGGTGGGTCCGGACCTGCTCGACCGGCCACCCCACGTGGGGCAAGATCAGCCGCACCGGCCCCACCACGTGCTTGCGGTCGACCGCGCGCGTGTCCGCCTGCGCGTTCGCGTCGCCCTTGACCGTCAGCGCGCCGTCCGCCGCCTGTGCCACGACCCGGTGCGTGACCGGGCCCCGGGGATCGTTGTACGTGACGATCTCGTACTGCGCGACGGACTGCGCGTGCGGGTCGACGAAGATGAGGTCGCCCGCGTGTATCGAGGGCGCCATGGACTCGGACATCACGACGTAGGGCTTCCACCCCAGGCCGGCGACGCCGACGGTGAACATGATCACGGAGACGGCGGCGCCCAGGAGCACTCGGTGGATCATGGGCGGGCCGTGAGGTCGGATCTCAGCTTTTGCCGCACATCGGCGCAGTTCGGCCAGGTCACGCGCGGCTTGAGCAAACTTTCCAAGACTCTTCCGGCGCGTCCGGCGTGTCGCCCGTTACCTCCGGTGGGGCTTCGTCGGTATGGGTACGGCACGGGGTGCAAGCGATCGCCCGAGCGGGCCTATTTAGCAGGTTCGGCTTGACGACGCACGCATTACACGCGTGTAATTTCACGGGGGATGTTCGCCGGATGGGTTCCGACAACCTGTCAAGCGGACATAAGGAACACCGCGCCGAGGTACAGCAACCTTGTAGGACATGCGCCTTCCGCGTGGGGGGTTGCGCCGGCATTGACGCCGGTGCGCAAGAAGGAGGCACGCTGATGGACGGCCGACCAGTCGTGGCCGACCTGCTGGGTAACGCTCCGGAGTGGCAAGAGCGCGCTCTGTGTTCGCAGACCGACCCGGAGGCTTTCTTCCCGGAGAAGGGCGGGTCGACGCGCGAGGCCAAGCGCATCTGCTCGCGCTGCGAGGTGCGGGCGGACTGCCTGGAGTACGCGCTCGGGCACGACGAACGCTTCGGGATTTGGGGTGGGCTCTCGGAACGCGAGCGTCGCAAGCTCAAACGACGGGCTGCTTAGCGGATCGGATTTTCGAATTCGGGCGCCGATCTCCTTTTGGGGGTCGGCGCCCATTTTCTTGGAATTGTTATGCGGTCGGAGGAATAATCTACGCGTCGGGGGGAATGACGCGCAGATGCCCGCGCCGGCCGAGTGGATGCTGCTGGTCAGGCTCCTCGCGGTTGGGCGCCGGCCGGGCCGCCTCGCGCACCGCCTCCGCGAGCGCCACGAGGTCGTCGTTGGTCGGCGGCGGGGGACCGTACTCGCCCTCGTGCCGCACCAGGTCCCATCCCCGCGGCGCGGTCAGCCCGCGGGCGTGCGACTCGCACAGGTCGTAGGAGTGCGGCTCGGCGAACGCGGCCAGCGGACCGACAACTGCGGTCGATTCGGCATAAACGTACGTCAACGTCGCAACGGGAGATCGGGGGCAACCGTTGCGCGAGCATCGACGTGGGGTCCTCACGGCCAGACGGTATCGCTCGAAGGCCTCCGCGTCGTCCCCTAAGGCTCGCGACACGCCGACGTGACCACGGCGACACGCCCGCACGGGCGACCGTCGCAAGAGCCCGGCGACCCGCGGCGGCCGCACCGAGCCCGAGGCGGGAACCTGGCGCTACGCTGAACATCGTGGCGAGCCCAGACCGACGACGCAGTGGACCGGGCCGGCGCGGTCGCGACCGGCACGGCCGGGGGCTGCGCGGCCGCCTGGTCCCCGCGTCGCTGCCGATGTCCCGCACGCGCGCCGAGATGTTCGACGATCTCGTCCTGGACTCGGTCGAGCAGCTGGAGCAGCGCTTCTCCCAGGAGCTGGCCGGGGTCGAGTTCGCCGTCGAGGACGTGCCCCCGGAGCTCAACGTCTACGACTCCGACGTGCTCGAGGACGGCGAGGTCCCGCTGGCCCGCCTGCTGCCCGGCCGCCCGGGCCGGCACGGGGTCCCGCCGCGCATCGTCCTCTACCGCCGCCCGCTCGAGTTCCGCGCCGCCGACCACGACGACCTGGCCGACCTCGTCCACGACGTGATCATCGAGCAGGTCGCCAACCTGCTGGGTGTGTCGCCGGACGAGCTCGAGGGCTGAGCGCTCCCCGCACGGCTCCACTGTGGACCCGTCGAGCGGGCCCGCGTCTCAGAGCTCGTCGATCCGCACGCCCAGCACGTCCTTGCCCCGCTCGACCTGCTGGTCGACCCGCAGCGAGCGGTCCCCCCGGATGCGGCCCACCTCGGCCCCGACCACGCGCTCGGCCTCGACCACCCGCTGGATGACGTGGACGGTGGCGCCCGCCCGCTTCGCCGTGGCGATGGACTCCGCGACCTGGTCGGCCAGGTCCGGGTCGGCGGCCAGCCGGGCGGTGAGCACGCGGACGAAGGCCTCCTGCTCGGCCTCCGGCGCCCGCTCGAACCGGGCCATCGCGTCGGCCGCCGCCGGGTCCGGGGTCAGCGCGCTCCGCAGCCGCCGGTAGAGCCGCTGGGTCGCCTCCCAGACCGCCTGCCCGGCCGCCCCGGCGTACTCCTCGGCGGCCTTGCGCACGTAGGGCGCCAGCAGCGTGACGGCTCCGGTGGCGATGATCGCGATGTCCATGGGGTCTCCCAGTCGGGCTAGCCGGAGTAGGTCCACCATTCGTGGCGCCGCAGCCGGGCGAAGATGACCGGCAGCAGGCGCTGGAGCTTGGAGTAGTCATCCTGCGTGCGGGTCACCTCGGCGATGACCTTGCGCAGGGCCTCGTCCAGGGCCGCGCGCCCGTTCTGCCGGGCGATCGCCGCGTGGATCACCTGGGCGTTGGCCGCGTCGATGGCGAAGTCGAGCCGGCGCGCGTCGTCGGCCGGCGTCGCGGCCAGCGCCTCGTCGTAGGCCGCGATCGCCCGGCCGAGGTCGGCGACGCGCAGCGCCTCGTCGGAGCGGCTGTCGGCCCGCGCGGCGTAGGCGTCGCCGAGCAGGTTCGCCGCGTTGATCCACAGCGGGTCGTCGTCCGCGCGCCGCCGGTCGCGGATCTCGGTCTGCGCCCGGATCCACACGTCGAGCTGCTCGTCCGACGGCGCCGGCAGCTCGCGAACGGTGTCGGCGACGTCGACCGCGTAGGTGACCCGGTGCTCGTCGTCCGGGGCCGCCGCCCGCCACGCCTCGAGGTAGGCGGCGAGCGCGGCCGCGACGTCCACGGCGGCGGTCTCGTCGTCCGGCCGCCGGCGGCCCCGCAGGGCGTAGGCGTCGCCGAGCAGGTTCGCCGAGGACTCCCACCCCGGCTCGCCGGCCGCGCGGCGCAGGTCCAGGATCTCCAGCTGCACCTCGACCCACCGGTCGACCAGCGCGTCGGACGGCACCGGCAGCTCGCGGATGGTGTCGGCCAGCATGATCGCGTAGTCCCGGCGGCGGTCGGGGTCGTCGGCGGCCACCGCCCTCAGCGCCTCGTCGTAGGCCTCGATCGCCCGGAGGAGGTCCGCGACGCGGGCGTCGTCGTCCGGCGCGGCCCCGGCCCGGGCCGTGTAGGCGTCGCCGAGGAGGCTCGCCGACTGGTGCCAGTCCTCGTCGCCGTCCGCGAGGCGCAGGTCGCGGATCTCCGTCTGCGCGCGGATCCACAGGTCGAGCTGCCCCGGCGACGGCTCCGGCAGCTCGCGCAGCGCCCGGGCGGCGTCGATGGCGTAGGTGAGCCGGCGGGGATCGTCCGGGAGCGCGCCCTGCCAGGCCTGGAGATAGGCGGCGAGCGCGGCGTCGCGGTCGGCCGCGCGGGTGTCGTCGTCGGGCGCGGCCTCGGCCCGGGCCGTGTAGGCGTCGCCGAGGATGTTCGCCGACTGGGGCCACAGCGGATCGCCGGCCGCGACGCGCAGGTCGTGCAGCTCCCGCTGGACGGCGACCCAGAGATCCAGCTCCCCGGGTGTGCGGTCCGGCATCGTCAGCAGGGCATTGGCCAGGGCGACCCCGGCGTCGGCCCGGTGCTCGGGCTCGTCCGCGGTCGCGGTCCAGGCCGGCCGGGCGGCCTCGAGCGCCGCCGCGAGGTCGTCGGCGTCGGGCGGCTCGGAACGGGCGGTCGCCCGGTCCAGGTAGGCGCCGCTGAGCAGCGCCGCGGCGAGCGGCCACTGCGGATCGCCGTCGCGGTGCCGGGCGTCGCGGATCTCGATCTGGGCCGCGATCCGCAGGTCCAGGTGCTCCGCCGACGGCTCGTCCAGCCGGCGGACGGCGTTGGAGACGTCGATGGCGAAGTCGACGTGATCATCGTCGTCCTCGTCCTGCGCCGTCGCCCGCCAGGCCTCCACGTAGGCGTCGACGGCGGCCTCGAGGTCGGCTTCGCGGCCGGGGTCGTCGTCGGGCCGGGTAACGGCGCGGGCGCCGAGGGCGTCGCCGAGCAGGCCGGCCGCGCGCGGCCACGAGGCGTTGCCCGCCGCGCGGGAGAGGTCCCGGACCTCGGTCTGCGCGCTGATCAGCAGGTCGAGCTGCGCGGCCGAGGGCTGGGCGACCGCGTGGAGCGCGTCGGCCAGGTCGGCGGCGTAGGTGAGGCGCAGGGAGTCGTCGGCGGCCGACGCCTCCCAGGTCCGCAGGTAGGAGGCGCGGGCGGCGTCGAGGTCGGCGGCCCGGGCCGGGTCTTCCTCGGGCCGGTGCCCGGCCCGCTCGCCGTAGGCGTCGCCGAGCAGGCTTTCCGCCAGCACCCACCCGGGGTCGCCGGCCGCTTGTTTGCGGTCGCGGATCTCGGTCTGCGCCGCGATCAGCAGCTCGACCTGCTCGGCCGAGCGGTCCGGCAGCTCCCGGAGGGCGTCGGCCAGGTCGGCGGTGAACATGAGGCGGTTCTCGTCGTCGCCGGGCGTCCCCGACCAGGCCTGCTGGTAGGCGTCGAGCGCGGCGCCGAGGTCGAACGCGCGGGCGACCGCGAGGTCGTCCGGCCAGGTGGCGGCCCGGGCCCGGTAGGCGTCGCCGAGCAGGTTCGCCGAGTTGCGCCAGGCCGGCTCGCCGGCGGCGCGGCGCCGGTCCCGGACCTCGGCCTGGGCCCGGATCAGCAGGTCGCGCTGGTCGGGGGAGGGGGACGGCAGCCGGCGCAGGATGTCGGCGACGCCGATGGCGAAGACGAGGCGGAGGTCGTCGTCCTCGGGGGCCATCGTCCAGGGCGGGAGGTAGGCGGCGAGCGCGGCCTCGAGGTCCGCGGCGCGGGCGTCGTCGTCCTCGGTGGCGTCGGCGCGGGCGAGGTGCGCGTCGCCGAGCAGGTTCAGCGACAGCAGCCAGGCGGGGTCGTCGCCCGCCCGGCGCAGCTCCTGGATCTCGGTCTGGGCCTGGACCAGCAGGTCGAGGTGCTCCGGCGCCGGATCGGCCAGGTCGCGGACGGTGTTCGCCACGTTGATCGCGCCGTCGACCAGGTTGGGGTCGTCGGGCCGCATCAGCCGCCACGCGGCCACGAAGGCGGCGACGGCCGCGATGAGATCGTCCCGGCCCGCGGCCCGGTCCCGGCGCACCGTACCGATGCACACGTGCGCGACCCGATGGATCTCCGACGGCCGGGCGGGGTCGGCGGCGATGGCCTCGAGCCGGCTCAGCAGCTCGGGGATCTGGCCGGGCCGGACCGTGCCGGCGAGGGCGATCGCCGCCGCCTCCAGGCTGTCCGGGTTCGGCCAGCCCGAGTCCGGGGACAGCAGGTCGACCACGCAGCTCGGGGCCAGCGCGACCTCGAGCCGCCCGGAGTCGCTGACGACCAGGTAGTAGCCGCGCAGCAGGCCGCCCCACATCGCCCGGGACACGCGCGCCTGGTAGTCGGGCAGCCGCTGCTTCAGCCAGTCGGTGCGCTCGTTGCCGGCCAGCGCCGCGTGCTCGTCGAGGTCCTGGATGGACAGGGCCGACAGCACCTGCACGCCGATGTACCGGTTCACGGAGTCGGAGTGCATCAGCGCCCGGAACCCGACGGAGAGCGGCAGGGCCAGCCCCGGCAGGCGCAGCCGCGGCACGATCCGGCCCGCCTGCTCGATCGTCTCGAGCATCGGCCCGGCCCGCTCCAGCCAGCGGGGCTCGGCGAGGATCCGCTCGACCTCGCGCTCGTGCCGCTCCGCGTCCGGGTGGAAGGGGTCGAGCACGAACAGCGAGAACCAGTGGCCCAGCACCCACGAGGCCGCGTAGTCCTCGGTGACGGGGCCCCAGTTGGCGCTCGTGCCGAGCCGGGTCAGCCCGATGGCGAGGCGCAGGTGCTCGGCCGCCTCCGAGATGCCGGCGATGTTCCCGGCGAGCAGCCAGCGGCCGAAGTCCGGGTGGAAGAGCCGGATCCGCCGCCGCGGGTCGGGCTCCACGAACGGATGGCAGACCTCGATGAGCGAGTCGAGGTCGGCGTCGTCGAGCCCGGTGACCCAGCGCAGCTCGGTCGGGCCGAGGCCGCCGCTGAACGAGCACGCGACGGCGCCCAGCAGCGGCCGGACCTTCGACTCCCAGGCCGGCCGACTGACGTGCTGCTGGATGCGCCGGATGCCGTCCTCGTAGAGCCCGGCCAGCCCCGCCGAGAGCCGGATGGGCTGGGGCACCCGGCCGGACGCCGCGATCTCGGCCTCCAGCGCGGCCGCGTTGGTCGTGGCCCACAGCCAGTTGCCCTGGGCGCCGCCGACCAGGGCCTCGACCAGGCGCCCGCGGTCGTCGCCGGGCACCGCGGCGAAGCGCCGGCCGAGGTACGTCCGCAGCTCCCCGTCGAGGTCCTCGGCGTCGTCGACGAGGTCGAGCGTCACGCTGCGGGCGGGGTCGAGCCAGATGGAGCCGCGGCGCCGGCTGGCGCACAGGAACCGCACGCCGGTGCCCTGGGCGGCGGCGGTCAGCGTGTTCAGGACCCGGAGGAACTCCTCGGCCCCCTCGTCCTCGGCCTGGTCCAGCGCGTCGATCAGGATCAGGGCCGGCTCGGAAGGCGGGGTGGCCCGGATGCGCCGTTCGGCCTCGGGCACGAGCCCGCTGAGCGCGGAGAAATTCGTCGCGTTCACGGTGATGGCGACGGCCGCGACGCGCTCGGCGCTGCCGACCTGTTGATTGACGTTTTCGATGACGACGGCGGGCGCGCGAACACTCAGCACATGATCGTCGTCGGTGCCCGCCTTGAGCCGGTCGATGATCTGGACGAGCAGATGACTCGCGTCGAACGCATTGTCGACCTTGGAATGGCGCAGGACGGTCGCGATGACCCGGCGGTGCTCGCCGGCGGCCTCGAAGCCGGCCCACGCCTGCAGCAGGACGCTCGACTTTCCGCTGCCCGGACGGCCCGTGAGTAGCATGGCCGGGGGTCCGTCGACCCGGTTCAGCCAGGTCTCGATCCGGCCGAGCGCCCAGGAACGCACCGCGAAGCCCCGCGCGATCTCGGCGATCCGGGCCGGCTCAGCCATGTCTGGAATTCTAAGAAAGAATGAGCCGGATGGATTGGGCTGATCGGCTCATTCGGCGGCGCGTGAATGGTGCGGAATGATCAGTTACCGAGCATTCGGGAGATCAATTCGGCCCGTTTCGCGGGGCGCCCGGTGCGGGCCTCGGCGGCGTCGGACGTCGTCATCAGGCGCAGGCTCGCGTTGATGCCCAGCCAGCGCAGGGGCTCCGGCTCCCAGTTCGGGGAGCGGTGGCCGACCCACGGCAGCCGGACCAGGTCGCTGCCGGCGCCGGTGATCAGGTCGGCCAGGGTGCGGCCGGCCAGGTTCGCGGTGCCGACGCCGTCGCCGACGTAGCCGCCGGCCCAGGCCAGCCCCGTCGCCGGGTCCAGGCCGACCGAGGCCATCCAGTCGCGGGCCACGCCCAGCGGACCGCCCCAGGTGCGGGCGACCGGCACCTCGTCGCCGATGAACGGGAACAGCGTGCGCAGCACGCGGGCCAGGTCGGCGAAGACGCGGGGCTCGTGGTCGAAGGCGGGGTCGATCGCCGAGCCGTAGTGGTAGGGGGCGCCGCGGCCGCCGAAGGCCAGGCGATCGTCGGCGGTGCGCTGGCCGTAGATGATCAGGTGGCGGCCGTCGGCGAACGTCTCGCGGGCGGCCAGCCCCGCCTCCGCCCAGAACGCCGGGGGCAGGGGGTCGGTGGCGATCATGAGGGAGTACAGCGGCGTGATGGCACGGCGGTGGCCAGGCAGGCGCGGCGTGAAGCCCTCCGTCGCCCGCACGACGATCGGCGCGCGGACGCGGCCGTGGGCGGTGGTGGCCACCCCGGGGTCGAGGCGCGTCACCGCGGAGCGCTCGTAGATGCGCACGCCGCGCCGCAGGCACGCCGCGGCCAGGCCGCGCACGAGCTTGGCGGGCTGGATCGCGGCGCAGTGCGGGGTGTAGGTGCCGCCCAGCACGTCGGTCGCGCCCGCGCGCGCCTTCGCCTCCGCGGCCGTGAGCAGGTGCAGCTCGATGCCGTAGCGCGCGGCCTCGGCGACCTCCGCGCGGGCCCGGGCGAGCTGCGCCGGGGAGCGGGCCAGCACCACGGTGCCGCCCTTGGCGTAGTCGCAGTCGATGCCCTCGGCCGCGGCGACCCGGCCGACCTCGTCCACGGCGGACTCCATCGCCGCGTTCAGCGCGAGGGCGGCCTCGCGGCCGAACGCCCGCTCCAGGTAGCCGACCGACTTGGGGAACAGGGCCGAGCACCAGCCGCCGTTGCGGCCGCTCGCCCCGAAGCCGGCGTGCTCGGCCTCCAGCACCGTGATGCGCAGCGAGGGATCGGCCACGGCGAGGTAGTACGCGGTCCACAGGCCCGTGTACCCGGCGCCGACAACGCACACGTCGGCCTCCTCGTCGCCGGCGAGGGGCGGGCGCGGGGGCTGTGGCGGCAGTACCGCCGTCCAGAAGCTCATGGCGCCTCGCCCGGCAGGAACGCACCGAGCTCGGTGCGGATGGGGATCACGCCGGTCGGCGGGTACCAGCCGGCGTCCTCGGGCGAGGTCTCGGGCCAGTCGTCGCTCACCTTCAGCGACCACTCGGCCAGCGGCAGCCGCAGCACGAGCGTCGCCGCGAGCTCCTTGCGGGACGGGGGCCGGATCATGTCCCACCGCCCGGGCGTGAGGTGCTCGCTGATCACCCGCAGCGCCGGCGCCTGATCCTCGACGACCGTGCACGAGCCGAGGACCATGGCGCAGCGGTACCGCATCGACGCCTCGAACGCGCTGCGCGCCAGGATCAGCCCGTCCAGCAGGGTGACCGTGAGGCAGCCCGGGGCGCCGCCCGCCAGCAGGCGGAACAGCCGGCTCCCGCTCGAACCGTGGAACAGCACCGAGTCCCCGTCGCGGCCGTACGCGACCGGAATCGCGTACGGCTGTCCATCGTGGACGAACGCCACGTGGGCGACCATCCCGGCGTCGAGCACGGCGTGCAGCGCGGAACGCTCACGGACCGCCTTGTCGGGCAGCCGGCGAATCCGCGTGCGCTCTACAGGCGGTTCCATGCCTCGGTGAGGACCGCGCGCAGCATCTGCTCCATCTCCGCGAACTGCTCCTCGCCGCAGATCAGCGGCGGCGCGAGCTGGATCACCGGGTCGCCGCGGTCGTCGGCGCGGCAGTACAGCCCCGCCTCGAAGAGCGCCTTGGACAGGAAGCCACGCAGGAGGGCCTCGGACTCGGCCTCGTTGAAGGTCTCCTTGGTCGTCTTGTCCTTGACCAGCTCGATGCCGAAGAAGTACCCGTCCCCGCGCACGTCGCCGACGATCGGCAGGTCGTGCAGGCGCTCGAGGTAGGAGCGGAACAGCGCCGAGTTCGCGCGCACGTGCTCGTTGAGGTTCTCGCGCTCGAAGATGTCGAGGTTGGCCAGCGCCACCGCGGACGCGACGGGGTGCCCGCCGTAGGTGATGCCGTGCGCGAACCAGTTCCGCCCGTGCAGGAACGGCTCGGCCAGCCGGTCGGACACCAGCATCGCCCCCAGCGGGATGTAGCCGCTGGTGAGGCCCTTCGCGCAGGTGATGATGTCGGGCTGGTAGCCGTAGCGGTCGGCCCCGAAGTACTCGCCGAGCCGCCCGAACGCGCAGATCACCTCGTCGGAGACGAGCAGCACGTCGTACCGGTCGCAGATCTCGCGGACCCGCTGGAAGTACCCGGGCGGGGGCGGGAAGCAGCCGCCCGCGTTCTGCACGGGCTCCAGGTAGACCGCGGCGACCGTGTCAGGCCCCTCGAACTCGATCATCTCGGCGATGCGGTCCGCGGCCCAGACGCCGAACTGCTCGGGCGTCATCGACTGGTCGGGCCGGCGGTAATAGTTGGTGTTGGGCACCCGGAAGGCGCCCGGCACCAGCGGCTCGAAGTCCTGCCGGAACGCCGGGACGCCGGTGATCGACAGCGCGCCCATCGAGGTGCCGTGGTAGGCGACGTACCGCGAGAGCACCTTCGTCTTCAGCGGCTTGCCGACCTTGCGGAAATAGGAGCGGGCGAGCTTCCAGGCGCTCTCGACCGCCTCGGAGCCGCCGGTGGTGAAGAACGCCCGGTTCAGGTCGCCCGGGGCCAGGCTGGTGAGCCGCTCGGCCAGCTCGATCGCCTTGGGGTGGGCGTAGGACCACAGCGGGAAGTACGCCAGCTCGGATGCCTGCTTGGCGGCGGCCTCGGCGAGCTCGTGGCGGCCGTGGCCGGTCTGCACCACGAAGAGCGCGGAGAGGCCGTCGAGGTAGCGGCGGCCGTGGCTGTCGTAGATGTAGGCGCCGTCGCCCCGCACGATGACCGGCACCGGGTTCTCGGCGTAGTCCGACAGGCGGGTGAAGTGCATCCACAGGTGATCGCGCGCCGCGTTGTCCAGCGCGGCGGCGTCGGGTTGCTGGTCGGTGGTCATCGGGTCCCCCACGCATAGGTTTGCTTGGCGAGCTTGAGGTAGACGAAGGTCTCCGTCGCGGTGACGCCGGGGATGCTCCGCACCGTGTCGTTGATGAGGTCGAGGAGATGCTCGTCGTCGGTGCAGACCAGCTCGACGAGCAGGTCGTAGCCGCCGGCGCAGATCACCACGTAGTCGATCTCCGGGACCCCCGCGAGCGCCTTGGCGACCGGGCGGAGATCCCCTTCGACCTTGACCCCGATCATCACCTGGCGGGCGAAGCCGAGCGTGAGGGGATCGGTGACGGCCACGATCTGCATGACGCCGGTGTCCAGCAGGCGTTGCACCCGCTGGCGCACGGCCGCCTCCGACAGCCCCACGACCTTCGCCAGGGCGGCGTAGGACATGCGGCCGTCGCGCTGCAGCTGCTCGATGATGCGCTTGTTCACGTCGTCGAGGGCGGGCTCGGTCACCTGTGGATTCTGACCCAGGATGCGGGCTTTGGCAACTGATTCCATGGCTGGCCAACGATCAATCTACGGAATCGTTAGGGTTGCCGACGGCCCGGAAAACGTTGCAGACTGTCCTCCCCGCGTTTCGGCGAGATGACGATCGTGACCCCAAGTTGACTTCATAGCGTTTTTCGTTGTGCGGCCCGATCGTGACAACGGAATCCCTTGTGAGTGATGGCACCCCGTGTCAGGATCAGTCGTCGGTCACCACCCCCAGTTCGGGTGATCGATATCGAGATCCGTAGGAGCCCCTGTGCGAAACCAAGCCGCCGGCCTCTCGCGCCGGACCCTGATTCGCAGTCTGCTGGCCAGCGGTGCCATCGTCGCGTCCGGCGGGACGCTGGCGGCGTGCGGCACGAAGCCCGCGAAGAAGAACGACGCGGAGAAGGCCGCCTGCATCGGCACCGACGCCTCGGCGACGGAGAAGAAGCTCAACTGGTCCAACTGGCCGCTCTACATCGACGTCGACGCCAACGACGACAAGAAGCGCCCGTCGCTGGACGCGTTCACGGCCAAGACCGGGATCGCGGTCAACTACACCGAGGACGTCAACGACAACAACGAGTTCTTCGGCAAGGTGCGCAACCAGCTCCAGGCGTGCCAGTCGATCGACCGCGACGTCATGGTGCTCACCGACTGGATGGCCTCGCGGGTGGTCAACCTGGGCTGGGTGCAGCCCTTCGACCCGGCGAAGACCCCCAACTTCACCGCGAACGTGATCAAGACGCTGCGCAACCGGCCGTGGGACAAGGACATGAAGTACGCCGCGCCGTGGCAGTCCGGCCTCACCGGCATCGCCTACAACGGTGCGGTGACCAAGGAGGTCCGCACCATCGACGAGCTGCTGACCCGCCCGGACCTCAAGGGCAAGGTCGCGGTGCTCACCGAGATGCGCGACACCGTCGGCCTGCTGCTGCTGTCGATGGGCAAGGACCCGGCCACGGTCAGCGACGCCGACTTCGACGCCGCGATCGAGAAGCTCAAGAAGGCGGTCGACTCCGGCCAGATCCGCAAGTTCACCGGCAACGACTACAAGGAGGACCTCGCCAAGGGCGACCTCGCGGCGTGCATCGCGTGGTCCGGCGACGTCATCCAGCTCGCCGCCGAGGAGGGCTCGAAGGTCGCGTTCGTCACGCCGGAGGAGGGTCTGATCATCTGGTCGGACAACATGCTCGTCCCGGCCCCGGCGACCCACAAGGCCAACGCCGAGCAGCTCATCGACTACTACTACGACCCCGCGGTGGCCGCCCAGGTGGCCGCGACGGTCAACTACATCTGCCCGGTCCAGGGCGCGCAGGAAGCGATGCAGAAGATCGACCCGGAGCTGGCCACCAACCCGCTGATCTTCCCGGACTCGGCGACGCTGGCCAAGACGCACTCGTTCAAGGCGCTCACCGAGGACGAGGACAAGAAGTACGCCGCCAAGTTCGAAGCCGTATCGGGGGCTTGATACATGACCGAACAGCCCAGCGGCGCCGATCTCCGCCTCACCGGTGTGACGAAGCGGTTCGGCACCTTCACCGCGGTCGACGACCTGACCCTCACCGTGCCCCGGGGTTCGTTCTTCGCGCTGCTGGGCGCGTCCGGCTGCGGCAAGACGACCACCCTGCGGATGATCGCGGGGCTCGAGGAGCCGACCGAGGGCCAGGTCCTGCTCGGCGACGCCGACGTCACCCGGCTGCGGCCCTACAAGCGGCCGGTCAACACGGTGTTTCAGAGCTACGCGCTGTTTCCGCACCTCAACATCGAGGACAACGTCGCGTTCGGCCTGCGCCGGCGCGGCATCCGCAAGTGCACCGACCAGGTGGAGGAGATGCTCCACCTGGTCGACCTCGACGGCTTCGGCAAGCGCCGCCCGGCCCAGCTCTCCGGCGGCCAGCAGCAGCGGGTGGCGCTCGCCCGGGCGCTGATCAACCGGCCCCAGGTGCTGCTGCTCGACGAGCCGCTCGGCGCGCTGGACCTGAAGCTGCGCCGGCAGATGCAGGTCGAGCTCAAGCGCATCCAGACCGAGGTCGGCATCACCTTCGTGCACGTCACGCACGACCAGGAGGAGGCCATGACGATGGCCGACACGGTCGCGGTGATGAACGCCGGGCGCATCGAGCAGCTCGGCGCGCCCGTGGAGATGTACGACTTCCCCGGCACCGCCTTCGTGGCCAACTTCCTGGGCCAGTCCAACCTGCTCGCCGCCGACGTGACCGGGCGCTCCGGCGACGACCTGCTGGTCGGGGCCTACGAGGGCCGCTACACGGTCCCGGCCGCCCGCGCCCGCGCCACCGAGGGCACGGTGTGGCTCGGCGTGCGGCCGGAGAAGATGCACCTGAGCACCGGGGAGGTGCCGGCCGGCCACCAGAGCGTCACCGGGCTCGTGACCGACTCCTCCTACATGGGGGTCAGCACGCAGTACCTCGTGCGCGCGCCCTGGGGCGACGAGCTGACCGTCTTCGTGCCCAACTCGGGCGTGGCCGCGCCGCTCGCCGTGGCCAGCGAGGTGACCGTGCACTGGCGCCCCGACCACGCGTTCCTCCTGCCCCGCCCGGCCGGCGAGACCCACGCGCCGGTGGTGGATGCCGAGGAAGTCGCGGCATGAGCGGTACGGAGCGAAGCGGAGTGGCCGCTCATCATAAGCTCGGGTCCTCCTCATGCCGGCGCCGGAGCGCAGCGGAGGTGTCGGCATGAGTGGTACGGAGCGAAGCGGAGTGGCCGCTCATCATAAGCTCGGGTCCTCCTCATGCCGGCGCCGGAGCGAAGCGGAGGTGTCGGCATGAGCGCCCTGGGGCAACTCGGGGCTGGAGCTGGCACTGGTGCGCCGGTCAAGCTCGAACAACCCAAGAAGAAGTGGCTGCCGTACCTGCTGCTGCTCCCCGGCGGCCTGTGGCTGATCCTGTTCTTCGCGGTGCCGTGCATCCAGCTCTTCGCGACCAGCCTCTACGACCCGAGCGGGTCGCTGGAGGACGGATACGCGATGACCTGGCAGTTCAGCAACTACTCCGACGCCATCGCCGAATATCTGCCCCAGTTCGGCCGCTCGCTGTGGTACGCGCTGCTGACCACCGCGTTCTCCCTGCTGCTGGGCTACCCGCTGGCCTACGCGATCGCGCTCAAGGCCGGCCGCTGGAAGAACGTGCTGCTCATCTGCGTCATCGCGCCGTTCTTCACCAGCTTCCTGATCCGCACGCTGGCCTGGAAGGTCATCCTGTCCGACAACGGCACGGTCGTGTCGGTGCTCAACGCGCTGCACGTCCCGCTGCCCGACGGCCGGCTGCTGGCCACCACGCCGGCGGTGATCGCGGGGCTGGTCTACAACTTCCTGCCGTTCATGGTGCTGCCGCTCTACGCCAGCCTGGAGAAGCTCGACCCGCGGCTCATCGAGGCGGCCGGCGACCTCTACGCCCGCCCGGTCGCGCGCTTCACGCGGGTCGTGCTGCCGCTGTCGATGCCCGGCGTCGTGGCGGGCACGCTGCTGACGTTCATCCCGGCGGCCGGCGACTACATCAACGCGCAGCTGCTGGGGACCAACCGGCAGTACATGATCGGCAATGTCATCCAGTCCAAGTTCCTCAAGGTCGGCGACTACCCGGCCGCGGCCGCGCTGTCGTTCACCCTGATGGCGGCGATCCTCGTGCTGGTCTTCGTCTACGTCAAGCGCGCCGGAACGGACGAGGTGCTCTGATGCTCCACCGCCTGCGCAGGTTCCTCGCCGATCACTGGGTCCTCGCGATCGGGCTGATCGTCCTGCTGTACCTCTTCGTGCCGATCGCCGTCGTGGCCGCGATGTCGTTCCGGGACGCCCGCGCCAACGCCCCCTACACGCTGGACAACTACAAGTTCACGCTGGATCACTGGAAGCACCCCTTCGGCGTGGCCGGCATCGGCGACGCCTTCTGGCTCAGCATCGGCGTCGCGCTGCTGGCCACCGTCGGCGCGACGGTGCTGGGCACGCTGATGTCCTTCGCCCTGGCCCGGCACAGCTTCCGCGGCCGCGGCGCGACCAACACGCTGATCTTCCTGCCCATGGCGACGCCGGAGATCGTGATGGGCTCGTCGCTGCTGGCGCTCTTCGTCGCCTCGGGCGTGCCGCTGGGCTTCTGGACCGTCGTCATTGCCCACGTGCTGTTCTGCCTGTCGTTCGTGGTCGTCACGGTCAAGGCGCGCCTGGCCGGGCTCGACCCGCGGCTGCAGGAGGCGGCCATGGACCTCTACGCCGACGAGCGGCAGACGTTCCTGCGCGTGACCCTGCCGCTGGTGATGCCCGGCATCGTCGCGGCCGCCCTGCTGTCGTTCTCGCTGTCCTTCGACGACTTCATCGTCACCAACTTCAACTCCGGGACCGTCGTGACGTTCCCGATGTTCGTCTGGGGGGCCTCGCAGCGCGGCATTCCCGCCCAGATCAACGTCATCGGCACCGCGATGTTCCTGATCTCGTTCCTGATCGTCCTGATCGGCCAGTTGCCGCGCCTGCGCCGGAAGGCCTAGGAGCACATGCGATTACTGATCGTCGGCGCCGGTGGCGTCGGCACCGCCGCGGTGCGCATCGCCGCCCGCCGTCCCTTCTTCGAACACTGCGTCGTGACCGACTACGACGCCGCCCGGGCCGAGGCCGCGGTGTCCTCGGTGGACGATCCCCGGTTCGCCGCGGCCGTCCTCGACGCCTCCTCCGCCGCCGCGGTCGCGCAGCTGTGCCGGAGCCTGCGCATCACGCACGTGCTCAACGCCGTCGACCCCCGCTTCGTGGTCCCGGTCTTCACCGGGGCCCTGGAGGCCCGCGCGCACTACGTCGACATGGCGATGTCGCTGTCCCAGCCGCATCCGGAGCGGCCCTACGAGAAGGTCGGCGTGCTGCTCGGCGCCGCGCAGTTCGCGGTCGAGGACCAGTGGCAGGCGGCCGACCGGCTGGCGCTCGTGGGCATGGGCGTCGAGCCCGGGCTGTCCGACGTCTTCGCCCGCTACGCCGCCGACGTGCTCTTCGCCGAGGTGCACGACATCGGCATCCGCGACGGCTCGGACCTGGTGGTGGACGGCTACGAGTTCGCCCCCTCGTTCTCGATCTGGACGACGATCGAGGAGTGCCTCAACCCGCCGCTCATCTATGAGAAGAACCGCGGGGTGTACGTCACGAGGCCCTTCTCCGAGCCCGAGATCTTCGACTTCCCGGCCGGCATCGGCCCGATCGAGTGCGTGAACGTGGAGCACGAGGAGGTGCTGCTCATCCCGCGCTGGATCGACGTGCGGCGGGTCACCTTCAAATACGGCCTGGGCGACGAGTTCATCCGGGTGCTCAAGACCATCCACAAGCTCGGGCTCGACTCGACGAGGAAGGTGATGGTCGGCGGCGTCCCGGTGTCCCCGCGCGACGTGGTGGCCGCGGTCCTGCCCGACCCGGCGAAGCTCGGCGAGCGGATGCACGGCCGCACCTGCGCCGGCACCTACGTCACCGGGCTCGGGCGCGACGGGCGGCCGCGGGCCACCTACCTGTACCACGTCGTCGACAACGCGTGGACCATGCGCGAGTACGGCTGCCAGGCCGTCGTGTGGCAGACCGCGGTCAACGCGGTGGTCGGCCTCGAACTGCTCGCGGCCGGCACGTGGACGGGCACGGGCGTGCTCGGCCCCGAGGCCTTCCCGCCGCGACCGTTCCTCGATCTGCTCGCCGAGCACGGGGTGCCGTGGAGTATGCAGGAGCTATGAAGGAGTCATGATCGAGCCATGAACCAGTTCGGTCCGGACTTCACGTTCCTCGGGGTGCCGCGCTGCGACCTGGCCGCGCTGCCCGAGGCCGACGTGGTGATCATCGGCGCGCCCTATGACGGCGGCACCTCCCACCGGCCCGGCACCCGCTTCGGCCCGCAGGCCATCCGCCAGGCCTGCTACCTGCCCCACGACGGCTCCCGGCCCTCGCTCGCCATGCGGGTCGACGCGCTCAAGGATCTGAGGGTCTTCGACGCCGGGGACGTCCACATGTACGCCCCGGACTCCACGGCCGCGCTCAAGACGCTGGAGGACGCCGTCTTCGCGGTCGCCGACTCGGGCGCGATCCCGGTCGTGCTCGGGGGCGATCACACCATCGCGTGGCCCGACGCGACCGGCGTGGCCCGCAAGCTCGGCTACGGCCGCGTCTCGATGGTCCACTTCGACGCCCACGCCGACACCGGCGACGTCGAGATGGGCTCGCTCGTCGGCCACGGGCAGCCGATGCGCCGCCTGATCGAGTCCGGCGCCCTGCGCGGCGACCGGTTCCTGCAGCTGGGCCTGCGCGGCTACTGGCCCGGACCGGAGACGCTGGACTGGATGGCCGGTCGGGGCCTGCGCTCCTACGAGATGACCGAGATCGTCGCCCGCGGCCTGGACGAGTGCCTGACCGAGGCCTTCACCATCGCCACCGACGAGTGCGACGGCGTCTTCCTCTCGGTCGACGTGGACGTGGTCGATCCCGGCATGGCCCCGGGGACGGGAACCCCGGAGCCGGGCGGCCTGACCTCCCGGCAGCTGCTGGACGCGGTCCGCCGGTGCTGCTACGAACTGCCGATCGTCGGCATGGACGTGGTCGAGGTTTCGCCGCCCTACGACCACGCCGAGATCACGGCGTACCTGGCCAACCGCGTGGTCCTGGAGACCCTGTCCGCGATCGCCCGGCGCCGGCGCGGAGACCCGTGGGACCCGCGCCGGCCGCTACTCGAGGGCCGCTGACTACTCGGGGCCGCTGACTACTCGAGGGCCGCTAACTCCTCCGGGGTCAGCAGCCGGGACCTGATCAGGAAGCGGACGCCCTCCGGAGCCTCCAGCGAGAAGCCGGAGCCGCGCCCGGGCACCACGTCCACCGTGAGGTGGGTGTGCCGCCAGAGCTCGAACTGCGACTTCGACATCCAGAACGTCACCGGCTCGTCGACGCCGTCCACGGCCAGCGACGCGAGGAGCACGTCGGAGGAGCCGGTGCGGAACTCGCCCTCCGGGTAGCACATCGGCGAGCTGCCGTCGCAGCAGCCGCCGGACTGGTGGAACATCAGGGGTCCGTGCGTGCCCCGCAGCGACCGGATCAGGTCGGCCGCCGCGGGGGTCACCGCCACTCGCTCCATCTCTAGAAGAACCCGAGCTTGTTCGGGCTGTAGCTGACGAGCAGGTTCTTGGTCTGCTGGTAGTGCTCGAGCATCATCTTGTGGTTCTCGCGGCCGATGCCGGACTGCTTGTAGCCGCCGAACGCCGCGTGCGCCGGGTAGGCGTGGTAGCAGTTGGTCCAGACCCGGCCGGCCTGGATCGCCCGGCCCGCGCGGTAGGCGGTGTTCGTGTCGCGGGTCCACACGCCGGCGCCGAGGCCGTAGAGGGTGTCGTTGGCGATCTTGACGGCGTCGGCGAAGTCGGAGAACGAGGTCACCGAGACCACCGGGCCGAAGATCTCCTCCTGGAAGATGCGCATCGCGTTGTCGCCCTCGAAGACCGTGGGCTGCACGTAGTACCCGCCGGAGAGCTCCCCGCCGAGGTCCGCGCGCTCGCCGCCGATGCGGACCTTCGCGCCCTCCTGCCGGCCGATGTCGAGGTAGGAGAGGATCTTCTCGAGCTGGTCGTTGGAGGCCTGCGCGCCGATCATCGTGTCGGTGTCGAGCGGGTGGCCCTGCTTGATCGCCCGGACGCGCTCGGTCGCGGCGTCCATGAACGTGCCGTAGTGGCCCTGCTGGATGAGCGCGCGGGACGGGCAGGTGCACACCTCGCCCTGGTTGAGCGCGAACATCGCGAAGCCCTCGAGCGCCTTGTCGAAGAAGGCGTCGTCGGCGGCGGAGACGTCGTCGAAGAAGATGTTGGGGCTCTTGCCGCCGAGCTCCAGGGTCACCGGCTTGATGTTCTCGCTGGCGTACTGCATGATCAGCCGCCCGGTCGTGGTCTCGCCCGTGAACGCGACCTTGGCGACCCGCGGGCTGCTGGCCAGCGGCTTGCCGGCCTCAACGCCGAAGCCGTTGACGATGTTGACCACGCCCGGCGGGAGCAGGTCGGCGATGAGGCCCATGAGCACGTGGATGGAGGCGGGGGTCTGCTCGGCCGGCTTGAGCACGACCGCGTTGCCGGCGGCGAGGGCGGGGGCGAGCTTCCAGGTGGCCATGAGCAGCGGGAAGTTCCACGGGATGATCTGCGCGACCACGCCCAGGGGCTCGTGGAAGTGGTACGCCACGGTGTCGTCGTCGAGCTCGCCGAGGCTGCCCTCCTGGGCGCGGATGGCGCCGGCGAAGTACCGGAAGTGGTCGACGGCCAGCGGCAGGTCGGCGGCGAGCGTCTCCCGGATCGGCTTGCCGTTCTCCCAGGTCTCGGCGACGGCGAGGGTCTCGAGGTTGGCCTCGATCCGGTCGGCGATCTTGTTGAGGATGTTGGCGCGGTCGGCCACCGAGGTGCGGCCCCACGCGTCGGCCGCGCCGTGCGCGGCGTCGAGGGCGGCTTCCACGTCCTCGGCTGTGCCCCGCGCGATCTCGGTGAAGGCCTGGCCGGTCACCGGGGTCGGGTTCTCGAAGTACTGGCCGCGGGCGGGCTTGACGTAGTCGCCGCCGATCCAGTGGTCGTAGCGGGACTCGAAGTTGACCAGGGATCCGTCCTGGCCCGGGGCTGCGTAGCGAGTCATGCCCAGAAGCTAGTTACGGCTACGTTGCAACAACGTTGCGTACTCCTCCGACAGGCACGCGACCCGCTCCAGGGCAAGGGCCTGGCGGGGCGAGCCGGGCGGCAGGGCGGCGGCGAGGGCCTCCCACATCCACAGGTCCTCGGCGCCCCAGGCGGCCGCGGTCCAGGCCGCGAGCATCGCCGGGTCGCCGCTGGCCCGGACCCCGGCGCGCAGCTGGCCCTCGATGAGCCGGCGCAGCCGCACGATGCCGGGCGCCTCGGAGAGGGGCAGCAGCGGGCCGGGGTAGGCCCGCAGGGCACCCTTCACGTCCCCGGCCGCGAGGCACCCGGCGATCTCGGCGAAGTCGGAGGCGACCGCGTCGCGCAGCCGGTAGGGGCGCGACAGCAGCAGCGGACCGAGCACGTGACGCAGCCGCGACAGCTCCGCGCGCAGGGTGACCGGGTTGACGCACTCATCGCCGTAGAGCTCCAGGGCGAGCTGGTCGCCGGTGAGCCCCTCGGGATGGGCGCACAGCAGGGCGACGATCTCGCTGTGCCGCCGGCTCAGCCGCTGCGCGTGCAGCACGCCCTCGTCGCGGCCGAGCGCGGTGAACGTGGGGCCGGACGGCGCGAGGGTGGCCAGGTGCGCCTCGGCCGCGCGGGCGGTGGCGACGACCAGCGCCAGCGAGTGCGGGCTGGCCAGGTGGTCGCCGCCCGTCACGTCGATCGCGCCCAGCAGGCGGCCGGTGCGCGGGTCGTGGATCGGCGCGGCGGAGCAGGTGAACCGCTGGACGCGGCGGCTGAAGTGCTCGGTGGCGAAGATCTGCACGGCGTGGTCGACGGCGACCGCGGTGCCGGGCGCATTGGTGCCGGCGTGGGCCTCGTCCCACTGCGCCCCGGCGACGAAGTTCATGCCCTCGGCCCGCCGCAGCACGGTCTTGTGCCCCTCGACCCACAGCAGCCGGCCGTGGGCGTCGCAGACCGCCATCAGGTGATCGCCGTCCTCGGCGAAGCTGCCCAGCAGGTCCCGGAAGAGCGGCAGCGCGTGCCGGAGCGGATGGTCGCGCCGGTAGTCCTCGAGCTCGTCGTCGCTGAGGTCGACGGGGGCGGTGGCATCCGGGTCCAGCCGGGCGGCCGCGCTGCGCCGCCACGAGTCGGCCACGACGCCGCGCACCTGCGTCCCGACCCGGCCGCCGCCCAGGAACGCGTCCCGGGCGCGGCCGACCTGGCCGCTCCGCTTGCGGGGGTTGGCCCCCGTGGGCAGGGCGAGCCAGGGATTGTTCATGCCTCATAGTGACCCGGGTCACCCCCGATCGCCAAGGGGCGAACGGCTTTCTACAGTGCCGTTTCCAGCAGGTCGAGCGCGCGTTCGAGGGTCGGGTCGTCCATCACGAGCGGGGGAAGGAAACGGATCACGTTGCCGTAGGTGCCGCAGGTGAGCAGGAGCAGCCCGGCCTCGTGGGCCAGGCGCTGGATGTCGGCCGTCTTGGCCGCGTCCGGGGTCGCGCCCAGCGGCGCGCCCTTCGCCCAGCCCCGTTCGGCGGTGAGCTCGCCCGGCGCGGCGGACTCGGGCACCACGATCTCCAGGGCCAGCATCGCGCCCCGGCCGCGGACGTCGCCGATGAACGGGAAGCGGGTCTGCAGGTCGCGCAGGCGGGGCAGCATGACGGACTCGATCCGCCGGGCGGCCGCGGCCAGGTCGAGCTCCCGCATGGTCTCGATCGAGGCGAGCGCGGCCGCGCAGGCCACCGGGTTGCCGCCGTAGGTGCCGCCGAGGCCGCCCGGGTGCACGGCGTCCATGAGCTCGGCCCGCCCGGTCACCCCGGCCAGGGGCAGGCCGCCGGCAATGCCCTTCGCGGTGGTGACCAGGTCCGGTTCCAGCCGCTCGTGGGTGCTGGCGAACCAGTCCCCGGTGCGGCAGAAGCCGGTCTGGATCTCGTCGGCGACGAACAGCGCCCCGTTCGCCTTCGCCCAGGTGGCCAGGGACGGCAGGAAGCCCGGCGCGGGCACCACGAAGCCGCCCTCGCCCTGGATCGGCTCGATCAGCACCGCGGCCACCTGGTCGGCGCCCACCTGCTTCTCGATCATGCCGATGGCCAGCGCGGCGGCGTCCGGGCCGGCGAGGCCGTCGCGGAACGGGTAGGACATCGGCACCCGGTAGATCTCGCCGGCGAACGGGCCGAAGCCGCGCTTGTAGGGCATGTCCTTGGCGGTGAGCGCCATGGTGAGGTTGGTCCGGCCGTGGTACGCGTGGTCGAACACGACGACGGCCCGGCGCCCGGTGGCGTGCCGGGCGATCTTCACCGCGTTCTCGACCGCCTCGGCGCCCGAGTTGAACAGGGCCGAGCGCTTCTCGAACGTGCCCGGGGTGAGCGCGTTGAGCTGCTCGCAGACGGCGACGTAGCCCTCGTACGGCGCGATCATGAAGCAGGTGTGCGTGAACCGCTCCGCCTGCCGCCGAACCGCCTCGACCACCCGCGGGTTCGCGTTGCCGACGTTCGTGACCGCGATGCCGGCCGCGAGGTCGATCCACTCCCGCCCGTCGACGTCCGTGAGGGTGCCGCCGGAGGCGTGGTCGACGTACGAACCGATCATGCTGCTGACCCCGCGCGCGACGGCGGCGGAGCGGCGCTTGCGCAGATCCTCGGAGGACGTCATCACAGCTCGATGTTGTGCATGACGTGCTTGATCCGGGTGTAGTCCTCGAGGCCGTACATGGAGAGGTCCTTACCGTATCCGGACTGTTTGAACCCGCCGTGCGGCATTTCGGCGACGATCGGGATGTGCGCGTTGACCCAGACGCAGCCGAAGTCGAGCCGCCGGGTCATGCGCATCGCGCGGCCGTGGTCGCGGGTCCAGACCGAGGACGACAGGCCGTACTCCACCCCGTTGGCCCAGCGCACCGCCTCGTCCTCGTCGGTGAAGCGCTGCACGGTGATGACCGGCCCGAACACCTCGTCCTGGATGATCTCGTCGTCCTGGCGCAGGCCGGAGACGACGGTGGGGGAGTAGAAGTAGCCCTTGTCGCCGACCCGGGCCCCGCCGGTGTCGAGCCGGGCGTGATCGGGCAGCCGGTCGATGAAGCCGCCGACCCGGGCGAGCTGGTTGGCGTTGTTCAGCGGGCCGTAGAGGATGTCCTCGTCGTCCGGGGCGCCGGTCTTCGTCCCGGCCGCCTGCTCGGCGAGCGCGGCCACGAAGTCGTCGTAGATGCCCGGCCCGGCCAGCACGCGGGTGGCCGCGGTGCAGTCCTGGCCCGCGTTGAAGTAGCCGGCGACCGCGATCGCCTCGGCGGCGGCGGCCAGGTCGGCGTCGTCGAAGACCACGACCGGGGCCTTGCCGCCCAGCTCCAGGTGGGTGCGCTTGAGTGACGGGGCGGCCCCGGCGGCCACCTCGCGCCCGGCCCGGACCGAGCCGGTGATGGAGACGAAGTTCGGGGTCGGGTGGGCGACCAGGGCGCGGCCGGTGTCCCGGTCGCCCGTGATCACGTTGAGCACGCCCGGCGGCAGGAACTCGGCGGCCAGCTCGGCCAGCAGCAGCGACGAGACGGGCGTGGTGTCGGACGGCTTCAGCACGACCGTGTTGCCCGCGGCCAGCGCCGGGGCGATCTTCCACACCGCCATCATCAGCGGGTAGTTCCACGGGGTGACCTGGGCACAGACGCCGATCGGCTCGCGCCGCACGTAGCTGGTGTGGCCCTTCATGTACTCGCCGGCCGACTTGCCCTCGAGGACCCGGGCGGCGCCGGCGAAGAACCGGATCTGGTCGATCGACGGCGGCAGCTCCTCGCTGGCGGTCATCCCGCGCGGCTTGCCGGTGTTGCGCACCTCGGCGTCGATGATCTCCGACGCCCGGTCCTCCATCGCGTCGGCGAGCTTGAGCAGGGCCCGCTGCCGCTCCGAGGGCGTGGCGTCGCGCCAGGTCTCGAAGGCCTTCGCCGCGGCCCCCACGGCGCGGTCGACGTCCTCGGCGCTGGAGACCGGCGCGGAGGCGAACACCTCGCCGGTGGACGGGTCGATCAGGTCGGAGTATCGGCCGTCGGCGGGGTCGGTGTAGGCGCCGTCGACGAAGTTCTGCAGCTGCTTGGTCATGTCCGCTCCCTTGAGTGCCCGGCACGGACATCTTTCCATCGAATCCGTCGCACACAAGCCCTCGGGCAACCGTTTCCGTTGGAGTTAGGGTGGAATCGTGACCCCGTTCTTCATTGCCGGGCGCCCGGCAACCAGCGACGACGCCGTCGAGATCCGCCATCCCTACGACGGGCGTCAGGTCGGCACCACCTCCAACGCGACCCCCGAGCAGGTGGAGGCGGCGGTCGCCGCCGCGGCCGCCGTCGCCGCCGAGGCCGCGGCCCTGCCCGCGAGCGCCCGGGCCGCCGCCCTCGACCACGTCAGCGCCCGGCTCAGGGAGCGCGCCGACGAGGTCGCCCGGCTCATCACCGCCGAGAACGGCAAGCCGATGAAGTGGTCGCGGGGCGAGGTCGCCCGCGCGGTGTCGACGTTCCGCTGGGCCGCCGAGGAGGCCCGCCGGTTCTCCGGCTCGCTGCAGCGCCTCGACACCGACCCGGCCGCGACCGGCCGCATCGCCCTGGTCAAGCGGGTGCCGCGGGGTCCGGTGCTGGGCATCTCCCCGTTCAACTTCCCGCTCAACCTGGTCGCCCACAAGGTCGCCCCGGCCCTGGCCGTCGGCGCGCCGATCGTGCTCAAGCCGGCCCCGGCGACCCCGCTCAGCGCGCTGCTGCTCGGCGAGATCCTGGCCGAAGCTTCCGACAGGACCGACCTGCCCGCGGGGATGTGGTCGATCGTGCCGATCCCGAACGACCGCGCGTCCGCCCTGGTCGCCGACCCGCGACTGCCCGTCGTGTCGTTCACCGGTTCGGGCCCGGTCGGCTGGCAGATCCGCGACGCCGTGCCGCGCAAGCACGTCACCCTCGAACTCGGCGGCAACGCGGCCGTGGTGGTGTGCGAGGACTGGGACGACCTGGACTGGGCGGCGACCCGGATCGCCACCTTCTCCAACTATCAGGCCGGGCAGAGCTGCATCGCGGTCCAGCGGGTGTACGTCCACGAGCGCCACCACGACGCGCTGGCCGAGAAGCTGGTGGCCGCGGTCGAGGCCCAGGTGACCGGCGACCCGGCCGCCGACGAGACCGACGTCGGCCCGCTCATCAGCGAGTCCGCGGCCCGCCGGGTCGAGGAGTGGGTCGGCGAGGCGGTCGCGGCCGGGGCCAAGGTGCTCACCGGTGGCACCCGCGACGGCGCCGCCTACGCCCCGACCGTCATCGCGCACGCGCCGGCCGACGCCAAGGTCAGCGCCGAGGAGGTCTTCGGCCCGGTGCTGGTGCTCGAGCGCGTCGCCTCCGACGCCGACGGGTTCGCGGCGGTCAACGCCTCGCCCTACGGGCTGCAGGCCGGCGTGTTCACCCGGCGGCTGGACCGGGCCTTCGAGGCCCACCGGGTGCTCGACGTCGGCGGGGTGATCGTGGGCGACGTGCCCAGCTACCGGGCCGACCAGATGCCCTACGGCGGGTCCAAGGCCAGCGGGGTCGGGCGCGAGGGCCTGGCCAGCGCGATGGCCGACTACACCGAGGAGCGCGTCATGGTCCTCACCGGACTCCAGCTGTAGTCACTCCCAGGCCTCGCGCGGCTCCTTCGACGAGGAGCCCGGCGGACGTTCGGCGGTCTCGTACAACTTCGGGTCGAACACGTCGGGCTCCAAGCTGTGCCTCCAAAAGCGGCGGGGGAGCTTCGCTCCACCCGCACCCCCTCAAAATCCGCGCCCGGTCATTCCCACGCCTCACGGTGCTCGGTCGCGGAGGAGCCGGGCGGGCGCTCGGCGGTCTCGAAGAGCTTGGCGTCGAACACGTCCGGCTCCAGAAAAATGAAGCACTCGTAGCTCAGGGCGTCGCGGACCTGCTTCTCGGCGCGGTTGATCGCCTGGGCCACGTGCGCCATCGTCTCGCTGGCCCGCACCGCCACCTTGGCCGCGATCAGCAGCTGGTCGGGGCCGAGGTGCATGGTGCGCAGATGGATCACGCGTTCGATCAGCGGCTCCCGCTCGATCGCCGCCTCGATCGCCAGCAGGGTGCCGTTGTCGGCCGACTCGCCGATGAGCAGGCTGCGCATCCGCTGCGACAGGGTGATCGAGATGACCACGAGCAGCGCGCCGATGGCCAGCGTGCCGGCCGCGTCCCAGCGCCCGTCGCCGGTGACCACCGCGAGGGTGATGCCGACGAAGGCGAAGGTGAGGCCGGTCAGCGCGCCGAAGTCCTCGGCGAGCACGACCGGCAGCTCGGGGGAGCGGGTGGTCCGGATGAACCGCAGCCAGGGCGCCCCGCGGCGGGACGGCTCGGCCTCGTGCACCGCGGTGCGCAGCGAGAACGACTCCAGCCCGACCGAGATGCCCAGCACCACGAACGCCCAGATCGGGTCCTCGACCGGCTCCGGGTGGTGCAGCTTCTGCCAGCCCTCGAAGAGCGCGAAGACGCCGCCGACGAGGAAGATCACCAGGGTGACGAGGAAGCCGTAGAAGTATCGGAACCGAGCGTAACCGAACGGGTGCAGCTGGCTGGCCCGCTGCTGGGCGCGCCGGCCGCCGATGAGCAGCAGGACCTGGTTGGCGGTGTCGGCCACCGAGTGCACCGCCTCCGCGAGCAGCGACGACGAGCCGGTGAACAGGAACGCGACGAACTTGCTCAGCGCGATGCCGAGGTTCGCGGACAGGGCCGCGACGATCGCCCGCAGGGAGTTGCCTTCCTCCGCCATGTGCTCATCCTGCACCACATGCTTTCCCGGATCTCACATGCGCAACTTAGGACTGACACGTGCACGGAACGCAACCGCACTAGGCTCCGTCGTAGGAACAGCGACCACGACTAGGGGTGCGAGACTGTGATCGACCTGAGCCGGATCGTCAAGGCCTACGACGTGCGGGGGACGGTGCCCGACCAGCTCAACGAGCCGGTGGCGGAGGCACTCGGGCGGGCGTTCGTCCAGACGCTGCGCAGCCGCGGGGAGTTCGCCGAGAAGATCGTGACCGCGCACGACATGCGGGCGTCGGGCCCGGCGCTGGCGACGGCGTTCGCCAACGGTGCGCGCGCCGAGGGCGCCGACGTGCTGGAGGCCGGCCTGGGCTCCACCGATCTGCTGTACTACGCCTCGGGCGTGCTCGACCTGCCCGGCGCCATGTTCACCGCGAGCCACAATCCCGCGCAGTACAACGGGATCAAGCTGTGCAAGCAGGGCGCCAAGCCGGTCGGGCAGGACACCGGCCTGACCGAGATCCGCGAGCGCGCGCAGCAGATCCTCGACAGCGGGGCCCGGGTCCCTGAGGGTGAGCTCAAGGGCGGCCTGGAGCAGTACAGCCTCCTGGAGCGGTACGCCACCCACCTGCTCAAGCTCGTGGACCTCTCCGACATCCGGCCGCTGACGGTCGTGGTCGACGCCGGCAACGGCATGGGCGGCTACACCGTGCCGGCCGTGCTCGGCTCGGGCCTGCCACTGACGATCATCCCGCTGTACTTCGAGCTCGACGGCACCTTCCCGAACCACGAGGCCAACCCGCTGGAGCCGGCCAACCTGGTCGATCTGCAGGCCAAGGTCCGCGCGACCGGCGCCGACATCGGCCTGGCCTTCGACGGCGACGCCGACCGCTGCTTCGTGGTCGACGAGCGGGGCGAGGCCGTCTCCCCGTCGGTGATCACGGCGATGGTGGCGGTCCGCGAGCTGGCCAAGGACCCGGGCGCGACGATCATCCACAACCTCATCACCTCGAAGGTGGTGCCCGAGATCGTCCGCGAGCACGGCGGCGAGCCGGTGCGCACCCGGGTCGGGCACTCGTTCATCAAGGCCGAGATGGCCCGCACCGGCGCGGTCTTCGGCGGTGAGCACTCGGCGCACTACTACTTCCGCGACTTCTGGGGCGCCGACACCGGCATGCTCGCCGCCCTGCACACGCTGGCCCTGCTCGGCGGCCAGCCCGCCCCGCTGTCGGCGCTGGCCAAGGACTACGAGCGCTACGCGGCCTCGGGCGAGATCAACTCGACGGTCCCCGACACCGCCGCGAAGATGGCCGAGGTCGAGCAGGCGTTCCCGGTGGAGATCGACCGGCTCGACGGGATCACCCTCAGCTTCCCCGACGGCAGCTGGGCCAACGTGCGCCCGTCCAACACGGAGCCGCTTCTGCGGCTTAACGTTGAGGCGCCGACCGCCGAGCGGATGGCGGCGCTGCGCGATGAGATGCTGGCCGTCATCCGCCGCTGAGTCGTACGCCGCTGAGAAGGAGTTGGAACGCGTGTCCGTGGACCCCGCCCTGCTGTCGATCCTGCGCTGCCCCGACGAGCACCACGCCGAGCTCACCCTCGACGCCGATGCGCAGACGCTGACCTGCACCGAATGCGGGCGGATCTTCGAGATCCGCGATGGCATCCCGGTGCTCCTGCTCGACGAGGCGCGCCAGCCCTCTGCCGATGGTGCGGTTGAGAACGGCACCGGCGGGGAATCCGCCAAGACCGAAGAGGGTGGTGCGGCATGAATCCACTGGAAGGCACTGCGGGGGTCCGCGGGCATCGCGAGATCGACCTGGCGCTGCTGGACAACGCCGAGGCGCTGGAGAAGAACGACCCGGGCGGCATGCTGCGGGCGACCGCGTCGGCCGGCGCCCAGGTGCGGGAGTCGGCGGCGCTGGCCGCCGAGACCGACCTGAGCGCGCTGGCCGACGAGGGCCGCCCGCGGGCCGTGGTCGTCGCGGGCGTCGGCACGGCCGCGCGCACCGGCGACATCCTCGAGACCGTCGCCGGGCCGCGCTGCCCGGTGCCGGTCCTGGCCCACCGCAGCGCGGGCATCCCCGGCTGGGTCGGCGCGGCCGACGTGGTCATCGCCGTCTCGGCGTCCGGCCGCTCCCCGGAGGCGCTCGCCGCCGCCGAGGCCGCCGGTCGCCGCGGGGCCCGGCTCGTGGCCATCGGCGCGCCCGACACCCAGCTGCACGCCCTGGCCGACCGCTTCCGCGCGCCGTTCATTCCGGTGCCGCGGCGGGCGCCGGCCCGGGCCAGCCTCTGGGGCCTGACCGTCCCGGTGCTGCTCGCCGCGCGCCAGCTCGGCCTGGTCAAGGTCACCGAGGCCGACTTCGCCGAGACCGCCGCGCGGCTGGACGCCGACGCCGAGCGGTGCCGCACGGCGATGGAGACGTTCGTGAACCCGGGCAAGAGCCTGGCCCTGGACCTGGCCCACTCGGTGCCGATCGTCTGGGGCTCCTCGCCGCTGGCCACCGTGGCGGCCCGCCGCTTCGGCGACACGCTGTCGGCCAACGCCCGCTACCCCGCAGTCGTCGGCGCGCTCGGCGAGGCGGGCCGGGGCCGGGTCGGCCTGCTCGACGGCGTCTACGGCGGCCTGGCCGAGGCCGACCGGGACATCTTCGCCGACCCGGACGAGGACGCCGACAACCCGGCCACCCGGCTGCGGCTGGTGCTGCTGCGCGACGGCGGGCTGGCCGGCGAGGACGAGGACGACGGCGAGCCGGTCGCGGTCGAGGAGCGCCGGGCCGAGGCCGTGCAGGAGCTGGCCGAGCGCCGGGGGGTGCGGGTGAGCCTGATCACCGCCGAGGGTGGCTCCGCTCTGGAACGATTGGCGTCGCTCGTCGCCGTGCCGGACTTCACCTCGATCTACCTGGGTCTGGCGCATGGCTTCGACCCCATGGCCGTCCCTGCTGTGTCGGAAATGAAGGATCTGGTGAGTCCGTGAGTACTGAGGGTGGGACTAAAGCGATCTTGGCGGCGCTGGCCGCGAACCTCGGCATTGCCGTCACCAAGTTCGTCGCGTTCTTCCTGACCGGGTCGTCGTCGATGCTGGCCGAGGCCATCCACTCGGTGGCCGACTCCGGCAACCAGGGCCTGCTGCTGCTCGGCGGCAAGCAGGCCTCGAAGCGGGCCACCGCGCGCCACCCGTTCGGCTACGGCCGCGAGCGGTACATCTACGCCTTCATCGTCGCCGTCGTGCTGTTCTTCGTCGGCGGCGTCTTCGCCATCTACGAGGCCTGGCACAAGATCTCCCACCCGGAGCCGATCGAGTCCTGGCAGTGGGTGCCGGTGGCGGTCCTCCTCGCCGCGATCGTCATGGAGGGCCTGTCCTTCCGCACCGCGATCGGCGAGACGAAGAAGATCAAGGGCAAGGCGACCTGGGTGCAGTTCATCCGGCGGGCCAAGGAGCCGGAGCTGCCGGTCATCCTGCTCGAGGACTTCGCGGCCCTGCTCGGCCTGGTGCTCGCGCTCTTCGGCGTCGGGCTGACCCTGATCACCGGCAACGGCATCTGGGACGGCATCGGCACCGCGGCCATCGGCGTGCTGCTCATCGCGGTCGCGGCCGTGCTCGCGGTCGAGATGAAGAGCCTGCTCGTCGGCGAGTCGGCCACGCCGGACCAGGTCGCCGCGATCGAGCAGGCGATCGTCGACGGCCCGGAGGTCGAGCGCGTGATCCACATGCGCACCGTGCACCTGGGCCCGGACGAGCTGCTGGTCGCGGCGAAGATCGCGGTCCGGCACAACGAGACGGCCGACGAGATCGCCCGCGGCATCGACGCCGCCGAGGCCCGCATCCGGGCCGCGGTGCCGATCGCCCGCGTGATCTACCTGGAGCCCGACATCTACCGCGCCGCCAAGGCGGGCGAGGCCGACCAGAACACCGTCCCGACCAGCGCGGAGGCGCACTGACCGTGGAACTGCTCGACAGCCCGATCCGCAAGTACGCCTGGGGCTCACGCACCGCGATCGCCACGTTGCAGGGCCGGCCCACGCCGACCCCGGACCCCGAGGCCGAGCTGTGGATGGGGGCCCACCCGGCCAGCCCGTCGCGGCTCGCGGTGAGCGGCGCCTCGCTGGTCGACGCGATCGCCGCCGACCCGCGGACGCTGCTCGGCGCGGCCAACGTCGAGCGCTTCGGCACCCGGCTGCCGTTCCTGCTCAAGGTGCTCGCGGCCGCCCAGCCGCTGTCGCTGCAGGCGCACCCGACGCTGGAGCAGGCCCGGGCGGCGCACGGGGCCGGGCACCAGTCCTACGTCGACGCCTGGCACAAGCCGGAGATGCTGGTCGCGTTGACCGACTTCGACGCGCTGTGCGGCTTCCGCGACCCGGCGGCGGCCGCGGCCGACCTCGCCGCGCTCGGCGTGGCGCGGCTCAAGCCGACGATCGACGCGCTGAGCCAGGCCGACCCGGCCGCGGCCCTGCACGACGCGGTCCAGGGCCTGCTCGGGCATCCGGACGCGGACCTCGTCGGCGAGGTCGTGGCCGCGTGCGCGCCGCGGGCGGCCGAGAAGCCGGCCTACGACCTGGTCACCGGGCTGGCCGAGCAGTATCCGGGCGACAGCGGGGTCATCGTGGCCACGCTGCTCAACCGGATCCGGCTGCGCCCGGCCGAGGCGGTCTGGATGCCGGCCGGGAACCTGCACGCCTACCTGCGCGGCGTCGGCGTCGAGATCATGGCCGCCTCGGACAACGTGCTGCGCGGCGGCCTGACCCCGAAGCACGTGGACGTCGAGGAACTGCTGCGGGTGCTGCGCTTCGAGGTGCTCGATGAGCCCGTCACCCACGCGGAGGACCTGGGCGGCGGTCTGTGGGCCTACCCGGTGCCCGTGCCCGACTTCGCGCTGCACCGAGCGGTGCTCAGCGCCGACCGGTCGGCGGTGCGGCTGCCGGGCTCGGGACCGCGGATCGTGTTGTGCACCCGGGGCTCCGTCCGGGTCGACGACGGGGCGGTCCCGGTGACGCTGAGCCCCGGCCAGGCGGCGTTCGCGCCGGCGAGCCGGCCGGAGCTCGCGCTCAGCGGGTCCGGCGAGGCCTTCCAGGCGGCGACGCCCCTGTCCTGAGTTCACCCACACGGGCAGACTCGCGCGAAGCGCGGGCTGCTGAACCGGCCGCGTCGCGATCCTCGCGGCGCGGCCGGTCTCGTTACCAATCCAAGGTGCCCGAATTCGGAGCATTTGCTTGACATTTGAGTTGCACAGAGTAGTGTCATAGCTACGCAGGGTTTGAGACGGCGCTCCAAGCCAATGCGGGGGAACCAAACCGGGGGGAAGAGCGGGGCGGTGGGAGCAATCCCGCCGCCCCGCTCGCTGTCCCGGTCACTTCGTCCAGGGGCGATTGGAAGGCTTTCCCGCCGCCGCGTACCGTGAAGGGTCGCCGTACGCCTCTGCAGACCAGGAGATCGCATTGACCAGCACGCTGCCGCCGAGCACCGTCGCCGACGGTGACTTCAAGGTGGCCGATCTGTCCCTCGCCGCGTTCGGGCGCAAGGAGATCCAGCTCGCCGAGCACGAGATGCCGGGCCTCATGGCCATCCGGCGCGAGTTCGCCGCGACGCAGCCCCTGAAGGGCGCGCGGATCACCGGCTCGCTGCACATGACGATCCAGACCGCGGTGCTGATCGAGACCCTCGTGGCGCTCGGTGCGCAGGTGCGCTGGGCCAGCTGCAACATCTTCTCGACCCAGGACCACGCCGCCGCCGCGATCGCCGTCGGCCCCGAGGGCACCCCCGAGAAGCCGGCCGGCGTCCCGGTCTACGCCTGGAAGGGCGAGACGCTCGACGAGTACTGGTGGTGCACCGAGCAGGTGCTGCTCTGGCCCGACGGCCAGGGCCCGAACATGATCCTCGACGACGGCGGCGACGCCACGCTGCTGGTGCACAAGGGCGCCGAGTTCGAGGGCGCGGGAGCCGTGCCGTCGCCGGACACCGCCGACTCGGAGGAGTACGCGGTCATCCTCAAGCTGCTGCAGCGCTCCATCGGCGAGGACAACCGCCGCTGGACCCGCGTCGCGGCCGGCATCAAGGGTGTGACCGAGGAGACCACCACCGGCGTGCACCGCCTCTACGAGATGCAGCAGTCCGGCACGCTGCTCTTCCCGGCGATCAACGTCAACGACTCCGTCACGAAGTCGAAGTTCGACAACAAGTACGGCTGCCGTCACTCGCTCATCGACGGCATCAACCGCGCCACCGACGTCCTCATCGGCGGCAAGGTGGCCGTGGTCTTCGGCTACGGCGACGTGGGCAAGGGCTGTGCCGAGTCGCTGCGCGGCCAGGGCGCCCGGGTCATCGTCACCGAGGTCGACCCGATCTGCGCCCTGCAGGCCGCGATGGACGGCTACCAGGTCGCCACGATGGAGGACGTCGTCGAGACCGCCGACATCTTCATCACCGCCACCGGCTGCCTCGACGTCATCACCGCCGAGCACATGGGCCGGATGAAGCACCAGGCGATCGTCGGCAACATCGGCCACTTCGACAACGAGATCGACATGGCCGGCCTCGCCCACCGCTCCGACGTGACCCGGATCAACATCAAGCCGCAGGTCGACGAGTGGAAGTTCGACGACGGTCACTCGATCATCGTGCTGAGCGAGGGCCGCCTGCTCAACCTGGGCAACGCGACCGGCCACCCGTCGTTCGTCATGTCCAACAGCTTCGCGAACCAGACGATCGCCCAGATCGAGCTGTTCACGAAGATCGAGGAGTACCCGATCGGCGTCTACACGCTGGCCAAGCACCTCGACGAGAAGGTCGCCCGGCTGCACCTGGACGCGCTCGGCGTCCGGCTCACCGAGCTGACCAAGAAGCAGGCCGAATACCTCGGCATCCCGGTGGAGGGCCCCTACAAGGCGGACCACTACCGCTACTGAGTCTGATCGTCAAGGGCCCCGCCGGAGTACTCCGGCGGGGCCCTTGGTGTTCAAGTGCCACAAGCTTGTAGCAGATGCCGGTGAGGTCTAAGGTAATGCTGACCTAAGTAAGACAAGGCTTACCTGCGGAGCTCGAATGACCGCCATCTACCTGATCGGCCTGCGCGAGGGGCTCGAGATCACGCTCGTGGTCTCGATCCTCGTCGCTTTCCTGGTCAAGAGTGACCGCAAGCACCTGCTGAGGTGGGTCTGGACCGGCGTCGCGGTCGCGGCGCTGCTGTCCATCGGGGTCGCCGCGCTGCTGCAGGCCGGCACCGCGTACCTCTCCGGCCCCCACCAGGAGATGGTGGACGCGATCGCCTCGCTGATCGCCGTCGTGTTCGTCACCTTCATGATCTTCTGGATGCGGCGGATGGCCCGCCAGATGGCCAAGGAGCTGCGCGGCAAGCTCGAGGACGCGATCCAGGTCGGCCCCTTCGCGGTCGCCGGCATGGCCTTCCTGGCCGTCGCCCGCGAGGGCCTGGAGACGTCGATCCTCTTCTTCGCCGCGGCCCAGGGCGCCGACACCTGGCAGCCGATCGTCGGCATCTCGCTCGGCCTGGCCACATCGGTCGTGCTCGGCTGGCTGCTCTACGCCAGCGCCATCCGGATCAACTTGACGAAGTTCTTCACCTGGACCGGCGCGCTGCTCGTGCTCGTGGCCGCCGGGATCTTCAAGTACGGGGTGCACGACCTGCAGGAGGCCAACGTCCTGCCAGGGCTGAACAACCACGCGTTCGACCTCTCCAACGCGCTGCCGCCCACCGCGTGGTACGCGGAGCTGCTGCGCGGCATGTTCAACTTCACGCCGCAGCCGTCCGTGCTCGAGACCATCGCCTGGGTCGCCTACGGGGTGCCGGTCCTGATCCTCTTCCTGCTGCCGCTCCTGCGCCGGCCGGCACCGGAGCCGGTCGCCTCCAAAGCCTGACGCCGCACCTCCCCCTCTTTCCACGTCTCGTAGGAGAACCATGCGTACATCACGCCTGCTCGCGCTCGGTGCCGTACCGGCGCTGGCCGTCGTCGCGCTGACCGGCTGCGGCGACGACAAGAGCGGATCGGAAGCCGGGGCTGAGGCCAGCTCCAACGGCAAGATCGCCGTCACCGCCACCGACTCCGAGTGCAAGGTCGAGAAGACCGAGGCGGCGTCGGGGCCGATCACCTTCACCGTCAGCAACAAGGGCGGCAAGGTCACCGAGTTCTACGTGTACGCCACCGGCGACCGCATCGTCGGCGAGGTCGAGAACGTCGCGCCGGGCCTCACCCGCGACCTCATCGTGGAGCTGCCGGCCGGCACCTACGAGACCGCCTGCAAGCCGGGCATGATCGGCAACGGCATCCGCGGCCAGTTCAAGGCCACCGGCGAGAGCAAGCCGCTGACCGACGACGCCAAGCTCGCCCAGGCGACCAAGGACTACCAGACGTACGTGAAGAACAACACGGGCGCCCTGATCGACAAGACGACCGAGTTCGTCAACGCGGTCAAGGCCGGCGACGCCGAGAAGGCCAAGGCGCTGTTCCCGATCGCCCGCACGTACTGGGAGCGCATCGAGCCCGTGGCCGAGAGCTTCGGCGACCTCGACCCGGCGATCGACGCCCGCGAGGCCGACCTCGAGCCCGGCCAGGAGTGGACCGGCTTCCACAAGATCGAGAAGGACCTCTGGGTCACCAAGGACATCAGCAAGTCCGGCCCGACCGCCGACAAGCTGCTTGCGGACGTCAAGACCATCGTGAGCAAGGCCGAGACGGTCCAGCTGTCCCCGATCGAGCTCGCCAACGGGGCCAAGGAGCTGCTCGACGAGGTCGCCACCGGCAAGATCACCGGCGAGGAGGACACCTTCTCGCACACCGACCTGTGGGACTTCCAGGCCAACCTCGAGGGCTCCCGGGCCGCGATCGCGGCGCTGCGCCCGGTCATCGAGGAGAAGGACGCCGCCCTGGCCAAGAGCCTCGACGAGAAGTTCGCGGCGGCGCAGGCGGAGCTCGACAAACACCGCAACGGCGACGGCTGGAAGTTCCACAACGAGCTCTCCGAGGCCCAGCTCAAGGCGCTCGCCGACGCGATCAACGCGCTCGCCGAGCCGATCAGCAAGGTCGCCCCGCTCGTCGCCTCCAAGTAACTGCTGGAGTTTTCGCCATGGATCGTCGCAAGATGCTCGGACTCGCCGGAGCCGGGGCCCTCGGGGCCGCGGCCGGCGGGGCCGTCGGCCTGCAGGTCTTCGACGAGCCGCCGCCCGCCCGGGCCAATGACACGGGCGCGGCGGTGCCCTTCTACGGGGCCCGGCAGGCCGGGATCGTCACGCCCGCCCAGGACCGGCTCCACTTCGTCGCGTTCGACGTGATCACGGACAAGAAGGCCGAGGTCGCCGAGCTGCTGCAGAAGTGGACGGCGGCCGCGGCCCGGATGACGGCGGGGCAGGACGCCGGCGCCATCGGGGCCGTGAACGGGGTGCCGGAGGCGGCGCCCGACGACACCGGCGAGGCCATCGGGCTGCCGCCGTCCGGGCTGACGCTGACCGTCGGCTTCGGCCCGACGTTCTTCCGCACGGCCGAGGGCAAGGACCGCTTCGGCATCGCGGACCGGCGCCCCGAGGCGCTGGCCGACCTGCCGAAGTTCGCCAAGGACACGCTGAAGCCCGAGATCTCCGGCGGGGACATCTGCGTGCAGGCGTGCGCGCATGACCCCCAGGTGGCCGTGCACGCGGTGCGCAACCTGGCCCGCATCGGCTTCGGGGTGGTGAGCGTGCGCTGGTCGCAGCTGGGTTTCGGCCGTACCTCCTCGACGTCGCGAACCCAGCAGACCGCCCGGAACCTGTTCGGCTTCAAGGACGGCACGGCCAACCTGAAGGCCGAGGACACGAAGCTGCTCGACGAGCAGCTCTGGGTGCAGCCGGGCGACGGCCCGGAGTGGATGACCGGCGGCTCCTACATGGTCACCCGCAAGATCCGGATGGTGATCGAGACGTGGGACCGCACCTCCCTGGCCGAGCAGGAGGCGATCATCGGCCGGAACAAGGGCGAGGGCGCGGCGCTGGGCAAGGCGGGCGAGTTCGACGAGCCGGACTTCTCGGGCGAGACGATCCCGCGGGACTCCCACGTGCGCCTGGCGCACCCGCAGTTCAACGACGGGGCACGGCTGCTGCGCCGCGGCTACAACTTCGTCGACGGCTCCGACGGCCTGGGCCGGCTCGACGCGGGCCTGTTCTTCATCGCCTACCAGCGCGACCCCCGCAAGCAGTTCGTGCCGATCCAGACCCGGTTGTCGCGGCAGGACACGCTCAACGAGTACATCCGGCACGTCTCCAGCGGCCTGTTCGCCTGCCCACCCGGCGTCTCCGCCGCGGGCGACTCGTGGGGTCGTGCCCTCTTCGTCTAGGCCCGCCCCCTATGGTGGCCGGGTGGCGTTTGTAACTGGAAGGCAGATGCGGGGCTCGATCACGGCGCTGGCGGTGGCCGCGCTGCTGCTCGGCGCGTGCACCGGCGGCGGATCCAGCAAGCCGTCACCGACGGCCACCATCGGGTTCGCGGACTGCGAGAAGAACCCGACCACCTGCAACGGTGGCGATCTCAAGCTCGGCGGGGCGTACACGTACGGCCTCGAACAGCCCATCGCCAACTGGAACGTGAACACCCGCGACGGCGCCTCGCCCGCGACCAAGCAGGCGCTGTCGGGCCTCCTGCCGCAGGTGTTCAAGGTCGACCCGCAGGGCCGCCTCCAGCTCAACGCCGACCTGGTGAGCTCGGCCGACATCACCAACCAGAACCCCGAGACGATCGTCTACAAGATCCGTCCCGACGCGGTCTGGAGCGACGGCATCCCGATCACCGCCGACGACTTCGTCTTCGCGTGGAAGCAGAACTCGGGCAACCCGGCGCACTGCTCGAACTGCACGCCCGCGGCCACCGCCGGCTACGACGTGATCAAGAGCATCGTCGGCTCCGACGGCGGCAAGACCGTCACGATGACCTTCACCGACGGCAAGACCTTCGGCGACTGGAAGGGCATCTTCTCCAACGACGGGCTGTACCCCTCGCACCTGGCCACCAAGCAGGGCTTCGACCTGGCCAAGCCCGCCGGCATCGCGGCCGCGTCCGACTGGTTCGCCCGCACGGTGCCGACCTGGTCCGGCGGCCCCTACCAGGTCGACAGCTACAACCAGGGCCAGAGCCTGGTGCTCAAGAAGAACGACAAGTGGTACGGCAAGATCAAGCCGAGCCTCGACACCATCACGTTCAGGTTCATCACCGATCCCAACGCGATCCTGCCCGCGCTGAAGGCCAAGGAGCTCACCGGCATGTCGCCGAGCCCGAGCCAGGCCCTCGTCGCCGGCGTGGCGGGCACGCCCGGGGTGATCTACTCGGTGGGCGAGAGCTACGCGTGGGAGCACCTGACGCTCAACGTGCGCAACAAGTACCTCGCCGACCCGGTCCTGCGCCGCGCGCTGTTCACCGCGGTGAGCGTCAAGACGGTGGTCGAGAAGACGTACGGCGCCTTCGACAAGAACCTCAAGCCGCTGGGCAGCCACAACTTCGTGCCCGGGGACACCGCCTACAAGGACGTGATCTCCGGCACCGGCCAGGGCACCGGCGACACCGAGAAGGCGAAGAAGCTGCTCACCACCGCCGGCTACAAGCTGGACAACGGCCGCCTGTCCACGAAGGCGGGCGAGGCCGTGCCGGCGCTGCGGCTGCGCTACGACAAGGGCAACGCCACCCGCGCGGCCGCGGCCGAGCTGATCTCGGCCGCGCTGAAGAACATCGGGATCGACGCCCACCCCGCGGCCACCGACAGCCTGCCGCAGACCCTGACCTCCGCCGACTTCGACCTGGTGCTGGCCGACTTCGTGAACGGCCCGCTCTACCAGGGCGCGGCCGAGCGGCGCTGGGCCACGGGGGCCGCGGGCAACTACGGCGGGTACACGAACCCGGAGCTGGACCGGCTGGTGCACTCGGCGGCGACGGACGTGGACCCGCGGCACGCGGCCGACCTGCTGAACCAGGCCGACGACCTGCTGACGAAGGACGCGTACGTGCTGCCGCTCATGCAGCGCCCGACGCTCACGTTCACCTACTCGGAGTACGCCAACATCCGCGACAACCCGTCCGTGTGGGGCCCGACGTACAACATCGGCGAATGGGGCCTGCGCTCCGCCTGATCGCGCGTGCGGGACCGCCTGATCAGGCGTGCGGGACCGGCGGGCGCGGCATCGGCGGCCGGTCGGCCGGCGGCTGCGGCGGCGCCCACGAGCTGGTCACGTTGGGCTGGTGCTTCGGGGGCTGGAAGCGCGGCGTGACGACCGCGTACAGCCCTGGCCACACCGCCGCCGAGGCCGCCCGGGCCTTCGCCAGGCGGTAGCTCGACCGCCGGTGCCGCTCGGCCAGGACCGCCGCCAGGTAGGCCCAGCCCGGCACGCCCGGGGGCGGCGGAGGCGTCGTGCGCTGCGACACCTCGCGGGCGAGGGCCTGGCCCAGGGCCGTGCGCGCGGGCTCGGCGATCTCGCGGTTGCGGGCCAGGAAGTGCCGCACGGCCAGCGCCAGGCTGTCGTCCAGCCCGGTCAGGTCGAGCAGGGCGGCCCAGCGCACCAGGGGCGGGGGCATCGCCGGGACCCAGCCCCAGCCCGCCGGGGTGCGCTCGTGGATCACGATCGTGCCGGCGACCAGGTCGCCGATGCGCTTGCCGCTCGGGTTCAGCATCAGCACGCCCAGGCTGCCCAGCCAGGAGACCACGGGGAAGAGCAGGCCCGGCCACTCGACCGCCATGCCGACGAGCGCGCGGGCGAGGGCGTGGCGGAAGCGCACCGGGCCGCCGTCGTCGCGGACCACGCGCAGCCCCATCGCCGCCTTGCCGGGCGTCCGGCCGCGCAGGAGGGTCTCCCAGAACACCGGATACCCGATCAGGGTGACGGCCAGCAGGATCACGATGATCGCCTGGAACAGGCCCCCGTCGAAGACGTTCGCGCGTAGGGTCAGCCAGACCACCAGGGCGGTGGCGAAGAGCAGCGCGACCAGCAGCAGGCACTGCAGCGCGATGTCGAGCATCAGGGCGAGGACGCGGGAACCGGCCCGGGCCACGCGCACCTCGAGCTCGACGGCCTCGCCGCTGACGAGGCGCTCGCCGGGGGCGGCCGCGGCCGAGGGGTCGGTCATGGCTGACAGTTTGCTACAGCCGCGCACCTCGTGGGGGCCGCAGCCGGGGAGAACGGGCACCCGGGGCGTGCGGGGGCCGTCTACGCTGCCGGAGTGGACCTGGACGCCTTCGTCGCCGAGCACAACATCGAGTGGCGGCGCCTGGAGGAGCTGGCGAAGCGCCGCAAGCTCGGCGCGGCGGAGGCGGACGAGCTCGTGGCGCTGTACCAGCGCGCCGCCACCCACCTGAGCCTCATCCGCAGCCGATCGCCCGACCCGATTCTGGTCGCGCGGCTGTCCCGGCTGGTCCTGAGTGCCCGCAACGCGCTCACGGGCGCCCCCTCGTTCTCGCCCGCCACGGTGGTGCGCTTCTTCACCCACACCTTCCCGATGGCCGTGTACCGCGCGTGGCCCTGGTGGTGCGGCGTGGCGACCGTGTTCTCGCTGTTCACGTTCGCGCTGATGGGATACGTGGCGGCCAACCCCTCGGTGGCCGGGTACTTCCTCTCCGACGCCCAGATCAGCGCGCTGGTCAACGAGGAGTTCGAGGGCTACTACAGCCAGTACCTCCCGCAGAACCAGTTCCTGCGCGTGTGGACCCACAACGCGCTGCTCACCGGCGAGTGCCTGGCCGCGGGCGTGGTCTTCTTCCCGGTCGTGTACCTGCTGTTCCAGAACGCCATGAACGTCGGGCTCATCGGCGGGGTCATGATCGGCTACGGCCGCGCCGACACGTTCTTCGGGCTCATCGTCCCGCACGGCCTGCTGGAGCTGACCGCCGTGTTCGTCGGGGCGGGCGTGGGCCTGCGCATCGGCTGGTCCTGGGTCGCCCCGGGCCCGCTGCGCACCCGCGGCCGGGCGCTGGCCGAGACGGCGATGGAAGGCATGCTGGTCGCCCTCGGGCTCGTCGCCGTGCTTCTGGTCAGCGGCCTGCTGGAGGCGTTCGTGACCCCGGCGAGCATGCTGCCCTACATCGTGCGCGACTTCATCGGCTTCGTGGTCTGGGCCGCGTTCCTGGTCTACGTCTTCGTGCTCGGGCGCCGGGCCCACCTGGAGGGCGCGACGACGGCTATCGAGGGAGAGATCGCCCAGGAGTCGCTCCCGGCCGCCTGAGCCACGCGGGCGCCCAGACCTCGCCGTCCGGGGCCGCGTGCGCGCGCCGACACGTTCTTCGGGCTCATCGTCCCGCACGGCCTGCTGGAGCTGACGCGCCCTGTCGGCCTGGTCGATCGGCAGCGGCCTGTCCATCGCCGTGCTGAGCGCGCTCGGCGGCGTGCTCGCCGACCTCACCGGCCCGCGCACGGCGCTGCTGGTCGCGGGCCTGCTGATCCTCGCCACCCCGGTGCTGCTGCCGCGGCTGGCGGATCAGAGCCGGCCGGTGGCCTTGAGCGCGAGGTAGTGATCGGTCAGCCGGGAGGCGAACTCGTCCGCGGGGGCGTCCACGACCTCGACGCCGTGGCGGCGCAGGGCGGCGGCGACCCGGTCGCGCTCGGCCAGGCCGCGCTGGGCGGCGGCCGCGGCGTACACGTCGGCCGGGGTGGCGTCGGGCGTCACGCGCGCCATGCGGATCAGCTCCGGGTCGTGCACGGCGGCGACGATCACCTTGTGCCGCGCGGCGAGCTGGGGCAGCACGGGCAGCAGCCCCTCGCCGAGCGCGCCGGGCTCCAGAGCGGTGAACAGCACGACCAGGGCCCGCTTGCGCTCGCGGCGCAGCACCTCGCCCGCGACCAGGCCGAAGTCGGTCTCCACCAGCGCCGGCTCCAGCGGGGCCATGGTCGTGACCAGGCGGAACAGCAGCGTGCGCTTGTCGACGTTGGTGACCGACGCGCGCACGGCGGTGTCCACGGCCAGCAGGTCGACGCGGTCGTCCGCGCGGGCGGCCACGGAAGCGAGCAGGAGGGCGGCGTCCATGGCCGCGTCCAGGCGGGGCTCGTCGCCGATGCGGGCGGCGGAGGTGCGGCCCGTGTCGAGCACGCACACCAGGCGCCGGTCGCGCTCGGGCCGCCAGGTGCGCACCACGACGTCGGAGCGCCGGGCGCTGCCCCGCCAGTCGATCGAGCGCACGTCGTCGCCGACCACGTATTCGCGCAGCGTGTCGAACTCGGTGCCCTGGCCGCGGCCCCGGGTCACCACCGAGCCGTCCAGCACGCGCAGGCGCGAGAGCTTCTCCGGCAGCAGGCGGCGGCTGTGGAAGCGCGGGTACACCCGCAACCGCCACGCCGGCGTGAGACGGTCCGCGGTTCGCCGGCTCGTCTGGCGGTACATCAGCCCGAGCGGCCCGACCGAGCGCACCAGCACGCGCACGGCCGGGCGGTCGCCGCGCCGCGTCGGGGTGAGCGTGGTGGCCACGGCGACCGCGCGGCCCGGCTCGATCCGCACGTCGTGCATCGTGGGCGCGGCGCCCGCGGACGGCACCCAGGCGTCGCGCACCCGGCCGGTGAGGACCCGGTCGGAGCGGTTCTGCAGCAGCAGGCTCACCTGGCCGGACTCGCCCAGCCAGAGCGACTGGTCGCCGGTGCGGCTCATCCGCAGCAGCTTCGGCGACGCGGCGTTGTGCCAGTCCAGCGCGCACGCGCCGGCGACGGCGAGCACGAGCACCCCGGCCGCGACCCACAGCCCGGCGGCCGGGATCGCGTCGCCCGCGACGACGCCGGCGAGCGCCAGGATCACGGCCCCGCCGCCGAGCAGCGCCGCGGCCCGCCAGGTGATCATCGCGGGGTCGGCACGGTGGCCAGCACCGACTCGAGCACGTTGTCCGTGGTGACGCCCTCGAGCTCGGCCTCGGCCCGCAGGCGCACGCGGTGGCGCAGCGTCGGGCGGGCCAGGGCCTTCACGTCGTCCGGGGTCACGTAGTCGCGCCCGGTGAGCCAGGCCCAAGCCTTGGACGCGGCCAGCAGCGCGGTCGCCCCGCGCGGGGAGGCGCCCAGCTCCAGCGACGGCGAGGTGCGGGTCGCGCGGCAGAGATCGACGATGTACGCCAGGACACCGTCGGCCACCTGCACCCGCTGCACCGCGGCGCGCCCGAGGGCCAGGTCGGCCGCGGTGGCCACCGACTGCACGCCGGCCTCGCGCAGCTTGCGCGGGTCGAAGCCGCGGTGGTGCGCCCGCAGCACGCCGAGCTCCTCGTCGCGGGTCGGCAGCGGGACCGTGAGCTTGAGCAGGAACCGGTCGAGCTGGGCCTCCGGCAGCGGGTAGGTGCCCTCGTACTCGATCGGGTTCTGCGTCGCGGCGACCAGGAACGGGTCGGGCAGCGGGCGCGCGGTGCCCTCGACCGACACCTGCCGCTCCTCCATGACCTCCAGCAGCGAGGCCTGGGTCTTCGGCGGGGTCCGGTTGATCTCGTCGGCGAGCAGCAGGTTGGTGAAGACCGGCCCCTCGCGGAACTGGAACTCCGCGGTGCGGGCGTCGAAGATCAGCGAGCCGGTGACGTCGCCGGGCATCAGGTCCGGAGTGAACTGCACTCGCTTCGAGTCGAGGTCCAGCGCCGCGGCGATGGTGCGGATGAGCAGCGTCTTGGCGACGCCGGGCACGCCCTCCAGCAGCACGTGGCCGCGGGCGAGCAGCGCGATGACCATGCCGGTCACGACCGCGTCCTGCCCGACGACGACCTTGGCCACCTCGGCGCGCAGGCGCCCGAGCGCGGCCCGGGCCTGCTGCGCGCCGGCCTCGGGCGAGCCTTCGATCAGCGGGGTGGCGATGTCGGTCACCGTGGCTCTCCTTCGAATGGGGCGGCCGGGGCCGGCTGCGTCCCGGGTTGTTCGGTTGTGACGGCGTTGACCAGCTGCTCGAGGCGCTGCGCCGCGGCGACCAGCTCGTCGTCGGTCTCGGGCGGCGGCCCGAAGAGCGTGTGCTCGACCGAGGGCGGCGGCCAGCCGCTGCCCGCCGCGACCGCCGCGACCAGGACCGGCCGCTCGACGTCGGGCGCGAGGCGCAGCAGCCGGACCAGCCGGACCACGGCGGCGTCGCGCAGCACCTGCAGCGACTCGCCGCGGGCCTTCGCGCGCTGGTAGAGCCGGCCCCGGCCGATCGCGGTCTCGCTGGAGCGCACGACCACCGGCAGCGGCTCGACCACGGGCGCGCCGAGCCGCCGGGCCATCGCCACCGCGAGCGCGATGACGCCGAGCACGACGAGGGCGGTCGCGACGTACGTCCACGGCGGGAACGCGCTCCAGAGCGGGTTGGGCGGCTCCTGCGGCGGCTTCGGGTCCTCGTTCTTCGAGTTGGCCTGGCTCGTGGGCTGGTTCCCGGTGGCGCGCTGGCCCGGCTGCGGGAAGTCGCGGTCGGCCGGGTCCGCCGGGTTGGACGGGTCGACGGGGCGCAGCGACGGCGGCGCGCCCGAGGCGCCCGCGAGCGCGGGATCGTTCGTGATGCCGGGCGGGGGTTCGCGCCGGTGCAGGTCCAGCCAGATGAGCCGGGGCGCCGCGGTGAGCAGGCCGGTGGCGAGCGCCGCGTTGCCGTGCTCGCCGATGCGGTCGTTGCGGAACACGTCTGCCGAGCCCACGACGGTCACGGTGACGGCGGCGCGCTCGTACACCACCAGCGAGTCGGCGTAGCAGCGCGCGACCTCGCGGCCGAGGTCCTCGTCCAGCGACCCGTAGCGGGTGCGCACCACCGCCGCGGTCCCGGCCTTGGCCGCGGGCGCGTAGGAGCAGCCGGGTGCGGCGGTCTTGGCGATGTAGTTGCGGCTCGTGCCCCGCATCGGCAGCAGCCCGCCGACGATCGCGCTCGCGTTCGGCTCGACGATCACCACGCGGGTCGAGGACGGGAGGACCTTGAGCATGCGCAGGTAGTACTTGTGCATCAGCTGCGGCGTGGTGATCAGCAGCGTGGCGTTGCCGGCCGAGGCGGCGACGAGCGCGTCGGAGCTCTTCTGCTCGGCGACGACCTCGACGCCCGCCCGGCGCACCCGGTCGGCGAGGTCGGCCGCGCCGATGCCGGACCGGCTGGTGGGGGAGAGGAACGCGGGGTCGTCGTCGCTCGGCTCGCCCGCCTGGTAGACGAGCGTGCCCACGAGCATGAGCAGCAGCGCGGCCGCCGGGGGCACGACGAGTCGCAGCCATCGCCAACTGCGCGGCTTCTTCGGCTTCTTCGCCGTTGCGGACGGCGTCGGTCGCGTCGCCGTTGTGGTCATCGGCCGACCTCCGCGGCGAGGTCCCGCATGCGACTGTCGTGCTCGGCGGTGGCCGGGCGCTCGCCGTACCAGATGTCGGAGAAGATCCCGGACGCGCTGCGCATGGGCGCCTCGACGGCGGGGCGGGCCGCGCCGGCCGCGCGGGCCAGCTCGGTGACGGTCATCCCCGGCGCGTGCTCGAGGACCTGGCGCTCGACGAGGCCACGGACCATCGAGCGGAGCCGCTCGCGGACGGCCTCGGCGTAGCGGCCCTCGGCGGCGAGCCGGTCGGCCAGGGAGGCGAACACGTGCGCGGGCAGCTCCGGGACCTCCTCGCCATCGGACGGCTCCGCCTCGGGCTCGGGCTCCTCGTCCGCGCCGAGGTCGACGTCGAGCTGCTCGCTGTCCTGCTTGGCCTTGCGCTGGCGGCGCAGGCGCAGGCTGGGGAAGCGCCGGGGGATCCATCTCGGGTAGAAGTAGTACAGCAGGCCGAACGCGATCGCGGCGACGATCAGTAGCAGCGTCGCCAGCGGCACGCCGGTCAGGTCGTCGACGGCCTGCAGAAAGCCGGCCCAGGCCCGGGTCATCGGACCGCCGCCCCGAGGATGACCGATCCGGCCAGGTCGATCGGGCGGTTGAGGCGGCGCAGGCGCCCGATCGCCACGTCGAGCCCCTCGACCCGCATCCGGATCTCCAGGTAGAGCACGGCGTCGACGCAGGCGAGCATCGCGTATGCCACCGTGTCGACGAGCACCCAGACGGCGACCATGGCGATCGCGTAACCGGTGGTGTAGGGCCGCAGCCAGATCTCGAGCAGCGCCCCGCCGCCGAGGCCGAGGGCGATGCGGATGGCCGCCCAGCTGACGTAGCCCCCGACCCGGATGGACATGCCCCGCAACCCGCGCCCGGCGAGCTTGAACGAGCGGCCGATGGCCGCGAACGGCCCGACGCGGTCGACCACCAGGGCGGCCGGGGCGAGCCCGAGCAGCCCGTAGAGCAGCGGCCAGGGCAGCATGAGCATGAACGCGGTGACGAAGATCAGGGCGGTGGTCGCCAGCGCGATCACGCCCAGCGGCAGCGCGCGGCGGGCCACCTGGCGCAGCAGGTCGCGGCCGCGGGCGTTGCGGCCGAGCAGGCCCGGGCCGGCCGCGGCGCCCGCGAACCCGCCGAGCAGCGTCAGGATCCCGGCCTCCAGCGCCATGGAGACGCAGAACACCATCCAGGACTCGGCGGGGTGGTCGTCGAGATCGAGCCAGTAGGCCGGCGGCCGCATGTGCGCCCACTCCCGCAGCGGGTAGAGCAGCACCTGCTGGACGGCGGAGAGCACGAAGGCGGTGCCCAGCAGCAGCGGGGCCTGGGCGCGCAGCAGTGACACGGCGGCGTCGAGCAGCTCCCCGAAGGTGAGCGGACGCATCGGTATCACGGCCCGGGTCTCCTCCACGCGGGACACCGTAGTCGGCCCGCGCGACTCCGGGTGGCCTGATTACCGAGAGTCGTTGGGTCGACACTACCGGGCGCGAAAATTCCAAGATCGGCGATCGGGTTCCCAACTTCGGGCGTCGAGGTGAAATATTGGACCGCATGAGAGCCCGTGTCCTGGTGGTCGACGACGACCCCGCCCTCGCCGAGATGCTCGGCATCGTCCTGCGCAGCGAGGGCTTCCTGCCGTCCTTCGTCGCAGACGGTGAGCGCGCTCTTGCCGCTTTCCGGGACACCCGCCCCGACATCGTGCTGCTCGACCTCATGCTTCCCGGGATGAGCGGGATCGACGTGTGTCGGTCCATCCGGGCCGAGTCGGGCGTGCCGATCGTGATGCTCACCGCCAAGAGCGACACGGTCGACGTGGTGCTGGGCCTGGAGTCGGGTGCCGACGACTACGTGATGAAGCCGTTCAAGCCGAAGGAGCTCGTCGCCCGCATGCGCGCGCGGCTGCGCCGGGGCGAGGACGTGGCGCCGGAGCTGCTGACCATAGGGCCGCCGGGGAACCAGATCACCATCGACGTGCCCGCGCACACCGTGATGCGCGACGGCGAGGAGGTCAAGCTGACCCCGCTCGAGTTCGACCTGCTGGTCGCGCTCGCCCGCAAGCCGCGGCAGGTGTTCACCCGCGAGGTGCTGCTCGAGCAGGTCTGGGGCTACCGCCACGCGGCCGACACGCGCCTGGTCAACGTCCACGTGCAGCGCCTGCGGGCCAAGATCGAGCCGGATCCCGAGAAGCCGGAGATCATCCTGACCGTGCGCGGCGTCGGCTACAAGGCCGGGACCGGATAGGCCTTTCGTGGTGCGCATCGACCCCATCATCGTGCGAGCCCGCCGTCTGCGACCCCGGCGGCTCGTCCCGCAGGCCATGAGCCGGCGGCTGCGCCGGCTCTGGGCCGTCGCCCGCCGGCAGTGGCGCCGCTCGCTGCAGTTCCGGGTCGTCGGCATCACGCTGTCGCTCTCCGCCGCGCTCGTGCTGGCCTTCAGCTACACGGTCGCGTCGCTGATCAGCAACAGCGTGCTGGAGGGCAAGCTCGACCAGTCCAAGTTGATGATCGACAGCGGGTCCTCCTACGCGATGCGCGAGCTCGCCGGCTTCACCCAGCCCGACGACCCCGGGCTGCCGCCGAGCGTGAAGAACGTCGTCACCCAGCTCTACGGGTCGATCAACAACCAGCGGGCCGAGGTCGTCATGCTGCGCCGCAGCGGGCCCCTGGCCGCCTCCTGGCCGCCCACCCGCGACAAGGACGTGATGAACAACCCGCAGGTCAGTGGCCTGCGGTCGCTCGTGGTCGGGTCGAAGGGCGGCACCTACCAGCAGATCGCCACGCTCAACATCGGCGACGGCACGCAGAAATACCTCGTGATGGGCACCCCCGTCGCGGTGGGCTCGGTGCCGATCGAGCTGTACTACGTGATTCCCCTGGACAACGAGGACGAGCTCGTCCGGTTCACGGGCGCCGTCGTGACCGGGACCGGCATTGCGCTCGTCGCACTGCTCGCCCTCATCGCGGCCATGATGACCCGGCTCGTGGTCACACCCGTGCGGGTGGCCGCGCGCACCGCCCAGCGGCTCTCGGCCGGCCTGCTCGATCAGCGCATGGTGGTGCGCGGGGAGGACGATCTGGCGCGGCTCGCCGCCGCGTTCAACCAGATGGCCGCCAATCTCCAGCGCCAGATCGTGCGGCTGGAGGAGATGTCCCGGCTGCAGCGGCGGTTCACCTCCGACGTGTCGCACGAGCTGCGGACGCCGCTGACGACCGTGCGGATGGCGGCCGACCTGCTCTTCGCCTCGCGCGACGAGTTCGACCCGGCCTCGGCCCGCAGCGCGGAGCTGTTGCAGGCGGAGCTCGACCGGTTCGAGGGCCTGCTCACCGACCTGCTGGAGATCAGCCGGTTCGACGCCGGGTTCGCCGCGCTGGACGCCGAGCCCACCGACCTGGTCCCCGTCGTGCGGCGGGTCACCGACCAGCTCCAGTCGCTCGCCGAGCGGTGCAAGGTCGAGCTGAAGGTCGTCGTGCCCGAGGGCGACGTCATCGCCGAGGTCGACCCGCGCCGCGTCGAGCGCGTGCTGCGCAACCTCGTCGGCAACGCGGTCGAGCACGGCGAGGGCAAGCCGGTCGTGGTGACCCTGGCCGCCGACAGCTCGGCCGTCGCCGTGACCGTCCGCGACCACGGCGTCGGGCTCAAGCCGGGGGAGGAGAAGCTGGTGTTCAACCGGTTCTGGCGCGCCGACCCCTCGCGCGCCCGGCAGACGGGTGGGACCGGCCTCGGCCTGTCCATCAGCCTCGAGGACGCCCGCCTGCACGGGGGCTGGCTGGAGGCCTGGGGCGCGGCCGGCAAGGGCGCCCAGTTCCGCCTCACGCTGCCGGCCCGCAGCGGGGACCGGCTGGTCTCCTCGCCGCTGCGGCTGGTGCCGGACGACGCCCGCGCCGACGAGGCCGCGCTGATCGGCGAGACCCCGTGACCCGCTCGTTCCGCCCTTCCCCGCCTCCCCCTGCTCCCCGGACCGCCGTGGCCGCCCGGCTGCGGCGGGGACTGGCCATGGTGGCGACGCTCGCCGCGTTCGCCGTGCTCGGCGGCGGGTGCGGGCTGCCGTCGCAGACCGAGCCGAGATACGCGGGCCCGGCGCAGAGCCCGGCCGCGACCCAGGGCGGCCAGAAGACGCCGCCGAAGCCCACTGACGGGATGACCTCGGAGCAGCTGATCGAGCGGTTCCTGCAGGCGTCGGTCGGGGCCAACCTGGGCGGCGGCGGTGACGGGGGCGAGCCGGACGACGCCAACAAAGAGGCGCTGGACCGGATGAAGCTGTTCATGGTCGCCTCGACGGCCGAGGCCTGGAAGCCGCAGAAGCCGGGCGGCGTGGTCATCGTGCGGGACCCGCGCATCGAGCCGGTCCCCAACGGCAACGGCCGCGACACCGCCGAGGTGAAGCTGACGCCTCTGGGCGTCCTCAACGTCAAAGGCGAGGTCACCGGCTGGAAGGGCGGCCCGTTGCCGACGGCGACCTTCTCCACGGTCCTGGTCGGCGGCCAACGCCGGCTGCAGGACGTGCCGACCGACTACATCTACATGAGCGAGTCGGGCCTGCGGGAGTGGTATGCGCAGCAGCCCATCTACTTCTGGAGCAACGGGGGCGACAGCCCGCGGCTGGTGCCGGAACTGCGATACATGCCCAGCTCGCTGTCGCCGGCCAAGCAGGTGGCCGAGACGCTGGGGTGGCTGCAGAACGGCCCGGGGCAGCTGCTGTCGCCCGTGGTGAACAAGTGGTTGAACTCGTTGACGGTCCCGGACAACCCGGTCATCGAGGACAACGACATCAGGGTCAACCTCAACGGCAAGGCGGCCGCGCAGAGCAAGGACGACCTGTTCCGGCTCGCGTGGCAGATCCGCTGGTCGCTGCCCGACCACAAGCCGGTGAAGCTCACCATCGAGAACCAGGACTCGGGCGTGGACTCGGAGGGGTATCTCGACTACAACCCCGCGGTCGAGGCGGCAACGGTGGACCAGGGCAAGGTCTACGTGATCGTCAACGAGGCCGTGCGCAGCATGACCCTGAGCTCGGGCGTGACCGAAAACCCGCTGTTCATGCCCGGCGGTCAGAACAAGGGGGTCGTGTCGGCGGCGATCAACCGGCAGGGCAGCCGGGCGGCGCTCGTGACCAAGTCCCAGACCGCCGGCAAAAGCGAGCAGCACCTGCTCGTCTACACGCCGGACCAGTCGGTGGGCGGCACGCCCAAATACGCCGACGTCGGCATCGCCGCGCCGCGGCTGAGCCGGCCGGCCTGGATCAGCTATCCGGTCAAGCGCCTGATGATCGCCGATGGCAACCAGCTGTGGGTGAGCCGCACGGAGGAGGGCAACAAGGAGTACGACCCCGTGGAGCTCGGCGCGCTGTCGAGCGCGGCGATCACGGCCTTCGCGGTGGCGCCCGAGGGCCGGCGCATCGCGTTCGTCTCCAACCGGCAGCTCATGGTCGCGCCGTTGCTCTACGACAAGGACAGCAACAAGTTCAGCATCGGCACGCCGCAGCCGGTGACCACGTCGCTCGGCGACAGCCAGGCGGTCGGCTGGCTCACGGAGACGACGCTGGCCGTGGGCGGCAAGCCGTCTCCCCGGTCGGTGCACCCGATCGGGGTGGGCAACGACGGCCCGCGGTACAACATCGTGGCCGTCACCATCGACGGGGCGCAGGAGGAGCCGCTGCCGGCCTTCTCGCGCACGACGGACGCAGTTACGGACGTCACCGAGCTGGTGACGCGCGTGAACCGTCCGGGCTTCCCGCTGGACTACTCGATCGTCTCCGAGGCGAACGGGGTGGCCCAGCGCATGTACTCGACAAGCAACGACCCCATCCCCGTGACGCCGGAACCGAACCCCGCTGGACTCGTCACTGCCCCCTTCTACGCGGACTAAACCGGCCTGTGGTGGGGCTCGGCCGGGGTGGGTGAGTCGATGCGGGCTGGAGCGTGGGCGGGGATGTGGGGGCTGGCGGAGTCGTTGCTCGACCTGGTGCTGCCGGCCACGTGTGCGGGGTGTGACGAGCCCTCGCCGCGGGCGTTGTGCGAGCGGTGCCGTTCGGCGATGGAAGGGGCCCGGCCGCAGCGGACCTCGCCGGATCCGTCGCCGGAGGGGATGCCGGTGACCTTTGCGCTCGCGGCGTACGCGGGGGCGGTGCGGCGGGCGATTGTGCAGTACAAGGAGAAGAATCGCCACGAGTTGAGCGGAGTGCTCGGGGCTCAGCTCGGCCGCGTGGTGGATCGGGCCGTGGCCGGTGGGCCGGTCGTGCTGGTGCCCGTCCCCGCCACGGCGGCGGCCGTGCGGCGGCGGCACGGGGATCACATGCTTCGCCTGGCCCGGGCGGCGGCGCGCGGGCGGCCCGGGGTCGCGATCGCGCGACCGTTGCGGGCGCTCCCTCGCCACGACGACTCGGCGGAGCTCACGGCCGCCCGGCGCGCGGTGGCGGCCCGGCACGCGTTCGCGGTGCGGCCCCGGCCCGCGGCGGCGCTGCGGGCTCTGGTGAACCGTGAGGGCGCCGCGGTCGTACTCCTCGACGACATCGTCACCACCGGGGTCACCCTGGCCGCGGCGGCGGAGCGGCTCGCGGGGGCGGGCGTGCGGGTCGACGGCGCGGCCGTGCTCGCCGCGACCCAGCGCGACGGGACTCGCCGCGGGGGCGCCAAGCGCGACGCGGTGCGGGGCTTTGCGGAGGAACGCGACCCGGTGCTGAGTGTCGGGGAGAGGCGCGACGCGGCAGTCTTGGAGGTGAGCCGGGCTGGGGGCGTCTCGGTCGGTGCGGTGGTTCGCGCGCCGGCCGGGCGGAGTCCGGTTCGGCGGGGTTCGGAGCGGGTGCCGGCGGACGGCTGGCTCCGGGAGCCGGCGGACGGTTCGGGGCGGCTGCCGGTGGACGGCTCGGCTCCGGTTGCGGCGGACGGCTCGGAGCGGGTGTCGGCGGATGGCGTGGTTCAGCGGGGTTCGGCTCGGCTGAGTGGACGACGGCGGGCCGGGTGGACGGTACGCGGCACTACGCTACGTCAGTAATGGATCACGCGATTTGGTCGATTTATACCGAATGTTACTTCGTGCGTAGCGTGGGGTAATCCCTCGGGGTGGGTTTCGGGCGGGGAACTGACCGTTCTTTTGAACGGGGGGTGACTAGCGGCTGTCCTCGGTTTAACGTCGAGAGACGACCAATGCTCGCCACGGCGGCGCTCCTGGTGAGCCGCGGCGAGAAGGCCGCGAAGGGAGGACCTGACACCCGCTGTTCGGTCGCGTGCCGCGTGGGCTCAGCCTCTGGGGAGGCGCGTTCCGGCCGAGTCTCGATACCGAAACCCGAACCCGTTTCTTTGGAAGAACCCGTGGGGGAGGTCAGGAGTGGACATCGTCGTCAAGGGCCGCAACGTCGAGGTGCCCGATCACTACCGGCAGCACGTGGCAGACAAGCTGCAGAAGATCGAGCGCTACGACCACAAGCTCATCCGCGTCGACGTCGAGTTGTTTCACGAGCGCAATCCGCGCCAATCCGATCACTGCCAGCGAGTCGAGATCACGTGCTACTCACGTGGTCCGGTGATCCGAGCGGAGGCCTGCGCCGCCGACTTCTACAGCGCCCTGGACGCCGCGATCAGCAAGCTTGACAGCCGGCTGAGCCGCGCCGCAGATCGGCGGCGAGTGCACCGGGGCCGGCACGCGCCGGTGTCCGTCGCCGCCGCGACCGCGTCACTCGCATTCACGCCACCCGAGCGGCACACCACGACCGCGCTCGCCACCAGGGCCGAAACGCCGGTCCAGGCCGAGCGCGCCGAAGGCTTCGAGCTCATCGAGGAAGCCGACGACCAGCCGTGGCACATCGTGCGCGAGAAAGAACACCCCGGTGAGCCGATGACCGTGGACGATGCACTGTTCCACATGGAGCTGCTCGGCCACGACTTCTACCTGTTCAACGACAAGGAGTCGGGACGCCCGAGCGTGGTCTACCGCCGCCGTGCGTACGACTACGGCGTCATGAGCCTCGGCATGTAGCCGGAGCTCCACGCCGAACATCCTTGTCGGGCTCGACGCCGGACCGTCGTCGAGCAACACGCCGAGCACGACCGTGCCCCGGTGGGCAGTCCGCTGCCCCGGGCGGCCCACCGGGGCCGGTTGTCCAACCCCCTCACCGCCGGCCCGCGCAGCTGCGTGGGCCGGCGGTCGTCCCGCGTCGGGCGTCCGCGCGGCGGGGCGGCTCAGCGGGTCGTGGCCTGTAGGTGCAGGTCGCGGGCCATTGCCGCCGTGTCCGCGTAGTCGGCGAAGAGCCCGTCGAGGCCGGCGGCCAGGAAGACCCCGATCTCCTCGAGGACGTTGCCCCAGGCGTTGGGGTCGTCGCCGGTGCGCAGGTTCAGCGGCAGGAACTGGTTCTCGTTGCGGAACGTCCACGCGTGCACCTTCAGGCCGCGCGCGTGCGCGTCGCCGATCAGCGGCGTGGGCGCCAGCAGGTTGCCGGCCGAGTCGCGGGCGACGACGAGGTTCTTCGTGGCGCCGACGCCGTCCGTGAACGCCTTGAGGTAGTCCAGGCCCGCGGGCTTGGCGAGGTCGGCCCAGGTGCGGGGGTCGCCGCTCGTGCGGAAGTCGAAGGGCTGCCCGGTGGCATCGAGCAGTACGACCGATGGGGTGTCCACGAGACCGCGCAGCTTCCTGATGCTCGTCGGCTCGAACGACTGCAGGAACACGGCGGCCGTGCGCCCGGCGAGGCCGTTGCGCTTCAGGACCCGGGCGACCAGCGGCTCCAGCGCGAGGCCGATCGAGTTGAAGTAGGTCGGGTGCTTCGTCTCGGGGTACACGCCGATCGTCCGCCCGACGCGCTTGCCCTCCACGCGGGCGAGGTCGATGACCTCCTGGAACGTGGGCACCTCGAACAGGCCGTTGTAGATGGTGTTGTGCGGGCGCACCGAGGGCAGCCGCTCGACCGCGCGCAGGGTCTTGAGCTCGGCGAGCGTGAAGTCCTCGGTGAACCAGCCGGTCACCGTCAGCCCGTCGATCGTCTTGGTGGTCTTGCGCGAGGCGAACTGCGGCTTCGTCGAGACGTCCGTGGTGCCGCCGATCTCGTTCTCGTGCCGGGCGACGAGCTGGCCGTCCTTGGTCGGCACGAGGTCGGGCTCGATGTAGTCGGCGCCGAGGTCGATGGCGAGGCGGTAGGAGGCCAGCGTGTGCTCGGGGCGGTGGCCGCTGGCGCCGCGGTGGCCGATGACCAGCGGGCGGGCCGGGCGGTGGCGGTCGGTCGATGTGGCGGGGGCGGTGCCCGAGGCGGTGTCGACGGCGTAGGCGGGGCTGACGAGGGCGGCGGGCAGCACGGCCGCACCGGCGGCGGCACCCACCCCGGAAATGACTGCACGACGGCGCATAGATGTTACGAAAGAGGCCGTACGGCAACGTCACATGACGTTCAGGTGACCGATGGGCGCACCTTGGCGAACGCGATGTTGTCGATTCGCCCTCCGTCGGGTCCGGGGAGGCGGGCGAGCTGGAGGGCCTCGCGGTGGTACCCGGCCGCCTCCAGCACGCGCTGGGAGGCCACGTTGTCCACGGCGGTGCCGGCGACCATGCGGGCCATGCCGATCTCGAAGCCCCAGTCGGTGACCAGGCGGGCGGCCCGCGATGCGTACCCGTGGCCGCGCGCCTCGGGCGTGAGGCTGTACCCGATCATCGCCTCCCGCAGCGCGGGCTCGAAGTAGAACAGCGCGATCTCGCCGAGGTACTCCTCGTCCGACGCCCGGCGGATGGTGAGCTCGGCCCGCTGCCCGGCCAGCCATTTCGAGGCGGCCTCGGCGCAGTGGCGCTCGACCACGGCCAGGTCCAGCGGGGCGGCGGCGACGGACCTTCCGCTCACGTCGGGCCGGATCCGCAAGGTGTACGTCAGGCCGGCGTCGGCCGGCACCAAAGGCCGCAGGGTCACCACGCCGTCGGTGAGCCGGCCCCCGGGCAGGTCGGGCAGCGCCCGCGGGCTCGGGCCGGCCGGATCGTCGTCGAGCAGCGCCCAGACCACCATGTCGAACCGCGAGCCGTCCGGCCGCCGCCCGCCCCCGCGCGCGATGCCCTCGCGGATGAAGCCGGCCGTCACCGCGACCCGTTGGCTGGCGATGTTCTCGGCCTCGATCTCGAGGTACAGCCGATGGAACTCGCCCTTGAAGAGCTCCTGGCTCAGCCGCCCGAGCGCGGCCGAGGCGACCCCGCGCCCGCGCGCCGCCGGGCTGACCCAGTAGCCGACCGAGGCGACGCCGGGGCCGCGCGGGATGAAGCCGATGCAGCCGAGCACCTCGCCGGTGGCCCCGTCGATCACCGCGCGCTCGTTGGCGCCGCGCTCGATGAAGTCCAGGGCGTCCTCGCGGGTGTACGGGTCCGGGAGCATCGGCAGGTACCGCCGCGTCGTCGGGTCGTTGACGGCGGCGACGATGGTCTCGGCGTCCTCGGGGCGCCACATTCGCAGCTCGACGCTCATATGATGCTCACACCAAGTCCCTCGGCAGCAGCGTGGCCACCCAGCCGTCGACGCGCTCGCCGCGCTGGACGCAACTGTCGCGCTGCACGCCCTCCACCTTGAACCCCACCTTCTCCGCCACCCGGCGGGACGCGTCGTTGCCCACGTGCGCGCGCCACACGATGCGGCCCAGCGCCAGACGCTCGAAACCGTAGCCGCACGCGGCCCGCACGGCCTCCGTGGTGTAGCCCTTCCCGCGCGCCCAGGGCGCCGCGGAGTACCCGACCTCGGCCGTCACCGGGTCCAGCGGGTTGATGCGCAGGTCGATGGTGCCGGCGAAGCGGTCGTCGCCGTCGGCGAACGCGAAGCCGACGCCGGTGCCGCGCAGCCACATCGCCGGGTACGCGTGGCGGATGAAGTCCAGGCCCTGCTCGGGGCGGTAGTCCAGCGGGATCGAGGTCCACTGCACGGTGCCCGGGTCGCGGAAGGTGGCCACGACGTCGTCCAGGTCGCTCTCGCGCAGGAGGCGCAGCGTGCACGGACCGGCCGGCAGGCGGCCGGGCGGGTGGCTGAGCGCCTGGGCCCGCCGCGCGCCCGGGCCTCCCGGCGCCACCCAGGCCGGTGGGGTGTCGCAGACCTCGCCCGGCAGCAGCACGCCGTGCCAGCCGTCGACGAAGCCGCCCCCGCGGGCGGGCAGCGCGGCGCGCGTGACCCCGTCGAAGGAGAACCCGATCCGCTCGGCGGTGAGCTTCGAGGCGTGGTTGCCCACCTCGGCGCGCCAGGTCAGCCGGCGCAGGCCCAGCACCTCGAACGCCCAGTGCGCGACCGCGCGCCCGGCGCGCTCGGCCACCCGGCGGCCCCGCGCCCACGGCGCCACCCAGGTGCCGAGCTCCGCGTTGCCGCCGGCCTTGTCCAGCGCCACCAGCCCGGCCGAGGCGAGCAGTTCACCCGAGCGGGCGTCGAAGACCCCCAGCGGGGCGGAGGTCTGCTCCGCCCACGCCGTCTGGGTGACCGGGCCGGTGAAGTCCTCGGCGTGCTCGAGCAGGTACGGGACGGGCACCATGGTCCAGCGCTGGATGAGCGGGTCCTGGCACGCCCGGAAGACGTCCACGGCGTCCTCGGGCTGCCAGGCGCGCAGGACGAGCCCGTCACCGGTGGCGAGTTCGATCGGGTCCATGAACGCCGATCCTGCCGTACGTCAGGCGCCCTGAGACGGATATTTCCGCGGTACCTCGGGTGATTTGTCCCAGTATGGGGGTTAGTGTCCGAAGAGTAGCCGGGCGGGGGCGGCAGGTCGGCGGGAAAGCCGCCTACGATGGGTCGCAGACGTTTGAGGGAGCGCTGACCCGTGTCGATTTTCGAGAAGATCCTCCGCGCCGGCGAGGGCCGCATGGTGCGCAAGTTGAAGGCCGTCGCGGACGCCGTCAACTCGCTGGAGGACGAGTATGCCGACCTGACCGACGAAGAGCTCGCCGGCATGACCGAGCAGTTCAAGGAGCGGCTCGCCGACGGTCAGACGCTGGACGACATCCTGCCGGAGGCGTTCGCGGTCGCGCGCGAGGCGGCCTCCCGGGTGCTCGGCCAGCGCCACTACGACGTGCAGATCATGGGCGGCGCGGCCCTGCACTACGGCAACATCGCCGAGATGAAGACCGGTGAGGGCAAGACCCTCACCTGTGTGCTCCCGGCCTACCTCAACGCGCTGTCCGGCAAGGGCGTGCACGTCGTCACCACCAACGACTACCTGGCCCAGCGCGACGCCGAGTGGATGGGGCGGGTCCACCGCTTCCTCGGCCTCACCGTCGGCACGGTGCTGCCCAACCAGCCCTCCAGCGCGCACAAGGCCGCCTACGAGTGCGACATCACCTACGGCACGAACAACGAGTTCGGCTTCGACTACCTGCGCGACAACATGGCCTGGTCGCGCGACGAGCTCGTGCAGCGGGGTCACAACTTCGCGATCGTCGACGAGGTCGACTCGATCCTCATCGACGAGGCCCGCACCCCGCTGATCATCGCCGGCCCGGCTGAGCAGTCCGCCCGGTGGTATCAGGAGTTCGCCCGCGTGGTGAACCGCCTCAAGCGGGGCAAGGAGGGCGAGGCCGACTACGACGTCGACGAGTCGAAGCGGACCATCTCCGTCACCGAGCGCGGCGTCGCCAAGGTCGAGGACCAGCTGGGCATCGACAACCTGTACGAGTCGGTGAACACGCCCCTGGTCGGATACCTCAACAACGCGATCAAGGCCAAGGAGCTCTACAAGCGCGACAAGGACTACGTCGTCAACGAGGGCGAGGTCCTCATCGTCGACGAGTTCACCGGCCGCATCCTGCACGGCCGGCGCTACAACGAGGGCATGCACCAGGCCATCGAGGCCAAAGAGGGCGTCGAGATCAAGCAGGAGAACCAGACCCTCGCCTCGATCACCCTGCAGAACTTCTTCCGCCTCTACGGCAAGCTCTCCGGCATGACCGGAACGGCGCAGACGGAGGCCGCGGAGTTCAACAAGGTGTACAGCGTGGGCGTGGTCTCCATCCCGACGCACCGCTCGATGATCCGCATGGACCACCCCGACGTGATCTACAAGACGGAGAAGGCGAAGTACAACGCCGTCGTCGAGGACATCGTCGAGCGTCACAGCCTCGGCCAGCCGATCCTCGTCGGCACCGTCTCCGTCGAGAAGTCCGAGCTGCTGTCCCAGCTGCTGCGCCGCAAGGGTGTCCCGCACGCCGTGCTGAACGCGAAGTTCCACGCCAAGGAGGCGGAGATCGTCGCGCAGGCCGGCCGCAAGGGCGCGGTGACGGTCGCGACCAACATGGCCGGCCGTGGCACCGACATCCTGCTCGGGGGCAACGCGGAATACCTCGCCAACGCCGAGCTGCGCCAGCGCGGGATCACCGAGGACGAGACGCCGGAGGAGTACGAGAAGGCGTTCGCGGAGATCCTGCCCGAGTTCGAGAAGCTGGTCGAGGAGGAGTCCGACGAGGTCACCGACGCCGGCGGCCTCTACGTGCTCGGCACCGAGCGGCACGAGTCCCGCCGCATCGACAACCAGCTCCGCGGCCGCTCCGGCCGGCAGGGCGACCCCGGCGAGTCGCGCTTCTACCTCTCGCTGCAGGACGAGCTCATGCGCCGCTTCCGCGCCAGCGCGGTCGAGGCCGTCATGGACCGGTTCAACATCCCCGAGGACGTGCCGATCGAGTCGAAGATGGTCACGCGCCAGATCAAGAGCGCGCAGACCCAGATCGAGGCGCAGAACGCGGAGATCCGCAAGAACGTTCTGAAGTACGACGAGGTGCTCAACAAGCAGCGCAAGGTCATCTACGCCGAGCGCAAGCGCGTGCTCGACGGCGAGGACCTCAGCGAGCAGGTCCGCAACATGATCGACGACGTCATCGGCGCCTACGTCGTCGGCGCCACCTCCCTCGGCGAGACCTCGGAGGACTGGGACCTCGAGCAGCTGTGGACCAGCCTCAAGCAGCTCTACCCGGTCGGCGTCACGATCGAGGACCTCGAGGAGGAGGCGGGCGGCCAGCTCGACCCCGAGTTCCTGCGCGTCCAGCTCATCGAGGACGCCCACAGCGCGTACGACCGCCGCGAGGAGGAGCTCGGCGCCGAGGCCGTTCGCGAGCTCGAGCGTCAGGTGCTGCTCAACGTCATCGACCGCAAGTGGCGCGAGCACCTCTACGAGATGGACTACCTGCAGGAGGGCATCACCCTCCGCGCCTACGCGCAGCGCGACCCCGTGGTCGAGTACCAGCGCGAGGGCTTCGACATGTTCCAGCAGATGCAGGAGGGCATCAAGGAGGAGGCGATCGGCTTCCTCTTCAACCTCGAGGTCCACGTCGAGGAGGCGGTGGAGGAGCCCGTGGCCGCCGAGGAGACTCCTGCCGTGCCGCTGCCGGAGCCGCACGTCGAGATCCGCGCGAAGGGCCTCGGCGGAAGCCGCGCCCCCCGCGCCCTGCAGTACTCCGCCCCGACCATCGACGGCGCGGCCGGCGAGTCCGGGGTCGTCATCGAGCAGGAGCAGGCCCCGGCCCTCGGCCTCGGCAGCGGTGCCAATGGCGCCGACGGCTCGACCGCGGGCCAGCGGCCGTCGCCCTCGGCCCGCCGTTCGGGCCCGCCGGCGCCGAACGCGGGCGCGCGCAAGCCTTCACCGGGCCAGGCGGCGGCGAGCAACGGCCCGTCGCGCAACGCGCCGTGCCCGTGCGGCTCGGGCAAGAAGTACAAGCGCTGCCACGGCGCCCCGGGCGGCCCCGCCTAACCCGGCCCCTTTGCGCTACCGAAACGGGCGCTCCCTGGTTCGCCAGGGAGCGCCCGCTTCTTTGGGCCACATCCGGTCGCGACACCAGTCGGCCCCTGGCGCCGACCTCTGACCTGGACTCCGGCTCGGCCGCTGACCTCTGGCCCTAGCGGGGATCGCGTTCGGGCACTCGGCTCTGGCTATTGCGCGGGCTCGGGGTCGGGCGCTCGACTCTTGTTCGTGCGCGGGCTCGGACTCTCGTGCGGGCTCGGGCGCTCGGCTCTGGCGCAAGCGCGGCCTCTGGCCCCAGCGCGGGCTCCGGCGTTTGTGCGGGCGCGGCTCTCACCCGGGCTCCGGCTCTGGCTCTGGGCCGCGGGTTGCGCGCTGCGGATGCGCAGTTGCGGGCGCTTGGCGTCGCGGTGCACATCCGGCCGGCCTGGAATTCGCAGCGTTCGTCGAGCGCGTTGGAGTTCATGCGGTGGCCGGGCGGGTTCCGGGTCCGTGGCGCTTGCCGGGCGAGGGCGGCGTTCGCGGGTGCTGACCGGGCGGGCTAGGAGTTCGCGGGGGCTAGCCGAGCGAGCGCGGGGTTCGTGGGTGCTGACGGGCGGGCGCGGTGCGTTCCGGGTTCGGGGCGATCTCCGAGCGGGTTCGCGTTCGTGGGGTTCGCCGGGCGGGTTTGGGGTTGTCGGGTTCGGCGGGGCGGGGCGGGATTTGTGGCGCTCGCCGGGGTCGAAGGTCAGCCGTTCATTACGAGTGGATCGGTCGGTGAAAGGGGAGGGCGGCCGCCGCATGGGCTCTGGGGGAAATGCGGCGGCCGCGTCCGGTGCGGTGGTCTTCGGTTGTAGGCGGCCGCCGCGAGCCGGGCCCATTCGACCCGCGGCGGCCGCGCCATTGGTGGTGGTTGGAACCCAGTGCACCCGCCGCTTCATCGAGCTACCGAGCACACCGGGGGTACGCGTGGTGGGCGGCGGCCATCGCGCCCCGGCACGATTGAGCGCGATGGCCGCCTTGGAGGGGTCGTCCCGGCCCACCGAATCCGGGACGACCGCCCTCCGGAGCCGCCGCTCGTGTGCTGTCCCTCCCCGGAGCCACGAGCGGCGGGAGCATTGACGGGGTCGGGCCGCTCGGCCCCGTGATCGGAGCCGCCCCGACCTCGCCATCGCGGGTGAGGTGGCTCAGAGGACCTGGACCAGGGTGCAGACCCAGCCGAATACGCCGAAGTTGGGGCGGTTGGCCTTCTCGAAGCGGACGGCCATGGCCCAGCTCGACGTGCCGTGCTCGAGCACGACCACGCCTTCGGCCACGCCGGCCAGGGGTTCGGTCACGAGCACGCGGCGGACGCGGACGAGGGCGCCCTTGCGTGCGGCGTGGCTGGGGTTCATGCGGATGCGCACGGTCCGGCGCAGCACCTGGTCGCTGACGTCCCCGAACTTCTGTGGGTGGGCCAGGGGCCGGAGCTGGCTCGGTGGGCGGTAGCCGTTGAGGATCTCCACGCACATGGCGGCGAAGCGCTTGACGGCCTGATACGAGTCGGATCGCACGGTCGGTTGCGGCGGGGCGGCCGGGAGCCTGGACTCGCGTACCGGCGGCCGGGGCGCGGGAGCGGAGCCGGGCGGCCAGTCGAACGGCAGCGGCTCCATCGTGTAGCCGAGCGGGCGTGGCGGCTCGGGCGGCGGATTGACGATCGGCGGGTCCAGCGGCGGGGGCAGGCGCAGGATGACGGCGGGGGCGCCCGGGGTCGGCCTCGCGCTGGTCCGCAGGCCGCGGACTTCGGGGCTTCGGCTCGCCCTGGTGCGCGTATCGCCGGCCCGGCGCCGCGTTGGTGGGGTATCGGCTATGCGTGGGACGGCGCTGAGTGCCGGTCGTCGCTCATGACCATCGTCGCGGTCCACCCCGTCGTCCGAGCCGCGGCCGGAGTCGGCGGACGGGGCGCGACTCGGGACGGCTCGCAAGCCGGCCCTGCGCCGCTGAACGGGCCCGGCCCGGAGATGGGCGGCATCGTCGCGAGCCGGACCGTCGTCGCCAACAGCGGCACCTCCTCGGGCCGTTCTCTTCCCTGGAGGAGCGTCGCCGTCTCGGATCGCGGGGCTTCTTCGAGGGGTGGTGCCGTCGCGGGCGGGCGTGGTCATGCGAGCGGACCTGCCGTTGCCGCCGCGGGCGGCCGTGGTCGTGTGAGCGGCGCTGCCGGTGCCGCCGCGGGTGGCCGCAGATCCGCCGCGTGAGCCGCGGCCCGGACGTTGCTCGGTCGACACCGTCATGAGAAGCCCCCCGATGCTTGCGTTTGCTTTCGTTTGCCTTCAGGAACTGTTGTATCGAGGGGGCGCGATGCCGTCAAGAATGCTGCGGGGGCTTGTGGCGGCATATGGGTGGTTAAGACCGACTCGTCCTTTCGCGCGCGCGGGACTGCCGTGACCGATTCAGGCGGTACGAGCGAAATATGGAAAGTGGCGAAAGGCGTAAAGGCGCAGGTCAGTCGAGGTCCGGAGAGGGATCGACGAGGGGGTTGCTGCGCACCCACTCGGCCGTCTCCGCGTACTTGCGCTCGATGTACTCCTCGAGCTTGCTCCGCTCGATGCGCCACTGGCCGCGTCCGCCGACCTTGATCGCCGGCAGCTCCCCGCTGCGCACCATGTGGTACACCTGCGAGGCAGACACGTTCAACTGCTCGGCAACATCGGCCATGAGCAGGAATCGCGGCTCCATCGCCTCAGTTTGCCACCGTTCGCTTAGCACTGGTTACGACGAATCGGTCCGACACGCCCGACCTGCGTGTCGAAACCCGGGCAAGGGTGTAGTACAAGGAAGCGTGACGACGGACCTCACGCGCGTGTACCTGCCCGCGACGCTCGCTCAGCTCGCCGTGCTGCGGGAGAGTGGCGAGCTGCCGCCGCCGACCGAGGCGCACGCGGTCACGCCCTCGCTGCGGGAGTGGTACGCCGAGGGCGACGAGGAGGAGTTGGAGTACGTCGCCTTCACGCGTGCCGCCCAGAGCGGTCTGCGCCTGCTTCGGCACGACGCGAAGGCGCCCCGGCGCCGGGTCGTGCTCTCGGCCGACCTGCCGGGCGCGATGGTGAAGATGAACGGGCTCGACCTCGGCTCGAGCAACGTCGAGATCTCCGGGAAGATCGCGCTGCGCACCGTGGCCGCGATCCACGTGGACGGCCACGACGCCGAGGCCGACGTCGCCGCGGCGGCCGATGTGGTCGAGGAGGCGGAGGCGGGCGACCCGGATGCGCAGTTCACTGTGGACGGCGCCGAGGATCACGAACTGGAGTGGTATGACCCCTCCGAGCTCGACCAGCTCGTCGACCGGGCCTAAGCGCGTTTGAGGGTGCGCCCGACCAGGATCATCGCCACGAACGCGCCCGCGAACAGCAGGATCAACCCGTGGTTGACCTGCTCGGGGAGCCGGTTGGCGATGATCGCCGCGTCGAACTCGCTCTGCTTCGCCACCGCGTGCGACAGCGGCAGAGCGCCGATCCAGCCGACCAGCGCCGCCGCGAGGGTGAGCAGCCCGGGGAAGGCCCCGGCCAGCGGGTACGACGGCCACGGCAGTGCGAGCCCGGTGCGCCGCAGGTAGCCGAAGGCCATGGCGCCGGCCGCGATGCCGGAGACGATCGAGGTCGTGAGCTGGAGCCGGTACGCCGCGTCGGCCATGCTCCCGACCGTCTCGCGGTTGCCGAAGAGGTCGGCGAGGTCGTTCTGGAAGTACGCCGCCAGCAGCCCGATCGCCGAGGCCAGCACGCCCGCCGCCGCGCCCGCCGCGACCGCGCTGATCGGGTGCGCCGCGGCGATGAGGCCGCCCAGCACCCCGGTGACGGCCACCGTGGCGGCGACGTAGGCCACGGAGGGGCCCGAGTGGTACGCCGCGAGCATCCCGCCCATCGCGAGCAGCCCGACGGGGAGTCCGCCGAGGGCGCCGTACAGCAGTCGCCCGCGCGCCCCGGTCTCGGCCGCGAAACGCCCGACGGCCAGCACTCCGACGGCCGCCCCGGCGATCAGCGTCGGGGTCAGCACGCCCGGCAGCACCAGCGCGGCGACGGCGGCGTCGGGGACGTGCCCGTACGCCGAGAAGAGCGTCAGGAACAGCAGCACGAGCGCGAACGCGGCCACGAACACCGCACGCGCCGGCCGCCACGTCTCCACTGCCGGCTCCGCCACCGCAGCACGCTTCGCACCCACGATCTGCAGCGTACGCGAGTTCCTTTTGGAGCCCGCCTGTGGACAACTTCGAGCAGTCCGTGAGTGCGTGGGAGGATGGGAAAGACCTCGCCAACGCTGCCGAGACGACGTGGGAGACCCTCATGGATGCCTTGATCACCGTGCCCGAGCCCGTAAACGAGCCGGTCCGCGGATACGCCCCCGACACCCCGGAACGGGCGAGCCTGCAGCGCCGCCTCGGCGAGCTGGCCGGCGAGCGGCACGAGCTGACGATGACGATCGACGGCGAGCGGCGGATGGCCGCCGGTGAGCCGATCGACGTCGTGCAGCCGCACCGCCACCGGCACGTGCTGGGTGTGACGCACAACGCGACCACCGACGACGCCGCCCGGGCCGTGGCCGCGGCCAAGCGTGCCGCCCCCGCCTGGCGAGACCTGCCCTACGCCGAGCGCGCCGCCGTGTTCCTGCGCGCCGCCGACCTGCTCAGCGGCCCGTGGCGGGACACGCTCAACGCCGCCACGATGCTCGGGCAGTCCAAGACGGCGATCCAGGCCGAGATCGACAGCGCCTGCGAACTCATCGATTTCCTGCGATTCAATGTGTACTTCGGGCAGCAGATCCTTGCCGACCAGCCCCGCTCCTCGGCCGGCGTGTGGAACCGTTTCGACCACCGCCCGCTGGAGGGGTTCGTCTACGCGATCACGCCCTTCAACTTCACCGCGATCGCCGGCAACCTGCCCTCCGCGCCGGCGCTGATGGGCAACACGGTGCTCTGGAAGCCCTCGCCCACCCAGCAGCTGGCCGCGCACTACACGATGCGACTGTTCGAGGCCGCGGGCCTGCCGCCCGGCGTGATCAACCTCGTCACCGGCGACGGGCTGGCCGTCTCCGAGGTCGCGCTGACCGATCCGGACCTGGCCGGCATCCACTTCACCGGCTCGACCGCGGTGTTCCGCAAGCTGAACCGGACCGTCGCCGAGAACGTCTACCGCTCCTACCCCCGCGTCGTCGGGGAGACCGGCGGCAAGGACTTCGTGATCGCCCACCCGTCGGCCGACCCGGCGGCGCTGATCACCGCGCTGGTGCGGGGCGCGTTCGAGTACCAGGGGCAGAAGTGCTCGGCGGCCTCGCGCGCCTACGTGCCGGCCAGCCTGTGGTCGCAGATCAAGGACGAGCTCGTGGCGACCGCGGACTCCCTCGCCTACGGCGACGTCACCGACTTCACGAACTTCGGCGGCGCGGTGATCGACCAGCGCGCCTTCGACCGGCACGCCGCGGCGCTGGACCGGATCAAGAACTCGTCCTCGTGCACGGTGGTCGCCGGTGGCACTGCCGATGACTCCGAGGGCTTCTTCGTGCGCCCGACGATCGTCGAGTGCACCGATCCGGAGCACGAGGTGTTCACGACCGAATACTTCGGCCCGATCCTCGCGGTGCACGTCTTCGCCGACGCGGACTTCGAGGCGGTCGTGACCCAGGCCGAGTCCGCGGCGCCCTACGCGCTGACGGGTTCGATCTTCGCCACCGACCGGGCCGCCGTCGACCGGGCTACGCAGGCCCTGCGCTTCGCGGCCGGCAACTTCTACATCAACGACAAGCCGACCGGGGCCGTGGTGGGGCAGCAGCCCTTCGGCGGCGGGCGGGCTTCGGGGACCAACGACAAGGCCGGGTCCTGGCACAACCTGCTGCGCTGGACTTCCCCGCGCACGATCAAGGAGACCTTCGTCCCGCCGACCGACCACCGCTACCCGCACATGGGCTGACCTCGGGCTCCACGCCACCGCGGGCCGGTCTCACGTCCGGCCCGCGCACGGCGCACCCACGTCCGACGCGTGCGTGGTGCACCGGCGTGCGGCCCGCGTGCAGCGCATCCGCGTCCGGCCCATGCGGTGCACCGGCGTCCGACCTGTGCGCGGCGTATTCGCGTGCGGCCCGCGTGCGGCGCACGCGCGTGCGGCCCGCGTGCGGCGCACCCAGGTCCGGCCCGTGATGCGCCCGTGTCCGGCCCGCGCGTAGTGCACCAGCGTTCGGCCGCGTCCTGCCATGCGGCGCGCTGGCGTTCGGCCCGCGCGCCGCGCCCCGCATCCGATCCGTGCGCGTGTGCCCCGCTCGCAGCCCTGTGGTCCGTCGGCGGGTGGCTCGCTATCGGCTGGGCTCGTGTGCGGCATTCCTTCGTGCGGGCGTGCGGCTGTGTGAGGTCCGTCTGCGGGTGGCTGGCTCCGGCGCGTCCGTGAAGCCGAGGTGGTTTTCCGATGCGGCCGGATGTCGGGGTGCGCCGGGGCTGTGGGTGGCGTGCGTGTCAGTGGCGGGGGCGGGCTACGGCGACGATCTTGTCCAGGGTGAAGGCTCGATCGTCGCGGCGTAGGCGGCACCAGGCCTCGATCACCGTGCCGGACAGTTCGGCGTTCTCGATCACGCGCTCTGAGGCGCGGCCGTTCGCGTCCACGTAGCGGATCCAGATCGGGGTGCCGTGCTCGACCGCGTCCGCGAGCAGCTGTGCCTGCTCCGGGCGTAGCTGTGGGGCTCGATGGCGGATCTGTTCCAGGGGTGAGGCGCCCCGCTGCATTGGTACGGCCAGGCGGCGTGCCAGCTCGCCCGGGTCCACGGTTGGCTTGGGGCGGCGCGTGCCCAGTGCTGCGGGAGCGGAGCGGCGCACGGTGAGCTTCGGGCCCGACTGCTCGGCTCGGTGGCCCAAGTCCCGGAGTGCGGCCAGCAGCGACGGGACGGGCGAGGACGAGGCGGCGACGGTGGGCGCCAGGCGTTCGAGCTCCAGGGCCGCTACCACCTCGTCCAGGAGGGGGACGTCCTCGCAGACGATCACGCTCGCCGCGGGTGTCACCCGCAGGGGTGCTGGCAGGAGGCGCTCGGCCACTTCGGCGAGCGGGCGGCCGTCGGCCAGGGCGCGGCCCAGCGGGCTGATTGCGAACGCGTCCGGCTCGATCATCACGCACACGCCGAGGAGCGTCGCCTCGGCCACGATCCCGCTCACCGCATCCTCAAGCGTCGACCCAGTGTGCCCAGACGTCGCGCGATCGGGCGAGGAAGACGACCCGTTGCGCACGGAAGAGGAGGGCGACCCCGTGCGCGCGAAAGAAGAGAGCGACCCCGTGCGCGCGGGTGAAGAAGGCGAGGAGGGCGGCGGGACCAGGCGGAGGGGAGGGGGAGCGGACACGGCGCGTGCGGGCAGGGGAGCGGTCCAGCGCACCAGCGGCGCCAGGGACTCGGTGCCGTGCACCGCGGTGTCCGGCGGCAGGTCGTGCAGCACGCGGATCACGACCCGGCGCAGGGGCGGGCCCGACCACCAGCCCGACAGGAGCCGGGCCAGGCGATCGGGCGCCGGCTCGTCGGTGAGCGCCGTGGTGGTCGGCACCAGGTGGGCGCCGTCGGGGGCCAGGAGGCCTGCTTGTAGTACGACATCCGCGAAATGCGCCACGAGGGGCTCATCGAGGCCGAGCTCCGCGGCCAGCCGGGCGAGCTCGCGCGCCGCCACGCCGCCGTTGCGCTGGCGGGCCAGGGGATGCTCGGCGGCCTCCGTGAGCAGGGCGGCCGCGTGGTCGAGCAGGGCCGCCGCGGACTCCCCGGCGGCGGTTCGGATGGCGCCCCGGTCGGCTGGGCCCAGCGCGGGCGCGGGGGGAATCGGATCGAATGCTCGTTCCGCGGTGGGCTCGACCGCCAGGCCCGTCGAGACCCACAGGTCGTCGCCCTCGGGCCAGACGAGCGCGCGCTGGCTCAGCACGCGCAGGGTCGCGTCCAGGGAGGAGTCGTCGGGGGCCAGGCTCAGCTCCTCGGCCAGCCGGGCGCGCGGGATCGGCGGCTCGCCCAGCGCGGCCAGGGTCTCGAGGACCTGCAGGGCCGGCAGCGGGAGGGTTGCCACGACGTCGGTGACCGCGGTGCGCGTGGACAGGCGCGCGGCCAGCGCCGTGAGGTCGCCGGGGGACGGGGCGGTGAGGGCGTCGGGGCGGCGGCGCAGCAGCTCGCCCAGCTCCGAAGCATCGAGACCCTGCAGCCACCGGACCAGTGCGCCTCTCGCCACGACTGGTGACCTTATAGCGTTGGCAGGTGACCAACGAATCTGCCGGCAGCGCCGCCGGCAACTGGACCGATGCGCATTTCGGGGAGCAGGGCGGCCGCCTCACGTACGGTGACTATCTGCGTCTGTCGGGGTTGCTCGAGGCCCAGGTTCCAGAGTCCAGCCCGCCCGCGCACGACGAGTTGCTCTTCATCACGATTCATCAGGTGTACGAGCTGTGGTTCAAGCTGGTGCTGCACGAGCTCGAGGACGCGCGGGATCGCCTGCTGGACGGTGAGACGTATCTGCCCCGGGTCCGGCTCGAGCGGTGCCTGTCGATCCAGCGGGTGCTCGTGGGCCAGGTCGACGTCATCGACACCATGACTCCGCAGGATTTTCTGCGCTTCCGCAGCAAGCTGTCCCCGGCCTCGGGGTTCCAGTCCGCGCAGTTCCGCGAGATCGAGTTCCTGTCCGGGCTGAAGGATCACACGTACCTGCAGCGCTTCCGCGGCCTGTCGGAGCTCGAGCGCGCCCGGCTGGAGCGGCGGCTGGCCGAGCCGAGCCTGTGGGATGCGTTCCTGACCATGCTCGGCAAGCACGGCTTCGCGGTCGGCGACGCCGAGCAGCGCGTCGAGTCGCTGCTGACGATCTCGCGGGACCGGGAGCGCTATGGCCCGCTGTGGGATCTCGCCGAGGCGATGCTCGCCCATGATCAGGCCTGGTCGATGTGGCGGGCCCGGCACGTGCTCATGGCCGAGCGCCAGATCGGCACCAAGGCGGGCACGGGCGGCAGCGCCGGCGGGGCGTACCTGCGTTCCCGCGTCGAGCTGCGGTTCTACCCCGAGCTGTGGGAGCTGCGCAGCCGGATGTAGCCGACTCCCCGGTTTGTGCCATCCGGCCCGGTGGGGGAGCTGCGGCGTGGCGGCCCTCGCCTACCGTCTCGGGTAAGGGGAGGGACGGTCATGAAGACGGTCACGGGCGCGAAGACGATCCTGGGCAACCGCTACCGGCTCGAGTCGGAGGTGGCCCGGGGCGCGATCGGCGCGGTCTGGCGCGCGTACGACACGCAGGCCGGCGAGTGGGTCGCGGTCAAGGTGCTGCGGGCCGAGGCCGCCGAGGTGGCCGAGCTCAAGGACGGCTTCCTCGGCGAGGCCGAGCTGCTCGCCGGGCTGGAGCACCCCTCCGTCATCCGGGTCAAGAACCTGGTCAGCGACAAGCACGTGCTCGCGATCGCCATGGAGCTCGTCGCCGGGCCGGACCTGCGCCGCCGGCTGCGCGCCGAGGGCCCGCTGCCGCCCGCGGTCGCGGCCGAGGTGGTCGCGCAGGTCGCCGACGCGCTCGCGTACGTGCACGCGAACAACATCGTCCACGGCGACGTGAAGCCGGGGAACCTGCTCGTTCCCACCGACGGCGGGCCGGTGCGCCTCGCCGACTTCGGCGTCGCCCGGCGCCTGGACCGGCCGGCGGGGCCGACGCACGCCACGCCCGAGTACGTGGCGCCGGAGGTCGTGGCCGGGGGCTCGCCGAGCCCGGCCGCCGACGTGTACGCGCTCGGCGTCGTGCTCTTCGAGCTGATCTGCGGCCGCAGCCCGTACCGTGGCGGCTCGCCCAACGACGTCCTGCGCCGCCACGCCGACTGCGTGCCGGTGCCCCCGCCCGGGATGCCGGCCGCGCTCTGGCCGGTGATCGAGGCGTGCATGGAGATCGACCCGCGCATGCGGCCGACGGCGGCCTCGATCGTCGGGCGCCTCCGCGCGGCCGAGGGCGCCCTCGACGGGTTCGAGCCGCTGCCGCGGCTGCCCGCCGAGGCCGTCACGTTCTGGCAGCGCTCGGCCGAGCTGACCGCGCCCATGCAGGCGCCGGTCCGGCGCGTCGACTGGGTGCCGCTGCCGACCGCCCCGACCTCGCCGGCGGCCGCGTCCGCCGCGCTGATGATGGCGGTGCCGATCGGGGAGCGGCCCACCGAGCCCCACGGCGTCGCCGAGGTTCCCACGCAGGTCATTTCGGCAGCGGTACCGTCCGAGCAGGCTCCTGCCGCGGAAGCCGAGGAGGACCCTTCGGAAGCCGAGGAGGGCTCCTCGGCCGCCGAGGAGGGTCCTTCGGTCGCCGACCCGGCGATCGAGACCGTCGCGGCCGGGACGCCCCTGTGGGCCGGTCCGGACGCGGCCGAGATGATGATCCCGCCGCAGCGTGCCGCGTCCACCGGCGAGCCGCCGACGGAGCTGCGCTTCGAGTCCGCGCCGGTCGCTGACGAGCCGCCGACGGAGATCGTCGCGGCTCCCGAGCCGCCGACCGCCCCGGTTGCGCAGGTTGCCCCGATCGCGCCCTTTGTCCCGTTCGCGCAGCCGACCTCGGCGACCCCGGAGGAGACCGCCGACCGTCTGTTCGAGGAGTTCGGCGAGTCCGACACGCCCGGCCGCCCCGACACGCAGAAGAAGCAGCGCCGGGTCCTCGCCGCGATCGGCGGCGGCCTGCTGCTCGTCGTCATCCTGGCGGTCGGCGCGCTGCTCTTGACCGGCAATGCCCCGAAAACCGACAATACGGGCGATAAGAAGGTCAACGCCACCACGCCGGCACCCGCCGCGTCGAGTTCGGCCGATGCCGCGCCCGCGGTCAGCGCCACGCCGGAGGAGACCCAGACGGCGGCCGGCCCCGGACAGACCACCGACCCGGGTTCGGGCGAGCAGAAGCCGACGAAGAAGCCCGGCACCCCGGCGCCGACGAAGACCGGACTGCCCGGCCTCGGCGACCCGATGCCGTCGTTCCCCGCGATGCCGTCGATGCCCGCATTCCCGACCTTCAAGCAATGAGCAGCTCCGTACGGCTGTCCTAACTCGACAGTCGCAGCGCGACAGTTCACAGTGGATTTGCCGAAATGCTGGACTGTGCTGGCGAAAGATGACAGCGTGGGGCTATGGCGGATTCTGGAGTCAACGCGACCGCGGCTGCGCTGCTCGGCCTCCTGCACGAGGGACCGATGACGGGCGGCCAGTTGATGGCGGCCGCGCAGCGTCGGCTCGGGCCCTACTGGTCCATGACGCGCAGCCAGGTCTACCGGGAGCTGCCGGCCCTCGCCGACTCCGGATACGTCAAGCTCGGCAAGCCCGGCGCGCGCTCCAGCCAGCCCTATGCGATCACGCCGGCGGGCAAGCGTGCCTTCGCCCGGTGGCTCTCCGAGCCGGCCGGCCGCGAGGCGCTGCGCAATCCGGTGGCACTGCGCGTCGCATTCGGGGCGCAGCAGTCCGCCACGCAACTGCAGGACGTCTATGCGCACGCGGCCGAATACCACAATGCCGCGCTGACCGAGGCGCGCGAAATGGCCAAGGAGGCCAAGAAGTCCGGCGACGACTTCTTCGCGGCCTCGCTGGAGTTCGCGGTCGGATATCACAAGGCGGCACTCACCTGGCTCAAGAGCGCGCCCGGCAAATAGTCGGGGGCGCCTCGGCGTACCCTTGATGCGTGACTGCTCTGGACCACGCCGAATCCCTCAAGAACCTCGACGGCACCCTGCGCAACATCGAGGCGGTCCTCGACCTCGATCGCCTGCACAAGGAGAAGGCCGCGCTCGAGGAGCAGGCGTCGGCTCCCAACCTGTGGGACGACCAGGTCGCCGCGCAGAAGGTGACGTCCCGCCTGTCCTACGTCCAGGGCGAGATCAACCGGCTGGAGTCGCTGCGGTCGCGGCTGGACGACGCCCAGGTGCTGCTCGAGCTGGCCGAGGCCGAGGGCGACACCTCCTCGCTCGGCGAGGTCGCCGACGAGATCGCCGGGCTGACGAGGTCGATCTCGGACCTCGAGGTCCGCACGCTGCTCTCCGGCGAATACGACGCCCGCGAGGCGCTCGTGACCATTCGCGCCGGCGCCGGCGGGGTGGACGCGGCCGATTTCGCCGACATGCTCCTGCGGATGTATCTGCGCTGGGCGGAACGGCACGGCTACGAGACCGACGTCTATGACACCTCCTACGCCGAGGAGGCCGGCATCAAGTCGGCCACCTTCGCGGTCAAGGCCCCGTTCGCGTACGGCACGCTGTCCGTCGAGTCGGGCACCCACCGGCTCGTGCGGATCAGCCCCTTCGACAACCAGGGCCGCCGCCAGACCTCGTTCGCGGCGCTGGAGGTCGTGCCGGTCGTCGAGCAGACCGACGATGTCGAGATCCCCGACGACGAGCTGCGCGTCGACGTGTACCGCTCCAGCGGCCCCGGCGGCCAGGGCGTCAACACCACCGACTCGGCGGTGCGCCTGACCCACATCCCGACCGGCATCGTGGTCTCCTGCCAGAACGAGCGCTCGCAGATCCAGAACAAGGCGACCGCCATGGGCGTGCTCAAGGCCAAGCTGCTGGCGGTCAAACGGGCCGAGGAGGCGGCGAAGATGGACGCCCTGCGCGGCGACGTGGCCGGCTCCTGGGGCGACCAGATGCGCTCCTACGTCCTGCACCCCTACCAGATGGTCAAGGACCTGCGCACGGAGCACGAGACCGGCAACCCGACCGCGGTCTTCGACGGCGACCTCGACGGGTTCATCGACGCGGGCATCCGCTGGCGCAAGCAGCGGGAGCTCGACCCGGCCGCATAACGGCGCCAATTCGCGCTTGATCATCCCTTCGGAGTCCGTCAATCACTGACGGTGACTCTGTTTGCCCGCAGCAAAACGTGGCGTACGTCACATTCGCGCGTGGGAATCAAGCGCTGTCCTGCTGTTCGCGTCCCCGGTTCGGGTTCGCATTCCTGGCAAAACGCGCATGACGCACCGCGTGTACTTGGCGCACTTGTCACACCGCGTAGACTCACCTCCCGTGATTCGGCTTGACCACGTGACGAAGACGTATCCGAAGGCGTCTCGCCCCTCCCTTGACGATGTCTCCGTGAACATCGAGAAGGGCGAGTTCGTCTTCTTCATCGGTCCCTCCGGCTCAGGCAAATCCACGATCATCAAGCTGCTGCTGCACGAGGTCACCCCGAACCGGGGCAAGGTCGTCGTGAACGAGCGCGACGTGACGTCGATGCGCTCGTGGCGGATCCCGGCCTTCCGGCGCCAGATCGGCTGCGTGTTCCAGGACTTCCGCCTCCTGCCGAACCGCACGGCCTACGAGAACGTGGCGTTCGCCCTCGAGGTGATCGGCAAGTCCAAGGGCGTCGCCCGCCGCGTCGTCCCCGAGGTGCTCGAGCTCGTCGGCCTCGGCGGCAAGGAGCACCGCTACCCCCACGAGCTCTCCGGCGGTGAGCAGCAGCGCGTCGCGGTCGCCCGGGCGTTCGTCAACCGGCCGCTGATCCTGCTGGCGGACGAGCCGACCGGAAACCTGGACCCGGACACGTCGATCGAGATCATGCGACTGCTCGACCGGATCAACCGGACCGGGACCACGGTCGTCATGGTCACCCACGACTCCAACATCGTGAACCAGATGCGCCGCCGGGTCGTAGAGATCGAAAGTGGCCGGATTGTGCGGGACCAGCCGCGCGGTGTCTACGGCTGACCCCAGCCCTAGTCCGCACCGCCCCCCGTCCTCCTGCTGGGCCCGCTGGGAAGGAACCCCCACCCGATGCGCGTGAGATACATCCTGACCGAAGTCCTGACCGGGCTTTGGCGCAACGTCACGATGACCATCGCGATGATCATCACGATGACCGTGTCGCTGACCATGCTCGGCGCGAGCCTGCTGCTCTTCTTCCAGGTCGGCAAGATGGAAGACTTCTTCTACCAGCGGGTGGAGGTGTCCGTCTTCCTCAAGGCCGACGTCAGTGACGACCAGCGCGCCAGCATCGAGAGCGCACTGAAGTCCAACGGCCTGGTCAAGTCCTACGAGCACGAGACCAAGGAAGCCGCCTGGAAGCGATTCCAGGAGCAGTTCAAGGACGCGCCCGACCTCGTCGCCGCGACCAAGCAGGACTCGCTGCCCGAGTCGTTCCGGATCAAGCTGAAGGACCCGAACAAGGTCCAGGACTTCAGCGACCAGTTCCGGACCCAGGAGGGCGTCAGCGACATCATCGACCAGAAGCAGCTGCTGAAACGGGTCTTCGACCTCTTGGGCGCGCTGCAGACCCTGGCGTTGACCGTCGCCATCGTCCAGGGCGCCGCGGCCCTGCTCCTGGTGGCCAACACGATCCAGGTGGCCGCCTACAGCAAGCGCCGCGAGGTAGCCGTCATGAAGCTGGTGGGCGCCTCGAACTGGTTCATCCAGATGCCCTTCGTCCTGGAGGCGGTCTTCGCCGGCCTGATCGGCGCGATCCTCGCCTTCGGTGGGCTGGTCGCGGCCAAGGTCTTCTTCATCGACGGCTCACTGAAAGCCCTGACAACGGTCCTGCTACCGGTGGACTGGGGCAACGTGTGGATCATGCTTCCGGTCCTGTGTGGGGCCGGCGGTCTGGTGAGCGCCATCACGGCCTGGGTCACGCTGCGCTTCTACGTGCGCGTCTGACTCGACCGACCCAGCGGCTCCTTCGAGGGCGGATCCCCATTGCGGGGGTCCGCCCTCGCCGCGTTTTTCGGGCGTTCGAGGCGGGCGGCCGTGCTCGGGCTCCGGTTCGGCTTGTTCGGCCGTGTCTCGCTCGCGCCGCGCCGCGCCGTGTCTCGCTCGCGCCGCCGCCGCCGCGCCGCGCCGTGTCTCGCTCGCGCCGTGTCGTGTCTCGCTCGCGCCGCGCCGCGCGGTGCCTCGCTCACGCCGTGCTTCGCCCGTGCGGTGTGGGCCACGTCGTCGGGCCGCGTGGTGCGGCTGGGAGGTCCGGGCCGTGTGGAGCGGCTGGGGCGTGCGGCAGTCGTGATCTGGGCGGGAGGTGCGGCTCTGGTCATCGTGGGATCGGGCCGAAGGCGAGCGCGCTCGTGATAGGGCATTCGCGTTGGGCCGCCACGATAGGTGCATTTAACCGAAATTCCGGACTTCTGGGCTTTTTCCTGCGTACGGTAACCCTCAAGTGGTACTGGAGGGTTGCTTCTGTGAACCGAATCCGGATCGTCGCCGCGTTCGGCGTCGTGCTCATGCTGCTCGGCCCGGGCTCCGTCGCCCACGCGGACACCGGCGATGACAAGGCTCGGCTCGACAAGCAGTTGCAGGAGACTCAGGCCACGCTCGAGGCGGCCACCGACAAGGCCCAGCAGGCCGCGGCCGACCACGATCGCGCGCAGGCGGCGCTGCCGGGGGCCCAGCAGAGCCTGGCCGACGCCAAGGGGCGCGTGATCGCGGCCGATGCGGCGGTACGGCAGGCCGAGCGCGACCGCACCGACGCCGACGCCGCCGCGCAGGTGGCCGATGCCGGGTACGCCGAGGCGAAGCGGCAGGTCGACAAGGCCCGCCAGGACGTGTCCGTCTTCGTGTCGGCCGCGTACAAGGGCGGGGGCTTCGCCATGGTCAACTCGGTGCTCGACTCCGGGGGGCCGACGGATCTGGCGTTGCGCATCGAGTACCTCAACCACGTCGCCGAGGAGAACCAGGCGGCCGTCGACGAGCTCACCGCGGCCCGGATGGACGCGAAGAAGCGCAGCGACACCGCGTTGCTCGCGCTACGCCGCGCTCAGGACGCCGCCGATGCCGCCCAGCGCAGCCTCACCGAGTCGCAGGCGGCCCAGGCCGGCGCCGAGCGGGCGGCGGCGGACGTGCAGCAGCTGCTCGACACCAGCGCGGCGGCCGAGGCGACCGCGAACGCGGAGCGCGGCGCGGTGCTCGCCCGCTACGAGGCGCTCAAGGTCGAGAGCGACAAGGTCGCCGAGCAGTTGCGGGCCGAGGCGCAGGCGGAGGCTCGGAAGGCGAAGCAGGGCTCGGGCGGGGCCAAGGGAAACAACGCTCCGCCGAACACGGTCATCGGCCCGAAGACCGGGGCCTTCTTCCTGATGCCGGTGCACGGCTGGAAGTCGAGCAACTTCGGGATGCGGTTCGACCCGGTGTACAAGGTCTACCAGCTGCACGCGGGCGTCGACATCGCGGCGGGCGGGGGACAGCCCATCGTCGCCGCGGCGGACGGCGTCGTGGTGCGCGCGGGCCCGTCGGGTGGCAACGGCAACTACACCTGCATCTCGCACGGGCTCTACCAGGGCAAGGGGCTCGCGACCTGCTACGCGCACCAGTCCGCGATCCTCGTGCACGTCGGGGAGCGCGTGAGCCGCGGCGAGCTGATCGGACGCGTCGGCACTACGGGGGCGTCGACCGGGTACCACCTGCACTTCGAGGTGCGCCTCAACGGGAGCCCGGTCCAGCCCTTGACCTGGCTGCCAGGGTGCCTCTGCTGATCCGGGGCGATTAGCTCGAAATGTCCGGCGCTGGCGCGCCGGACATTTCGCTTTTTTCGCCTGTCGGGAGATAGACGATGCTGTAGGGGCCAGTTGCCCTTCGGAGCCGCTGTGCTCATGAGCGCGTCGCAGTGACATTGGCGAGGCGCTACCAACCGCGGAGGTGGCAGCGTCGGCGCGCCAGCGCCGAGCGGTGTCTCGCGGGAGGAACGGTCCGTACCACGGCGGACCCGAGTCATGGCTCTATGGTGTTTGCGGCCGCGTCGCCGAAATGGTCTTGCCGGGCGCGCTACGCTTCTCTTCGATCGAGCAACTCAGGAGGGGTCGATGCCGCGCGAAAAGGGGCGCAAGCTCGTCGCGTCCAACCGGAAGGCGCGTCACGACTACGAGATCCTCGAGACGTTCGAGGCCGGGATCGCGTTGACGGGCACCGAGGTCAAGTCGCTGCGCGCCGGGCGTTGCTCGCTCGTGGACGCGTTCGGCCAGATCTCCGATCGCGAGATCTTCCTGCACGCGATGCACGTGCCGGAGTACACGATGGGCACGTGGACCAACCATCCACCCCGCCGGATCCGGAAACTGCTGCTGAAGCGGCAGGAAATCGACCGGATCGGGATCAAGGTCCGGGAAAGCGGCCTGACTCTGGTGCCGCTGTCGGTCTACTTCTCCGACGGATGGGCGAAGGTCGAGCTCGCCCTCGCGCGCGGTAAGAAGGCCTACGACAAGCGTCAGACGCTGGCCAAACGCGACGCCGACCGCGAGATCGCTCGTGTTATGGGCCGCCGGGGCAAGGGCAACGCAGAGTAGAGCACCTCCCGCGCGTGAGTACTACGCCGTGGTAATGCAAGCAATGCGTCAAGGCCATATAGTCCCTGCGTGACCGAGATTCGGGTCGATGCTGACCTCGAGCACCCACCTGCCGTGGTGTGGCGTGCGTTCACCGAGGCCCAGATCGTCACCGACTGGCTCCCGACTACTCGGTTCATGGTCCGCGACGACGGCACCTTCACGTTCCAGGCACCCGATCTCGCCGGCCTCGAGGACCCGATCGAGGGCCAGATCGTCAACATCGAGGCACCGCACCGGCTCGTGATGCGCTGGGAGGGCAGCAACCTGCACACCGTGGTCGCGGTGACCCTGCACGAGCGCGAGGGCGGCACCCGGCTCACGATGACCCAGAGCGGGTTCCTGGGGCCGCAGGGGACGATGCGGCGGCGGGTACTGCTCACGACGTACAACACCCTCTTCAGCGGCCCGCTGACCGCCACTCTGGCCCGGCTCGCCGCGGCCCCCGAGCCCGCGACCCCGGCGCCCGACCCGCCGACGACACCGCGGCGCAACGACGGCGGCCCGTTCAACCGCCTCCCCGGCCAGCGCAACGCCCCCAGCCGCTCCGCGCCCGGCCTGAGCTCCCGCATGCGCTCGACGGCCGGCCCGCGCCCGACCACGTCCGTGCCGGGTTTCGCCGCGGCCGTGCTGAGCGCGCGGGCCACCGGCGTCGCCCAGGTGACCACCGCGGCCCCCACGATCGCCGCCCCCACGATCGCCGACCCGGCCCCGTCGCGTCCGACGACGCTCGCCGGCCGCATCGGCGCGGCCTGGCACCGGCTCGTGGGTGCCCGTGACTGGTCCGCCGACCGCCGCAGTCAGGCGGTCGCGACGAGCGCGGCGGTACTGCTCCTGCTGGCCCTGGCCGCCATCCTCATCGGCAAGGCGACCGCCCTGCACCCGGCCGGCCCTCCGCAGACCGGCGGCGCGAGCGAGGGCCCGGTCCAGGCCTCGATGCCGGCCGCGGCGGTCCCCCCGACCCGCGCGACGCCGGACGCGATCGTCGCGGCCGCCTCGCGCGCCCCGTCCGCGTCCCCGACCCCGTCGCCCACCCCGTCGTCGTTGGCGGCAGCGGCCCAGCTCACAGCGGGGTACAAGACCGAGAACCTGACCCTGACCTCGTACCGCGTGACCGTCACCATCGCCAACCCGGCCACGACCACGGCCACCGCCGACGGCTGGGAGCTGACCATCCAGCTCCCGCTGCTGGACCTGAACGTGAGCAACGTCTCCGGTGCCGTGATGGCCCGCTCCCAGGGCCGCATCTCCTTCACCCCGGTCGACGCGACCCGCACGCTGAAGCCCGGCACCACGGCCACGGTCCGCTTCGACGTCAACGGCCTCGGCATACGCAACGAGCCCTTCACCTGCACGATCGACCACCAGACGTGCTCCGGCATACCGGGATGAAGTTGTGGCGGGAAGGCGCTACGCTTGATCCGTCGCGCCGTTGGTGGCGCGGCAGCCAACACCACCCGCGCGGGGGTGACTGGTTTCGACTTTGTTTGTAGCGATAGGGGAAGCGAGCCGAGGAAGCCGACGTTGTCTCGTGAATCAGTCGTCGGAAAGTTATAAGCGCCGATTACAAGCGCTCCGATCTCGCCCTCGCTGCCTAAGCCAGGTCCGAGATCTGTCGGTCTGGGATTGCCTTCGGCCCAGTAACCGGCATCAGCTAGAAGGCTGGCCAACCGAGCCCGGTCACGGGGCTCGTGCGGTGAGATTAATTGTGGCTGGGCCTGTCACACCAACTCGCTCGCGTGATTGGTGGGGCCGAGTAGAGGCATAGCGAGCTGCGCTCGGAGAAGCCCTAACAAAGCGACGAAGGACCCGGGTTCGATTCCCGGCACCTCCACTGGAGATGATCAACGGCGGCCCACCGGATTGGTGGGCCGCCGTTCTGATGAAGTGGCACTGCCTAGGATCGGCGCCGTCGGTGCCGGCCGATGAACTGCTCTGCCCTCGCGCTCGCCGGCGGCGCGATCATCGCGCTGTTCGGCATCGGACTGCCGGCTGTTGTGGCGGGCCGGCATTGCTGTGCAACGGTCGATCGCCGTCAGCCGATGCCAAGGGATCCAGAGCTTGATCGATGGGCATTCTGAACTGGGATGTTGTGTTTTTGGCGTCTGCTGGTCATGCTTGCCTCATGGGCGACTCGGGGCTTCTGACTACCGGCGAGGCGGCCTTGTTGCTGCACGTCTCCCGCCAGCATGTCGTCGACCTGTGTGATCGAGGACGTTTGCCGTACGTCAGGGTTGGAACGCATCGGCGGGTGCGGCGCGCCGATGTCGAGGAAATGTTGCGGCCGGTGATGACACGGGATCAGTTCAAGGCGCTGTGGCTGCATCGGGCCGTTGCCGGGCGGCTGGTGTCGGCGCCCGACGCGGTACTTGCGCGGGCGGCGGAAAACCTCGAACGGCTGAGCGTTGTGCATCCCAATGGGATGACGGCGTTCTGGCTGGACCGGTGGCGGAGCCTTGTGCGGAATGGGGCCGAGGCGGTGCTCGAAAGGCTCACCGCGACCGATGCGGAAGCGACCGAGTTGCGGCAGAACTCGCCATTTGCGGGAGTGCTGAAGGAAGAGGATCGGCAGGCGGTGCTGACGGCCTTCGCCACCTGGTGGCGACTGGAGCGGGCCGCGTGAAGCGAGAGCAGCTGGAGCATGTCCTCCGGGCGGCGTCGCATGTCGTCGGTGATGCGGAGATCCTGGTGATCGGAAGCCAGGCCATCCTCGGCGCTATTGCGGAGGACCGGCTTCCACCGGCGGCCACCGCCTCTATGGAGGTTGATGTGGCGTTCTTCGACGACCCGGACGATCTCAAGGCGGACCAGGTCGATGGTGCGATCGGCGAACTGTCGCCGTTCCACGAAAAGTTCGGCTATTACGCCCAAGGGGTCAGCGTCTCGACCGCCACCCTCCCGGCGGGTTGGCGAGACCGCCTCGTGCTGGTCGACACTGCGAGCACTCATCCAGGGCGTGGATATCTGCTCGATCCGTACGACTGCGTTGTGTCGAAGCTGGTCGCCGGAAGGGAGAAGGACCTGGCGTTCGCCACGGCATTGCTGGAGGCGGGCCTCATCGATCCAGCGCTCCTCGCGCAGCGCGTCGACATGCTCGATATTGCGCCTGCGTTACTGCAGCGGTTGCGGAATTGGATCGGGACCTTCGGCGATAGCGCTCCGGCCGAAACCGATGGGACGACCGCGTAGCAACGTCTTCCTGGGTTCAAGTAAGTCACCGTTGCCTCCACTGGAGATCAACTTCGGCGGACTTCGCACGCTGAGCGCGTCGGGCCACGCATCCCGGGCGCTACGCTCTGCGGTGGCTTGGAAATGCGCGATCGTCAAGTCCGCCTCGCTCGCCCACGCCCGTTGCGTCGCGTCAGGTGCGCACGCCGCTCGGCTGCACAGCGGGAGTGCATGGGCCGGTGGTTGCCGCACCCCTGCGCTGTGACGCGGATCCTGCGCTAGAGCGGAAGGATGCTGACGTCGTACTTCTGGATTTCGGGATCGCGGGTGGCCAGGGTCAGGCCCTCGACCTGGGCCTGGGCGATGAGTATCCGGTCAAAGGGATCGCGGTGCAGGAGGGGCAGACGGCCGGCGACGATGGCGTGTTCGGCGGTGATCGGCAAAGGGCGAAAACCGGCGTCGCGGACGCGCTCAGGTAGGTCGGCTGGCTGGAGCTTGCCGAGGGCTTGTTTGATTGTCACTTCCCAGACGGTTGCCGAGCTCAGGTAGACGTCCGGCTCGTGATCGAGCTGGTCCTTGATGTCGTCGGGCAGGGTCGGATCGTTGGCGAGCCACCACAGGACGACGTGCGTATCGAGGAGAAGGCTCACGACGTCAGGCCGAAGTCACGGGCAATCGCATCGTTGACGTCGGATGAGTCCCAGTCTTCGGCCATGGCCAGACGGCCAGCGAGCGAGCCCCGGCCGGCGCGGTTGATTCGCCGGTTCAAGGGGACGACCTTGGCCACCGGCGTGCCGGCCCGGCTGATGACGATCTCCTCGCCGTGCTCAACGCGGTCGATGATCCGCGAGAGGTTGGTCTTGGCGTCGTGGATGTTGAATGCGGCTGCTTCGGACACTGCGACCTCCTTAGCTAACAGTCTAGCTAAGAGGCGCGCCGCTCGTCCGTCCGAACCTTGAGGACGGTCGGGCCTTCGTCAGCCCGCAACCGGAGGCGTGAGTGGGACGGAATCATGCTGTCATCGCCACGGGACCTGTTCCCGTTGCTGCCCATGGACGGCGGGCACATCGCGATACAGGTGGGGCCGTCGCAGCTGTTTCGGGCCCTAGGTCGCGCCGGAGCCGCTCGTGGCTTTCAGTCGCAAAAGACCTGCTCAAGGTCCGGTCGGACAACAAGTCGGTACGGTAAGTCGGACCGTAAGTCGGTATTCCCGGGACGGCGGTGAACCTCGAGCATCAACATCATGGTTCTGCTCGGTGTGTTCGCCATAGCCGTGGGTGCGGGTGTAACCGGACTCGTGTCACTCGTTCGGTTCGAGGTGTTTCGATGGGTGCTTCGGAGTGAGCAGCGCACCGGGCGTCTGGTGCGAATTCTGCGAGCGTCGGAGTTTGAAGCGAGCCGGCGGCGTCGTTGTGGCCGGCCTCAACGTTGTCGTCGCGCCGATCGGCAACCCGTCACCTCGGTCGATTCTTGACCTACACGGGCAGGGCGGAGCCCGCCCGGTTGTCTGGACGGCAGACGCGTTCCGTGACGGTCGCCGGACGGCGTTGGGCGAGACGAATCAATGTACGGACGCAAAATTCGGCTCCGTTGGCAATCGCTGCGGCCGGAGGAGCGCCGCCCTTGCCGATCGACCTCCAGGATGAAGACCGGCGGCCCGCGAGACGCTCCTGTGTGAGGGGCGACGAGCGCACTCGCTCCGGCAACTGTGTCCCGGCGAGGCGTAGGGCCCGGTGGGGTTGATCTCGGCTGGAGGCGTGTCAAGGTCCACGACGCGGGCAGCGGTGATGTCCAGCCAGTGAAGTCCGAGCCCGGTGCGGTTCTCGCCAGCGACTGGTTGCTCGACATCGTCCGCGGATGGCCGGCGCAGGCCGAGGTGACGGTCGCGGGGATCCACTTCGTCCAGGAAGATTCGCCGGACGAGATCGGGCGGGCCATCGCAGGCTGGATGGAGGCGTTGGGCTGACAGGCCATCGTCAGCTTCGCCGTGGAGGGCGTGCGGTGCGGGGAGATCGCCGTCAGAGGCGGGGTCAACGATGTCGGTGACCCCGCCTCTGCGGTGAGGTCAGCTGAGTTCGGGAACGTCGCCGGCAAGGAGATTTTCGAGCGAGACCGAGCCGTACTCCGTGTAGCGGTTGCCGTCGAGGCGGAACTGCACGACGGTGTCGTCCGGTTCGACGCGCCAGAAGAGCGGGATGCCGGCTTCGGCGTATTCGATCGGCTTGAGCCAGCGGTCCATGCGCTCGGAGCCCTTGGAGACGATCTCGACAGCGAGCGCGACAGCGGCCGAATCCAGCCAGACGGTGTCGTCGGGCACCGGGCCGTTCGTGACCACCAGGTCTGGGATTCGGCCGTTGAGGTTATCGGCCGCTGTCCGGATCCCGGGTGCGACGTTCACTCGCCCCCTGAAGCCGTGCTGCAGGAGCCACGCGCTGATGAGCAGGCTGATCTCCTGGTGGCGCCACGTGCCTGGCGGCATGACGATGAGGTTCCCTTCGCTCAACTCGAAGCGGTGGTTGCTGTCGGCTTCGGCGAGGCGGGTGACGTCGTCCAGGGTGAGTGGCCGGTCGGGCAGGTTCGATGCGACTGTCATGTCATGCCTGCCCTTCTGCAGTCTCGATCGCCCCATGCTACCGGCCGCCAGGTCATCGTCGGCCTGTTGAGCTCTGGTCCAGGGGGTCGGCACGAGTGGAGTATATGGCCACATGGCCACTAGTGCCAAGCGACACGGACCCGAGTCATGGCCTTGAAATCGCCCTTGTCTAGGCGCGGCCCATGAGCCGCTCGATCTCGGCCAGCTCCGGCTCCGTCAGCGGGCCGTACTGCAGCGCGCCGGCGTTCTCCTCGACCTGGGCGACCGTGCGGCAGCCCGGGATCGGGATCGTGCGCGCGTCGAACGCCCACAGCCACGCCAGCGCGCCCTGGGCCAGGGTTCGGCCGTTCGAGGTGAGGATGTCGCGGATGGCGTCGATGCGGGTGAGGAACTCGGGGGTGGGGCGGCCGTCGTGGAAGTACGTCATCCACTCGGGGCTCAGCCCGCGCACGTCGTCGCGCGGGAGTTCCGAGGTTGCCGAGTAGCGGCCGCCGAGCAGCCCCATCGCGAGCGGGCCGCGGATGATGACGCCGAGGTCGTGCTTGGCGGCCACGGGCAGCACCTCGAACGAGCCGCGCAGCACCGAGAGGTCGGCCTGGATCGTGGCGCAGCGCCGCCCCTCGGTCGCGAAGGCGTCGGCGCGCTCGGGGAAGTCGGTGCTCCAGCCGTACGCTCGGATCAGCCCCTGGTCGATGAGCCCCTCGAGCACTGGCACCAGGTCGAGCGCCTCGGGGATCGGGAGGCTGTTGATGTGCAGCTGGTACAGGTCGATGTAGTCGGTGCCGAGCCGCCGCAGCGACTCGCGCACGGAGCGCTCGACGTTCGCGGGCGTACCGTCGTCCGGCCCGGTCTGGCGCGTCTGCTCGTCGAAGGTGCCCCCGAACTTGGTGGCGATCACGACCTCGTCGCGCCGCCCCTCGAGCGCGCGGGCGAGGATCTTCTCGCTGTGCCCGGCGCCGTACACGTTCGCGGTGTCGAAGAACGTCACCCCGAGCTCGATCGCGCGGCGAACCGCCCGGATCGACTCGTCGTCGTCGACCTCTCCCCAGCCGAGCGGCTGCGCACCGGCCCAGAACGGCCCGCCGATCGCCCAGCAGCCCATGCCGAGCGCACTGACCTCGATACCACTGCGTCCCAGGAATCGCGTATTCATGGCTGTGAGCCTGTCACCTGGAGTGCGCTCCAGGTCAACCGAAACCCGCGTTGCGGTACCACCGCCGCGCCGGGCGGTTCGGCGGGGGAGGGTTAGCATCGGGCTATGAGCCTGGCCGCCGAGGACGTGGAGCGGTTCGAGGCCGCCCGCCGGCGGCTGGCGGCCATCGCCTACCGGATGCTCGGCTCGGCGGCCGAGGCCGAGGACGTGGTGCAGGAGACCTACCTGCGCTGGCAGGCGGCCGATCCCGAGCGCATCGAGGTGCCCGAGGCCTGGCTCACCAAGGTGCTCACGAACCTCTGCCTCAACCAGCTCACCTCCGCGCGGGCGCGGCGTGAGACCTACGTCGGGCAGTGGTTGCCCGAGCCCCTGCTCGCCGGCGACCCCATGCTCGGGCCGGCCGACACCGCCGAGCAGCGCGAGTCCGTGTCCTTCGCGGTGCTCACGCTCATGGAGCGGCTCTCGCCCAACGAGCGCGCCGTCTACGTGCTGCGTGAGGCGTTCGACTACCCGCACCGCGAGATCGCCGGGGTCCTCGACATCAGCGAGGCCGCCAGCCAGCAGATCTTCCACCGCGCCAAGCAGCACGTCGCCGAGGGCCGGGCCCGCACCGAGGTCGACGCGGCCGCGGCGCGGCGGATCGTCGAGGAGTTCCTGGCCGCGGCGGCCAACGGCCGGACCGAGCCGCTCGTGAAGCTGCTCACCGCCGACGCCGTGAGCATCGGCGACGGCGGCGGGAAGGTGCCGGCCCGGGCCAAGGCGTTCGAGGGCGCCGTGGCGGTGGCCAAGTTCCTGTGGGGGCTGTTCCGGCCCGGGGCCGGCAAGCGCGCCGCCGTCGGCGGGTCGCCCGAGGTGTACGCCACGACGGCCAACGGCGATCCGGCGGCCGTCGCGGTCCTGAACGGCAGCGTGGTCGGGATCATGTGCCTCCAGGTGACCGAGGACGGCATCGCCGCGGTGCGCAACCAGGTGAACCCGGACAAGCTCGAGCGCGCGACCGCGACTTGGGCGGCCGAGGACCACGGAAAGCCGCTGTATACGGTCTTCTGACCGCCTGTGAGGTGCTTCACAGCGCGTGGGTGTCAGGAAACGGCGGGCCGTCCGGCTCAAAGGGCAAAACCACGCTGGACGGGAGCACTCACCATGTCGCACCGCATCGTCGTCCTGGGCGCCGGATACGCCGGAGCCATCGCCGCCGGCCGCCTCGCCCGCCGCCTCCGGCGCGAGGACGCCACCGTCACCCTCGTCAACGCCGAGCCCGACTTCGTGGAGCGGGTCCGCAACCACCAGCTCGCGACCGGCCAGACCCTCAAGCCCCGCCCGCTGGCCGAGATGTTCGCCGGCACCGGGGTCGACCTGCGCATCGCCAGGGTCACCGCCGTGGACGTCGAACGCAGGACGGTCAGCCTGACCGACGGCGAACTCGGCTACGACACGCTGGTCTACGCCCTCGGCAGCGCCTGGAACGCGCGGGGCGTGCCCGGAACCGCCGAGCACGCGTACGAGATCGCCGGTCGCCCCGGCGCCCTCCGCCTGCGCGAACGCCTGGCGGGCCTCGAGCCCCGTCGCCCGGTCGTGATCGTCGGCGGCGGCCTGACCGGCATCGAGGCCGCCACCGAGATCGCCGAGTCCCGCCCGGACCTGGACGTGTCCCTGGTGACGAGCAGCGCCCTGGGCGACTGGCTGTCCCCGAAGGGCCGTGCCCACCTGCGCCGGGTGTTCCAGAAGCTGCGCATCACGGCCCACGAGCACGCCACGGTGACCGCCGTCGAGCCCGGCACCGTGCGCACCACGGAGGACCGCACCATCCCGGCCGCCGTGACGATCTGGACGGGCGGCTTCGCGGTCCACCCGATCGCGGCGAACACGACGCTGGAGGTGACCGAGGCCGGCCAGATCGTCGTGGACGGCTACCTGCGCTCGGTCTCGCACCCGGACGTGTACGCCATCGGCGACGCCGCCATGGCCATGGGCCCCGGCGACAAGCCCCTGCGCATGTCCTGCGCCTCGGGCACCCCGTCCGCCTGGCAGGCCGCCGACGCCATCGCCGCGCGACTGACCGGCGGCAAGCTCCCGAACGCCCCGATCCGCTACTTCAACCAGTGCATCTCTTTGGGGCGCAAGGACGGCCTGATCCAGTACGTGACCGCCGACGACCAGGTCAAGCCCGCCGTCCTGACCGGCCGCCTGGCCGCGCTCTACAAGGAACTGGTCTGCAAGGGCGCGGCCTGGGGCGTAGCCAACCCGACCCTGGGCCTCCCAACCCGCCAACGCCCCATGACCCCGACCCCGACCCAAACCAAGGTCAACGCCTGACAACATTGCTCGGGTTCGTTGTGGTGCTGACCGTCGCTCCCGCCAGGCACCGCTCGGCGCTTCGCGCCGTTGCTGCCGGGTGCGCGGGGGGTGCGGTTTTTTCAGCAGGCAACGCGAAAACGAGCCGAACAACGGGCCAGGCGGGGCCGGCCGGTCTCGGTCAACGGTGCGTCAGCGTGTGGCATGAGGGCCTTCTTGGCGTTCGGCGTGCGAGTTTGGTCGCTGCACACCGAGCCGGAAGGCCCTCGCCGTGGTCAGAACACATAGGCCCTTGTCCGCGCCGGGCAGATGAAAGAAGCGCGACCACACGCGGGCCTGGCAGCGTCGGCGCGCCAGCGCCGAGCGGTGTCTGGCGGGAGCGACGGTCCGTACCACCGCGGACCCGAGTCATGATGCACGAGTGAAGCCGACCCCCGATTACGCGATGCTCACCGGCGGCGTCCTCGCGACGCTCGGCTATCTCCTGCCGTGGTTCAAGCGCAGCCCCTCCTACGACTGGTCGTTCAGCGGCTGGTCGTACGCGACGCTCAGCACCGGCGGCGGCTGGACGCTCATCACGTTCGCCTTCCTGGCGGCCGCGCTCGCCGCGAGTCTGTGGGCCGCGCGCAGCCGGGCCGCCGCGATGTGGGGCATCGTCGGCGGCACCGGGTCGATGATGTTCGCGCTAGCGCTCGTCGCCGCCAGCTTCGCCACGATTCCCGAGCGGGACAGCCTCAACTACGTCACGGCGTTCCCGGTCGGCATCGGGCTGCCGCTGCTCGCCGCCGGCCTGGGGCTGCTGCTCGCGGCGGGCGTGCGCGCCGTTGTCGTGACGAGCGCGAAAGGCGAGCAGCAGCAGGACCGCGCCCAGGAAGGCGACTAGCGCGGCGGTCGCCGCCGTGGTGTGCATCGCGGCGATGAAGGCGTCGTTCGCCCGCGTGGCCAGGTCCGGGCGGTGCAGGGCGTCGGCCACCGCGCGGGTGTGCTCGGCCGACGGGGCCGCCGCGGTGCGGGCCGCGGGCGGGAGGCCGGCCAGGGCCGGGGCGATGCGGTCGCGGTAGGTCGTGGTGAGCACCGTGCCCAGCAGGGCGATGCCCAGCACGCTGCCGACCTGCCGGACGGTGTTGTTCACGGCCGAGCCGGCGCCCATGCGGTCCAGGGGCAGCACGGCAATGACGGCGGCCACGGTCGGGGCGATCGTCATGCCCATGGCGGTGCCGCTGACCAGGCCGACGGCGCAGAACCAGACCAGCGGGGTGTCCACGTCGAAGGCCAGGTTGGCCAGGAACGCGGCCGCCACGACGAGCAGGCCGCCGCCGCTGACCAGGGCCACCCCGTGCCGCTTCGCGAGCCTCGCGCCCAGGCCGGAGCCGACCGCCACGCCCAGGGCGCCGGGCAGGAAGGCCAGGCCGGTGGCGAGGGCGCTCATGCCGCGGGCGCCCTGGAGATAGAAGTTGCCGTAGAACATCTGGCCGGTGATGGCGAAGAACAGCGCGGCGAGGGCGATGTTGCCGGCGCTGAAGCGGCCGTTGCGGAACAGGCGCGGGTCGAACGACGGCTCCGGCGCGCGCCACTCGAAGACGGTGAACAGCGCGAGCAGGGCCAGGCCGAGCAGGACCGGGCCCCACACCCGCACGCGGGTCCAGTCGGTGTCCTGGCCGGCCTCGATGAGGCCGTAGGCGAGGGACGCCAGGCCGGCCGTGGACAGCAGCAGGCCGATCGGGTCCGGGCGGCGCCGCTGGGCGAGCTTCGGATTCGGTACCGCCCACACGATCCCCGCCAGCGCGAGCCCCACGACGGGCAGGTTGACCAGGAAGACCGAGCCCCACCAGAAGTGGTCCACGAGCACGCCGCCGAGCAGCGGGCCGAGCGCGACGCCGACGCCGCTGGAGGCCGACCACGCGGCGATCGCCCCGGCCCGGCGCTCGGGCGGGAACGTGGCGCCGATGATCGCCATGGACGTCGGCATCATCATCGCGCCGCCGAGGCCCATCAGGCCGCGGGCCAGGATCAGGCCGGTCGCGTCGCCCGCCCAGGCGGCCCAGATCGAGGCGGCGCCGAAGCAGACGAGGCCGAGGATCAGGATCGTGCGGTGGCCGTACCGGTCGCCGAGCGCGCCGGCGGCGAAGAGCGCGGTGGCGAACAGCAGGGCGTAGGAGCCGACCGCCCACTGGAGCTGGCCCGGCGTGGCCCCGAGGCCGGTGCGCGGGTCCGCGATGCGCTCCAGGGCGATGCCCAGGATGGTCGTGTCGATCCAGATGAGGACCGCGGCGAAGACGAGCACGGACAGCACTCGGCGCTGCCGCGGTAGATTCATTGACAGGTCCCTGACGGTCATAGCGGCCACACTCCCGGAATGACAGGTTCCTGTCAATAGTGCCCGGGCGCACAATGAGTGTGTGAACCCCAGCGACGCCTGCTCGACCTTCCTCGTCCGCCACGCCTGGCTGGCCCTGCGCGGGGTCGTCGCCGAGGCGCTGGTCCCGCACGAGCTGTCGGTGGCGCAGTTCGCGTCGCTGATGCTGCTCGACGAGGCGCCGGGGATGTCCGTGGCCGACGTGGCCCGCAAGGTCTCCACCGCCCGCCAGTCGGCCAACGAGATGCTCGCCGGCCTGGAGCGGGCCGGGCTGGTCGAGCGCCGCCAGCACCCGTCCGACCGGCGCTCGCAGCAGATCTTCCTGACCGAGGGCGGGCGGGCGCGGCTCGGCGAGGCGCTGCCGTCCGTCCAGGCCGTCGAGGCCCGCCTGTCCGGCGGGTTCACCGCGGATGAGCTGGCCGTCGTCAACGCCTGGCTCACGCGCATGACCGAGGCCGAGGCCACTGCGAGCGAGGAGATCCCCACCCTCTGAGCTGGACAGCAGTGTGTCCCGCGTCACATTATGGAGTGGGCGGGAGGTGCGGCATGGAACTGCTCGGCGGCATTCAAGGCATGCAACACGCCATTCAGACCCCGGTCGGCGACCCGGCGTTCGGGACCCGGGTGAGTCACGCGGTGGCGCAGCTCAAGGAGGCGTTCGCGGTCCACGTGGAGGAGACGGAGGGGCCCAGCGGGCTCTACGCGGAGGTGCTGGACGACGCGCCGCGGCTGGCGCCGTACCTCAGCACCCTCGTCGGCGACCACCGTTCGGTGTGGAACGCCCTGGACGAGCTCGAGGGGCGGCTGTCCGGCCGGCACCCGGCGGAGGCCGTGCGGCGCGACGCCGACCGGCTCATCCGCGAGGTGTGGCAGCACCGGCAGCGGGGCGCGGACCTGCTCCACGAGGCGTACGAGACAGACCTCGGCGGCGAGACCTGACCGCTCTACAGTCGAGCGATGGGGCAACGTGTGCTGGTCGTCGATGACGACCCGACCGTCAGCGACGTCGTCAGGCGATACCTGGAGCGGGCCGACTACGGCGTCACGCTGGCCGGGGACGGGCCGGGGGCTCTGGAGGAGTACCGCCGCGAGCGCCCCGACCTCGTCGTGCTCGACCTCATGCTGCCCGGCCTCGACGGGCTCGAGGTGTGCCGGCGGCTGCGGGCCCAGGACCCGGGCCTGCCCATCATCATGCTGACCGCGCTCGGCGAGGAGTCCGACCGGGTGCTCGGGCTCGAGGTCGGCGCCGACGACTACGTCACCAAGCCGTTCTCCCCGCGCGAGCTGGTCCTGCGCGTGCAGTCGGTGCTGCGCCGCGCGGCCCCCGCCCCGGCGGCCGGCGAGCTGGCCGACGGCGACCTGCGCGTCGACGTCGCGCGGCGGATCGCGACCCGGCGGGGCAAGGAGCTCGCGCTGACCGTGCGCGAGTTCGACCTGCTGGTGTTCCTCATGCGCAACCCGGGCCGCGTGCTGCGCCGGGCGGAGTTGCTGGAGCAGGTGTGGGGCTGGACCTTCGGCGACCAGTCCACCGTCACCGTCCACATGCGACGCCTGCGGGAGAAGGTCGAGGACGATCCGGCCGAGCCGAAGCGGATCCTCACGGTGTGGGGCGTCGGGTACCGGTACGAATATGCGTGACGTCCTCAACACCTTCCTGATGGCGCTGAGCGGCTCGCTGCTCGTCGCCCTCGCGGGCCTGGCCGCGCTGCGGGCACTGCGCCACCGCTCGGTGACCGCGCACTTCGTGGTCATCCTGCTCGTCTCGGTGCTCAGCGTGCTCGCCGGCATCCTCAGCGCCGCCATGCGCATGTTCATCTCCGACCACGACCTGCACGTGCTGCTCATCGTCGTCGGCACTGCGGCCACCGTCTCGCTCGCCGTCGGACTCTGGTCCGGCCGCCGCCTGGCCCGGGCCAGCACCTGGGAGCGGGAGGCCGAGGCGCGCCGCCGCGAGCTCGTCGCCTGGGTGTCGCACGACCTGCGCACGCCCCTGGCCGGGCTGCGCGCGATGGCCGAGGCGCTCGACGACGGGGTCGTGTCCGATCCCGAGACGGTCGCCGAGTACCACCGCCGCATCAGCGCCGAGACCGACCGCATGGCCGCGCTCGTCGACGACCTGTTCGAGCTGTCCCGGATCAACGCCGGCGCCCTGCGGCTGGCCGTGGCCGACGTGCCGCTCGGCGACGTGGTCTCCGACGCCATCGCCTCCGCCGAGCCGCTGGCCACCGCCGGGCACATCAGCATCGTCGCCGAGCCGTCGACGGGCTGGCCGGTGGTGCGCGGCTCGATGCCGGAGCTCTCGCGCGTGGTGAACAACCTCATCCGCAACGCGATCCGGTACACGCCGCCGGACGGCACCGTGACCGTCACCGGCGGGCAGGACGACGCCGGGGGCTGGCTCGCGGTCAGCGACACCTGCGGCGGCATTCCCGAGGCGGACCTGCCCAGGGTGTTCGACGTGGCGTTCCGGGGGGCTCCGGCGCGTACACCGGAGAAAAGCGCGGGCGGAGGACTGGGCCTGGCCATCGTGCGTGGCCTCGTCGAGGCTCACCAGGGCACCGTCGCCGCGGCCAACGTGGGCGACGGCTGCCGGTTCGTCGTGCGGCTGCCTAGCGCAGACCGTCCAGGGCGTGCCGGCACGGATCGTCCGGCCGCTCCGGCAGTCGCGGGATGACGTCGAGCAGGACCCGCCGGAGCCGCTCGGTGTTCTCCCCGAAGACCCGGAAGACCTCCTCCTGGGTGACCCCGTGCTCGCCCTCCACCCCGGCGTCGAGGTCGGTGACCAGGGCGATCGAGGTGTAGCAGAGCGCCAGCTCCCGGGCCAGCACCGCCTCCGGGTGCCCGGTCATGTTCACCACGGCGCCGCCGATCGCCGTGAACCACCGCGACTCGGCCCGCGTGGAGAACCGCGGCCCCTCCACGACCACCATCGTGCCGTCCCCGGCCGCGATCCCGTGCTCGCCCGCGACCTTCTTCACGACGTCACGCCCGGTCGCGCAGTACGGGTCGGCGAAGTTCACGTGCACCGCGCCCTCGTCGTAGAACGTCTGCACCCGCCCCGAGGTCCGGTCGATGAGCTGGTCCGGCACCACGAACGTGCCCGGCCCCAGCTCCGGCCGCAGCCCGCCCACCGCGCACGGCGCCAGCACCTGCGACACGCCGATCTCCTTGAGCGCCCACAGGTTCGCCCGATAGGGAATCCGATGCGGCGGAAACCGGTGATCCTTTCCGTGCCGGGGAAGAAAAGCGGCGCGCCGCCCACCCACCGTGGCGACCGTGATCGGGTCGGACGGTGGGCCATACGGCGTGTCGACCACGTGTTCCTCGGCGTCGTCGAGGAGAGCGTAGAGCCCCGATCCGCCGATCACGGCGACGTCCGCGAGTGAGGTCACGGAACAGACCCTAACCGGGACGCGCGGGTCAGGCTATGGTGCGAGACATGACCCTCGCACCCCGCTTCCTTGTCTGCTGGTGGGACTGATGTCGATGCCCGGCGAACTGGGTGAGCCCCCCACGGGACGCGGGTCACCGAGACCGAGAAATTCCGGCACCGGCCGGGGCACGTCCAGGCAGCGGCGAGGGAGGGCGATGGAGTCGTTGACCGGGCGGCTGCTGGTGGCGACCCCCGCGCTCCGCGACCCGAACTTCGAGCGCACCGTCGTGCTGGTGGTCGCGCACGAGGAGGGCGGCGCGCTCGGCGTCGTGCTCAACCGCGCCACCGAGGTCCAGGTCGCCGACGTGCTCGGCGGATGGGGCGCCCTCGCGGGTGAACCCCCGGTCGTCTTCGAGGGCGGCCCGGTCCAGCCCGAGGCCGCGATCTGCCTGGCCCGCACCCGCCCCGGCGTGGAGGACCTGGCCGGCTTCAACCGCGTCTCGGGCGCGGTCGGCACCGTCGACCTCTCGGGCGACCCGGACCTCCTCGTGGCCGGCGTCCTCGGCGTCCGCGTCTTCGCCGGCTACGCGGGCTGGTCCCCGGGCCAGTTGGAGCGCGAGATCGAGGGCGGCTCCTGGTTCGTCTTCGACGCCCTGCCCAGCGACGCCTTCGCGCCGCGCCCCGACGACCTGTGGCAGATGGTCCTGCGCCGGCAGGGCGGCCTGATGGCCGCGGTGGCCCACTATCCGGCGGACCCGACGCAGAACTAGGGATACCCGATGTGACCCCCACCCCGGATATGTGTACTATTCCGTGAGTGCCCGCGAGAGCGAAGCACAGCATGATGGGGCCGTGGCGCAGCTGGTAGCGCACCACACTGGCAGTGTGGGGGTCAGGGGTTCGAGTCCCCTCGGCTCCACAGGGTTTGACCTGTGGATATAGATCAGGGGCGATGATCTTGTGATCACGCCTCTGCTCACAGAGATCCACATCCCTGGCCTCCCCTGCTCCGTTGTGTGAGCACGGGACGGGATGATCACCAATGTCCACCAGCGCGCGCCGATCACTCGGCGCCAGCGGCGCGGCTACGCGCCTGCCCAATCCTCGGATCGGCCGGGGTCCCATCAATGCGACGGCGAGTGCGCCGTACGCCCCACCCGTAGCGCCTCCGCTAACGGTGTGCGGCGATCGTCACACCATGGAGACCTGCGGGCTGAAAAGCCGTCCATCCGGCCCCCTGAGGGCGATGAGTCGCAGCTGCTCGTCCGGGCGGTTCTACGTCGGTTTCACGCGCGTTTCCCGCGGCCTGAACACCTGGGGGTCGGCGTGAGCGCCAGATTCGACCCCAAGGCGGGTTCCTGGCTGTTTGTCGTCGACGCTCCGCGAACCAACGACGGCAAGCGCCACCAGGTGTTCCGTCGGGGATTCAAGACGGAGGCCGACGCACTGGCCGCGGAACGGAAGTTCCTCAAGCAGTTCGGCGATGCGGAGCTTTCCTCTGACGGCACCGTGGTCGCGGAGCTTGGCCAGTGGCTCGAAGATCGAGAGCTGGACCTTGCGCCGACGACGCTCAGCAACTACCGCAATGCACTGAAGTACATCGCAAAACATCTCGGAACCACCAAGCTGTACGACCTTGAGGCGCGCGACGTAAACAAGATGTACAAGGCGCTACTCAAGAACGGGAATCGTAACGGTGGGCCATTGTCGCGGGAGACGGTCCGCCATGTCCACCGCATGTTGATGAAGGCGCTGGGCGACCTCGGCGTGGCCATTGACGGAATCATCCAGCCGTCGCCGGAAGAGCGAGAGGAGTATGGCCGCAAGGGAGTCTGGACAGCTGCCCAGTGCCAGCAGTTCCTGACGTACGTGGCGAACGACCGGCACTACCTCGCATGGGTGATCATCGTCGTCTGCGGCATGCGCCGCGGCGAGGTCGCCGGCCTCAAGTGGCCGAGAGTGAACCTCGAAGCACTTTCATTGCGCGTGAGTTGGCAGCGAGTCGTTGTCGATGGCGGCGTCGTTGAGAAAGAGCCGAAAGGGAAGAGCAAACGATCCATTGCTCTCGGCGCCATTCTCGGCCTACTCTTCCGTGATCACCAATCCCGCCAAGAGAAGGAAATGGAAGCAGCCGGCGACTTGTATCACCGACTTGGCTACCTATTCTGCAAGCCTGACGGGACGCCCTACCACCCGAAATACTTTACCGACAAGTTCCGCGTACTCTGCCGTTCGGCCGGCGTTCCGGTCATCACGCTGCATGACGGACGCCATACTTCGGCAACGGTCGGCGCAGACCACGGCGTTCCCCGCCACGCAATGCAGCGGCGCCTTGGGCACGCCCACCAAAAGACCACTGACGAGATCTACACCCACGTGTTGCCGGAGGCGGAGCGCCGCGCGGCGCTGATCATGGAGGATGCGGTCTTGGCCGGCACGATCGCGGAGTGGGTGACGGCTGAGCTGGTAGCGGCTTAGCCTGATGGCCGGCGGACTGATCCGCCAGTTCTACTCCCGCAACTTAAGAGCGTCTGACCCGTTGGGGTGCGCGGTGTGCTTTCTGCGCCGCGCACCCAGCGTGCTCGACGAGGATCGTGGCGGCGCGTTCGGTGCGAGAGGCGTCGACCGACGCCTCTCGCACCGTAGTGTTTCACGGTGCGCCGGAACGCCGCCGCGGCGCGACTCCTTCGAGACATGACACGGTCAGACTCCGGTCCCACGGATGCCGCCGACCCACCAGGCATGCTCGATCATCAGCTGGACGTCTTTCCGGCGAGCCAGCAGCCTCAGACTTGGCGCGTTCCGCAGTGAGGTGAACACCTGATCGGCGCGTTCAAGTTGGGCCGACTCGAGGTGCGGAACCTTGCGGAGTTCGTCGAGGTCGTCAGTCGTTGTGCCGCTCCTCGGCGCGGAGGGTTTGGGGACGATGGCGGCATACAGCTCCGGGTCGCGGTCGGTCTCGGCGAACTCCACCAGCGGGTAGTAGGTGCTCTCCTTACGTCCACTGCGAATGAACACCACTACCCGGCCTCGGTCCTCACGCTGATAGCTAGGGCGGCCGCCCTCCTCCTCGCCGATCACGAAGAAGAGGTCCGAGTCGTCGTGGTGGACCTGGTAGCGCTGGGCATCCAGATACTTCACGGTCCCGTTCGGCCACCGGTACTGGAACTCCTCGAACTTCTCCGGCGGCGAGATCTCGAACTCGCCGGCGGTGGCCGCCGCCTGCTCCGCCTCTGGAGCGCCGATAGCGAGGATCGCTTCAATCCGCGCGATGGAGTCCCGGGCAGCGGCGAGCTCGATACGAAGCGCGGCAAGTGCTTCACCATCCAGTTGCATACTACCTCCTCTTAGAGGGAACCAAACTTACTTCAACTCAACTCTAAATTACTTCCCGCCAGGATCCAAGTAGAGTCAGGCCGCGCGGGTAACCTCTCGCTCGATGACGTTCCGTGGCGATACGCGCACGGCCGGGTGGAACGAGGCAGTCGGTCAGGGACCGGGTCGACGCATCGGCGACCACATCGCGCTTGCCGGCCCCCCGGCCAGCGGGCCGATCGGGCTGCCGGCGATGGTGTCGCCGATGCCAGTCGAACGCGACGTGGTTGAAGGGTGTGCCATCGACGTGCGAATAGATGCGGAATGAGCTAGCCATTCGACCGGGCCGACCTCCACCACCGATCGAGTAGTCCGTACGGATGGCCTACACCGACACCTTCCACTGCATGCACATGTTCGTGCACACTGCGCTCATGTCTGTAGATCGTGCGGAGTCGATTTCGAATCTTCGACTGGCTCCAGCCGATGTTGGTGACGAGGCTGGAATCAAGGCAGCCATCGCGCTGGGCAATCGCTCGCGGGCCAGGTTGGGGCCGATGCCGTTCGCCGCCTACACCGATGCCGCGGCCAAGGGCACGCTGCTGCTGGCCTATACCGGTGACCAGGTCATCGGTTACGCGCTGTACGCGCTGGCCAGAAGCCGGGTCCGCCTGGCGCACCTCTGCGTCGACCAAGCGTTCCGCAACCGCCGCGTCGCCCTACGGATGGTTGAGTTCATCAGCGATCGCCACGCCGACCACCTCGGCATCGCCGTACGCTGCCGACACAGCTACAACCTCGGCGAAATGTGGATCAAGCTCGGCTTCGCGCAGCTCGGCGAACGACCCGGACGCGGCAAGGATCGTCAGGCACTCGTGGACTGGTGGCGGGATCATCACCACGGCCACCTGTTCACCCCGGACCCGGAAACGGTCCTCGTCCGCGCGGCCGTCGACATGAACGTGCTGCGCGACATGGCCGAGCAGCGCCACGACAGCGAGGAGTCCCAGTCTCTGCTCGCCGATCACCTCATCGGCCTGCTTGAGCTGGTGCGTACCGCCGCGCTCGACGCCGAGATCAACGCGATGAGCGGCGAGCGGCGGGCGAAGTTTGCCCGGAGGGCGCAACCGTTCACCGCCGTGCGGACCGATCCTGACCGGCAGGCGCAGCTTGCACGGGATATCCAGAATGAGGCGCAGGCGTCCAGCCCCGGCTACCCACGCACCGACCAGGACCGGCGGGATCTGCAACACGTCGCTGACGCCGTCGCCGCGAACCTCAACGTCCTCATTACCCGCGACGAGAACCTCAGCCGCACGCTGGGTTTCGTCGAGCAGCGATACGGGCTGCGGATCCTGCGGCCGGTCGACGTTGTCGTCCACATCGACGAGCTCGTGCGGGCCGAGTCATACCGGCCGGTCGAGTTGCTCAGCACCGAATACTCGCGGCAGCTCATCGGCAGCGGCCATGAAGACGACGCTGTGCCCTTAGCCGATACCGGGGCCGGGGAACGGCCGCGAGACCTGGTCAACCTGATGCGAGGGCTCGCTCTGGCCGGCCACGACCGCGTCGGCATCTTCACTCCCGCTGGGGACATCACCGCCGTGTTCTCGGCCTATGCGGCGGCCGGGGTGCTGGAGGTGCCGCTGTTGCGGGTCGCCAACGACGGTCTCGCCGACACTTTCGCCCGGCAGCTGATGTTCTTGCTGCGCGCGCACGCCGGCACAGCCGGCGTCGACGTCATCCGCATCCGTGACCCTCACTTGTCGCCCGCGGTACGAATCGCTGTCTATAACGAGGGCTTCCACACGGTCGCTGGGCACCTGTACGGGTATGCGCTTCATGTTGCCGGCCCGACTGCTGTGGTGGAACACCGCGCTGTACTTGCCGCACGGCAGGCCGGCCTGCCAGAGCCCCGTCCGTTACGATCAAGTATGCCCGCTGTCGCTGCCGCCGAACTGGAGCGCGTTTGGTGGCCAGCGAAGATCACCGACAGCGTGCTGCCGTCGTATCTCATCCCGATACAGCAGTCGTACTCGGCTGACCTACTGGGAATCCCGTCGGGGCTACTGCCTCGCAACAACTCTCTCGGCCTTGCCCGAGAGCACGTGTACTACAAACGTCCCGGTGGCACACAGGTAAAGGCCCCCGCCAGGCTGCTGTGGTACATGAGCGAAGGGGGCAGTACCACCCCGCAGCCCGCTGCCGTTGTTGCCTGCTCTCAGCTCGACGAAGTCGTCGTCGGCGCTCCAGACGAGTTGCACACGCGGTTCCAGCACCTCGGCGTCTGGGACAGGGCGACGGTTGCTCAGGCGGCACGCAGAGGCAATGTCCAAGCCCTGCGTTTCACCAACACTGAGATCTTTCCGACGCCTGTGCCTCGGGCCAGGCTGCGCGAACTGAGCCAGCGGTACGCCTCACACGACCAAGTGCCGTTCGGCCCGCTGCCAATCCCGGCGGACCTGTTCACGGCGCTGTACGAGGAGGGCAGAACACCATGACCATCGAACGCACACTGCTGTTGTCGCTGCGCCCCCGGTTTGCCGACGCGATCCTCGCCGGCACCAAGACCATCGAAGTCCGACGCCGTCCCGTCAACGCGTCCGCCGGCACCCCGATCATCCTCTACGCCAGTTCCCCGCAGCGGGCTGTCGTCGGCACCGCCCGCCTCGCCGCCGTGCACAGCTATGACCACAACACGGCATGGCGCAGACACCGTCACACCCTCGGCCTAGCCCGCCGCGAGTTTGACGACTACCTCGAGGGCACCTCCCAGGTGTACCTGCTGCATCTAGGCAACGTATGCAGGCTCAACCAGCCCTTGCCGCTGCAGCACCTGCGAGAAGACGCGCCGTTCCAGCCGCCCCAGAGCTTTCGCTACGTCGCTGCCTCTGACCCGAGCCGCCTACGAGATCTCGTCCACCCGACTGCAGCGTTGACCAGCTGACGCCACCAGGGCGCATCGCCAGAGCATGGGGGACAATGACGGTGGCATCGCAGCCAACTCGGTCGCTGATGATCACCTTCGGCTCACTCGATCTCGTGCCCATTGACATGACACGATTCCGATTCGGCCCCGAACCGGTATTTTCGTCAGTGACTTCGCTGGCGGCACTCCACGATCATCTCCTTGAAGAGACCATCGCATGGCTGGTTCGTACGAGCGGCTACTGGCTGCCTGGTCGACGTGAGCGATGACCCGGATGGCGCGCCGCTCTGGGCCGGCAACGGCCTGCTGGTCAAGGACGCGGGACAAACCATCAGGCGGATACTCTCGGCGAGTCGCGTTCGTATCACCTCTCTCGATGCCGATCCGGTTGTTCGTGGATGCCAAGTCAACGAGACCATGGGCACCTACGACGTGCGGAATGCATTCGACGTGTTGAGCGATGTGAACGAGAACTATGTCCATCTGGCTCAGGGTCAGCGGCCGTGTCGTGCGTACGTGTAACACCTGAATATCACGGTTTGTGATCTCCGGTTCGCTGTTTGGACCTAAGGTTCTTACCCAATCCGGATAGTGGCCGCCAGTTCAGGGTCGGTGCGGACTTTGATGGCGAAGCTTCTGGCTTGTTGGAGACGCTTTAGTTGGTCGACGGCGTGTGCGATGTGGTTCGTCAGGTGGACGGTGTACCGGTCGGTGGACAGGCGGGACGAGACTAGCCAGTCGAGCGTTTCGGGATCGGGATGGTGGTTCTTAGCGCCATCGGCGGACACGACGTAGTGCGCGGCTTGAACGTGCCGGAAGAAGTCTTTGGTCACATTCTTAGCACTGCCGTGATGGGGAAGCTTCAAAACGTCGACGTAGAACGGTTGGCCTGGTCTGCGAAGTCCGGCGGCGGTGAGGCCTGTGAGGAGGTGGTCGCTGCGAGCGTCGCCAGTTAGGAGTGCAGTACGGCCATCTAAGTCAAAGTGCAGCGAGATGCTCGATAGGTTGGGCACGCTGCGGTCCTTAATGGCTGCTGTGATCACGCTGTCCGCGTTGCCTTCGCTCGCCTCACGCCACTTGCTGGTGAGTGCCGCCAGCGCAGTCTCATCCGGCGTAATGACGGTGATCCGTAGCCCATCCAGGTCGGTCTGCGCACCGTGTATTAGCGGTCCATGGAACGGGGCGTTGCCAGTAAGTTGGAGGAGCCGTGCCAGCCGGTGCAGTTCTTGGCCCTGCTGGTAGCTGGCGCCGATCGGCGCTGATGGACCAGGAGCCTCGTTTTGCGCGCGTACGGCGGCGGACAAGCCTGCGGAGCGGGAGTCGACCAGCTCATCGAGACCGTTGAACCAAAGCGTGGTGACGTGGATCGGATCGGGCAGTCCGTCGTCTCGGTCGCGTGCAATTGTATGTAGCAGCCGAAGCACCCCGGCTATGTGGTCGTCATCGATGTGGCTGACGCAGATCGCGTCAAGGTGTGGCTGGCTCGCCAACCGGGGACCGAGCACTTCGTCATAGGTCGCGCTGGGTCCACCGTCGATCAGCACAACTCGTTGACCGTCGGCCCAGCTCAGCAGGCAGCAGTCGCCGTGCCGGGCGTTCATAAACTCCAGTGTCATCATCGCAGTCAGATGGACTGTATTGCGCGGAGCACATCCACCAGGCCAGCACCCTGGAACGTCCGCTCGCGACCCAGATCGGTGGCAGTGGTGCAGAGCACGTCTTTCACCCGTTCTGGCCGCCCGAGAAGCTCCCGGTGGCGTGCGATGAGCATCGCTGCCGCACCACTGACATGCGCAGCGGCCTGACTGGTGCCGGACATCACCGCGAGGCCGTCGCCAATGACCGGACCGTCTATGTTCTCTCCGGGGGCGATCAGGTCCGGCTTCGGACGGCCGTCCGCAGTCGGGCCACGTCCAGAGAAGTAGCTGACGCCATGACGATGGGGATTGCTGCGATGGGTGGAACCGACGGTGATAACCGCATCCGCGTTTCCGGGGTCGGAGATGCTCGTCGGGTGGTAGCCAGCACCCACGGTGCGGGTGGCGCTGCCGAAGCCAGCATTGCCGGCTGCGGCCACCACCACGACGCCCGAGCGGACCAGCCGCTCGGCTTCCTGGCAGACCGGGGTCCAGCCACAGGAGCCCACGGCGACGTCGTGCGGGACCGAGAGACTCAGGTTTACCCCCGCGATCACGAGGCGCCCTGCCGCTTCATTGATGTGCCGGATGGCCTGCAATGCGGCGATGATGGAGACCTCGGTGCCGGTGCCGCCGGCACCAACGGCGCGGAAGTCGTATAGCCGGATGTTGGGACAGATGCCCCGGAAGCGGCGCTTGGGCCAGCAACCGCCGAGCACCCCCGCGACATGTGTGCCGTGAGGGTCCGTCGGGGCCTCGTAGCGCAGCAGAGGTCCCATCGGTCCCGAGGAGCGCGGGTTGTCCGGCAGCTTGATCTCCAGGTTCCGTAGGACCCTTGGCCAGTCAACGAACCGGAGCTGGCCCAGGTGGGGGCCGAGTTTGGTAACGACATCGACGAAGTCGAACGCTCGCACCACGCGACTTCTGATCTGCTTCGGCGGGTCCGTGCTGGCGTCCCATTCGGCGAGGGCTGGGTGGTTGACGTCGATGCCGGTGTCAATAACCGCCCAGCCGATTTGGCCGCAGTCAACCGAGAAGAGTTGCTCGGCTGCGTCGGCCTTCACCGTGGCGCGCGAGCGAGTGACGGCTACTGACGCGGGCCGGTTTATGCTGACCGACGCTATCGGGTATCGCTGCCACCCCTCGGTTATGGTGCTCGACTCGCTTTGTGGTTGGAGGCTAGTGTTCCGGTCGGCCGGAGACACGGAGATTATGCGCCGCATCATCGCGCGAACCTCCATTGCATCGACGAATAGGAACGGAAAATCGTCGTGGAGCTCGAGCGAAGCCTCGGCCACGGTTTGGAGTAACCGTAGAAACCAGTCAAGTTGTCGATCTACTTCGTACAGTCGTTCGGTCTCGTCGCCCTGAAAGTACCGAAGCTCGGGTCGAATCAGTCCTTCATGTTCGATCGGCGGCTCACGAAGATCAGACTGTGCGACGTCCTCTTGGAATTCGGGAAGATTGCGCGCCAGTTGCAGAAGTTCCGCTAGTCGCGTCATGGGTAGCACCGATCGGACCAATTCTGGAAGGGTCAATCGGACCACTATAAAACCACCCATGGCGATTGACCCGGTTTTTTCCGACAGTTGGACGAATGTTTCCTGTCCATCGTCGTCCTCGCTGTTTGTCAGAATCAGTTCGACCCTTTGGCCAATCTCATGCTGCGCGAAGGCCCACCACACGTCGAACTTGATCGGGCAATCCGTAGCCCACGGTGACGGTGCAAGCACGTCACCGTAGAACACGCGGGCGAGTTGTTCACGTTGCACAAACACCTCCGGGGTAATGCCGACTAGCAGGGTACAGGACACAGGACTCAGCGAACGATATTGTCCTTGGTCGTGAAGATTCGAGAACCGGCTGGTCCGCTGTCGACGCCGCAAGTGTTCTCCACCTCAGGCTTCTCCGCCTGGCCCAGGAGTATGCGATCACCCGTCAGATCTCCCTTGTTGACCCGTCGGTGACAGCTTCGCGTGGCTTCCGTCCGGTGTCGCGACTGCTGCCGACCGGGTGTACGAGCTCGGAGAGTCCTTGAGGGCGCGAACGACGAGGCCATCGGTGCCTTGAGCCAAGATCCGAGAGGCACAGCCGCCGTACACGATGAAGCATTTCCTGACGTTCACACAGCATCGGCAGAGACATACGGTCGGTCTGCGTCGTCGGCGTTCCGGTTCGCATGTGACCCAGTGGGAGTTGTTCCCGCGCGAGCGCCCGGACGCGTACCGGTTGTCGTTCACGTTGCCGAATCGGGTCGAGGAGTGGATCGACGATAGCGAGCGGCACCGGAAGAGGGCGCGCATTATCGAGGAGAGTCTGCTGTCGACGATCGTTCTGTACCGGCTGCGTCGCGGCGCAGCGACGGTGCACCAACTGGACTACGAGCCCGGTGAGCTGCGCGCTAGCCCCGGCCCTTCATTGAGGGCTTCCCACATGGTGGGTGGATGAGGAACGGGTGCCTTCTGAGCTGGGAAGATAGGACTTGCTGAGGGTCTTATCCATCCCGACGAAAGGCACCCGCAG
>NZ_JBEPEH010000009.1:0-54773 GCF_040300725.1 Dactylosporangium sp. NPDC000244
CAGCTGGTCCATCTGGCCGTGCTCCTGACCGGCCTCGTAGTGGCCGTAGTCGACGTCGCCGTGACCCGTGTCGCCCATGTCGTAGTCGCTCATCGCATCCCCCTGAGAAGTCGTTGTTGAGCAATACGTTAGGGGCGCGCCGAGACCGACGAATCCCGGAAACGTGCCACCACGACGGGACGGCATTCGGCTACCGAATGTCAGTACGGTTTCCGATATGCCTCGCCAGACGTAACGTATCGGGCATGGCTGCCATGCGGGAACCGACGTTCCTCATCCTCACCGCGCTGGCCGAGCGGCCCCGGCACGGCTACGGGCTGATCCAGGAGGTCAGCGCGCTGTCGGGCGGGGAGGTCGTGCTCGGCGCGGGCACGCTCTACGGGGCGCTGGACCGGCTGGTCGAGCAGGGCCTCATCGTCGTGGAGCGGGAGGAGGCGGTCGACGGCCGGCTGCGCCGCTACTACACGCTCACCGACGGCGGGGCGAGCGCGCTGGCCGCCGAGGCGGAGCGGCTCCGGCGGCACGCGGCGGCCGCGACCGAGCGGCTGCGGCGCCGGGCCAGCCCGGGCCCGGTGACCGCGTGAGCGTTCCGGATGCCCTGCCCCGGCGGTACCGTCGCCTGCTGCTGGCCTATCCGGCGCGCTATCGGCGCCGGCACGGCGCCGAGATCCTCACGACGCTCATGGACGCCGCCGAGCCCGGGCGGGAGCGGCCCACCGCGGCCGAGGTGCGCGACATCGTCGCGGGCGGGCTGCGGCAGCGGTTCCGGCTCCCGACCGGCCGGGTCATGGTGCTCGCCGCGGTGCTCAGCGCGCTGATCGCCGGCGGGCTCGGGGCCGGGCTCGGCAGCGTGTCCGGCTGGGCCGTCGCGGGCCGCCCGGACGACGCGGTCGCCGGCGAGCTGCTCGGCGTGGTCGCGGGCACCGCGACGGGGCACCGCGCCGAGCGCCGGCCGGAGGCCTTCGGCCTGCGCAGCCGGGTGATCGCGCAGGCCGTGCGCCCGCCGCACGTCACGCCGGACGAGGCCGGCGCGCGGCTGGCGGCGGCGGGCTGGCAGGTCGAGCCCACCGAGTTCGACGGGACCCTGCGCGCGACCCGCGGCGGCGTCGAGGCCTACGTACAGGTCGCCGCGATCGGCTCAAACACCATGCTCCTCGTCGACATGGCCCCCGCCCTGCCCGCCTTCACCGCCCCGCTCACCGTGGCCGGCGCGGTCCTCGGGCTGGCCGCGGGCTGGCTGCTCGCCGCCCGGATCGGCTATCGCCTGCGCCGCGCCCCGCTCTGGCAGCGCGTGGCCGTCGGCGAACTCGCGGCGCTCGCGGTGCTGCTCATGGCGTGGCCCACGATCGTGGCCTGGGGATACCTGGTCTGGCCCGGCCCGGCGCTGACGAACGCCTATGCGGCCTACGAGACCCAGCGCCTGATTCCGGCGGCCGGCCTGGGCCTGGCGCTCGCCGCCGTCGCGCTGGCGACCGTGATCAGAAAGCAAGCAAGGGTGGCTACGCTGCCCTGATGGCGCAGCAGTACGACGTGATCGTGGCCGGCCTCGGGGGCATGGGCAGCTCGGCCGCCTATCACCTAGCCGCCCGCGGGCAGCGGGTGCTCGGGCTCGAGCGCTTCGGCCCCGCCCACGACCAGGGCTCCAGCCACGGCGGCTCGCGGATCACGCGGCAGGCCTACTTCGAGGACCCGGCCTACGTCCCGCTGATCCTGCGCTCCTACGAGCTCTGGGAGCGCCTGCAGCGCGACTCCGGCCGCGACCTGCTCACGCTGACCGGCGGGCTCTTCATGGGCCCGCCGGCATCGCTCACCGTCGAGGGGAGCCGGCGCGCGGCCGAGCAGTGGGGCCTGCCGCACGAGATGCTCGACGCGGCCGGGATCCGCCGGCGGTGGCCCCAGTTCACGCCGCGCGACGGCGAGGTGGCGCTGTTCGAGCGCAACGCCGGCGTGCTGCGGCCCGAGGCGGCGGTCCAGGCGAACCTCGACCTCGCCGCGCGGCTCGGCGCCGAGCTGCGCTTCCACGAGCCGGTGGAGGCGTGGGCGGAGGACGGCGGCGGGGTCACCGTGCGCACCGCGGCGGGGACCTACCGCGCGGACGCGCTCGTGATCTGCCCGGGCGCGTGGGCGCCGCAGCTGCTGCCCGAGCTCGGCGTGCCGCTCGTGGTGGAGCGGCAGGTGCAGTTCTGGTTCGAGCCGAGCGGCGACATCGCGAGCTTCGGGCCCGACCGGCACCCGATCTTCATCTGGGAGGACCCGCCGGGGACGCAGGTGTACGGCTTCCCGGCCCTCGACGGCCCCGGCGGCGGGGTCAAGTTCGCGTTCTTCCGGCGGGGCGAGACGACCACGCCGCAGACCATCGACCGCGCCATCCGCGACGAGGAGATCGCGTTCCTCGCGCGGCACCTGGCCGAGCGGGTGCCGGCCGCGCCCGGGCGCTTCCTGCGGGGCAAGACCTGCATGTACACCAACACGCCCGACGAGCACTTCGTGATCGCCCGGCACCCGGGCCGGGAGCGGGTGACCGTGGCCTGCGGGTTCTCCGGGCACGGGTTCAAGTTCGTCCCCGTCGTCGGGGAGATCCTCGCCGACCTGTGCCTCACCGGCGCGACCGCGCATCCGATCGCCCTCTTCGATCCACTGCGAGGGTGGACGAGCGGGGCCGAATAGTCCGGATCGCCGGTAGCTTCCATCGAGACAGCGGAAAGTCTCGATGTGGAGGTACCGCATGACCCGATTCCGACGGGCGCTGCTCAGCGTGGCGCTGATGCTCGGGATGCTCGGCACCGTCGCCGTGGCCGCGCCCGCGTCGGCCGCGACGGAGACCGACATCAAGGACCGCCTGGCGGCCGTGCCCGGGCTCACCGTGCTCTCGGAGCAGCCGGTCGCCGCGCCGTACCGCTTCTTCATCCTCAGCATCACCCAGCCGGTCGACCACACCAACCCGCGGGCCGGCACGTTCCAGCAGCGCTTCACCCTGCTGCACCGCGGCACCGACCGGCCGATGGTGCTGCACACCACCGGCTACAACGTGCCCGAGTACGCGTTCCGCTCCGAGCCGACGCGGCTGATCGACGGCAACCAGATCTCCGTCGAGCAGCGCTTCTTCACCCCGTCGCGCCCGGCGAACCCGAACTGGCAGCAGCAGATGACGATCTGGCAGGCGGCCACCGACCACCACCGGATCGTGCAGGCGCTCAAGCCGATCTACGCGCAGAAGTGGGTCTCCACCGGCGCCAGCAAGGGCGGCATGACCTCGGTGTACCACCGCCGCTTCTACCCGGACGACGTGGACGGCACGGTCGCGTACGTCGCGCCGCAGGACGTCGTCAACGACGAGGACTCCGCGTACGACAAGTTCTTCACCAAGGTCGGCACCGCGCAGTGCCGGGCCGCGCTGGACGGCGTGCAGATCGCGGCCTTCCAGCGGTGGGCGGAGCTCGTCGCGCGGTACCAGGCCTGGGCCACCGAGAACCAGCGCACCTTCGACATCGTCGGCGGCGTCGACCGGGCCTTCGAGTTCATGGTCAACGGCACGACGTGGGCCTTCTGGCAGTACAGCCTGGAGAGCGACTGCGCCGACGTGCCCCCGGCCACGGCATCCAGCGACGACATCTGGAACTGGATCGACCTGATCTACGGTCTGGACTCCAACACCGACCAGGGCATCACGCCCTACATCACGTACTACTTCCAGGCCTCGTACCAGCTGGGCTACCCGGACACCTCCCAGCCGCACCTCAAGGGCCTGCAGCACTACCGCGGCCAGGACCGGGCCCAGTCCTACATCCCGCGCGAGCTCGTGCCCCGGTTCCAGCCGTTCACGATGCTCGACATCGACATCTGGGTGAAGTTCGCGGGCAGCCGCCTGCTGTTCGTCTACGGCGCGAACGACCCCTGGGGCTCGGAACCGTTCCGCCTCGGGCCGTTCACCCGCGACTCGCAGTGGTACATGGCGGCGGGCGCCAACCACGGCGCGAACATCGCGGCGCTCAAGCCCGACGAGACCGCGAAGGCCACCTCCGCCCTGCAGCGCTGGGCAGGCGTGACCCCGGCGGCGGCGTCCTTCGGGGCGTCGGGGACGTCGTCGTACATCCCCGGGCTGGACGACCACAACCTCGCGCTCGACCGCAGGTACGGCCTGTAGCGCGCCGATCCGAACCGGTGGCCGGGACCCCGTGCGGGTCCCGGCCACCGCCGTGTCACGGGACGACGATGTTCGCCGTCGTCGTCCTGTTGTTCTTGACCTGGTAGGTCGTGGCCGACGCGAAGTCGGTGCCGCCGGCCCAGCCGTTGTGCCCGAATCCGGCGTAGTAGAACAGCTTCACCGGCTGCGGCGCCGCGAGCAGCGACAGCGCGTAGGGCCCGCCGCCGTAGGCCTGCGCCCCGAGCGAGACCGCCTCGCCCGTGACCGCGTTGTAGGCGATCACCGTGCCGTCGATCGTGTGCCCGGCGGCGTCCTTGATGGTGCCGGAGACGGTGCCGCCCCCGGTGCGCAGCTTGATGTTCGCCGCCACGCTCTTGCCCACGCGCACGGTCACCTTGGTCGCCTCGGGCCGCGTGACCTTGTTGCCGGACCAGCGCCACTGGTAGGCCTGGTGCGAGAACTGCACCGGCCACGCGTAGGGCCCGAGCCCGCCGATCGTGTAGGTGCCGTCGGCGGCGGTCGCCTGGTTGCAGCCGTCGCCGCTGAAGCCCGGCGTCCGCGCGACGACCGAGACGCAGGCGTAGGGCACCGGGGCGCCGGTGCTCACGTCGGTCACGGTGCCCCGGATCGAGCCGGCCCCGTCGAAGCGCACCGGCGCCAGGGTGGCCTGGTCGCCGGCGGCGAGGGTCACGGACGCCGCCGCGTCGCGGTCGCCGGTGCCGCCGGTCGCGCCCACCCACTGCGACCCGAGCGCGCTGTCGCTGGGGTCGGCGAAGACCTGGTACGTGCCCGGCTCCAGCGGCCCGATGAGCACCGAGCCCGGGGTGGGCGGCCACTGCCAGTCGGTGCAGCCGGAGCCGTAGGGGACCGGGAACTCGCCCCCGGACCGGGCGACCTGCGCACAGCCGTCGGCGGCGGCCCCGCTCGCCCGCGCGGTCATCGGCACCGTGAGGGAGGCCCCGAGGCGCATCGCCACGTCCACCGTGGTGGTCTGACCCGCGGTGACGACGGCCGGCTGGTCGATGACGTCGAAGTGCCGGTGGTCGCCGAGGTTGACCGAGAAGTGCCAGGTGCCCACGAACATGTCCGCCACCACGAGCTCGGTGGTCTCGGCGCAGCCGCCGACGCCCGAGTAGGCCTCCCACGCGCAGAAGCCGGTCAGCGGCGCGCCGGTGGTGGCGTCGTGGGCGACGAGCCGCACGGACCCGGTCGGCAACAGCTGGTCGTCCACGGTGGTCACCTGGTCCTCGGTCACCGCGACGCGGTCGGCCGACTCCTGGGTGAGCTTGCCGTGGGCGTACTGCGTCCGCCCGCCCGGCCCGCTGAACGCGACGTACCAGTCGGCGCGGACCGGCACGTCGTCCATGCGGTAGCGGCCGTCCGCGCCGGTCGTCGCGTAGCGGCCGGGGCCGTCGAGCACGTTGGCGGAGACGCTGACGCCGGCGGCCGGGGTGCCGTCGGCCTTGAGCAGCCGCCCGGCGATCGAGCCGGTCCCGATGACGGTCTCCGCCAGCGGCGTCGCCTGGCCGGCCACGACCGTGATCGCGGCGGCCGACTCGAAGGTGAAGGTGCCGCCGTTCCACTGGTACACCAGCGGATACTGGTAGAACTGGATCTTGTATGCGCCGGTCAGCAGCTCGAAGGAGAACGTGCCGTCCGCCGCGGTGTTCGTGACGCCGGCCATGACCTGTTCGTCGGCGGTGTAGGCGGTGAGGTAGGCGCCCGCGACCGGCGAGCCGTCGCGCTTGTGCAGCGACCCGGTGATCCGGCCGGACGGCAGCGCCTGGTCGTCGACGACGACCGTGGCCCCCGCGGCGACCGCGATCTGATCGGCGGTCTCCCACGTGCGCTTCTGGTGGGCGTACTGCCGGAACTGCGCGCCGGCCGGGACGAAGGACATCGTGTAGGTGCCGGCGTCGAGGCCCGGCGCGCTGTAGGCGCCGCTCGCGTCCGTGGTGACCTGGAACGTCTCCTGGGAGTTGGAGACCTGGACGGCGGCGTTGGCGAGGGGCTGGCCGGAGGAGTCGGTGAGGTGGCCGGTGATGGTGGCCGTGCCGGCGGCGAAGGCCGGCCCGGACGGCACCGCCATGGCGCCGATGATCGTGGCCGTGGCTGCGGCGGACAGCAGCGAACGGCGCAGGGCATGCTGACGCAATCTGCGCTCCCGGGATGGTTGGGGTTGCGCATCGATCATTGCCGAATCCGGGCCGGCTGTGGGGCCCGGGCGACGTTCTACGCCGTTCTAGGTTGCAGGGGTCAAAACCGGGCGGAGTTGCGCCGGCGGGGTCGCCCGTTTGCTCCATTCGCGGGGGTACCCGACCGAGACCTCCTCGTGCCGGACGCCGTCGTGCCACGTGGTGCGCGGGATGTGCAGGTGGCCGTAGACCACGACCTCGGCGTTGAAGCGGGTGGGCCAGTCACGCGTGCGGGTCGTGCCGCACCAGAGCGCGAACTCGGGGTACCACAGCACATCCGTCGGCTCGCGCACGATCGGGAAGTGGTTGACCAGCACGGTGGGGCCGTCGATCGCGGCCAGCCGGGCCTCGGTGTGCCCGAGCCGGGCCGCGCACCACTCGGCCCGCCCGGGGTAGGGGTCGGGGTGCAGGAGGGCCTCGTCGGTGCCCACGATCCCGGCCGCGTGCGCCATCCGCAGGGCCTCTTCGGTCGAGGTCGCGCCCTTGGGCCAGAACGAGTAGTCGTACAGCACGAAGAGCGGGGCGATCGCGAGGCGGTCCTCCCACAGCGCGTACGGGTCCTCGGGGGTGAGCACGCCGAGCTCGCGGCACGCGTCGACGAGCTTGTCGTACCGCGCCGCCCCGCGCGACTGCTCGGGGTCGTTCTGCGGCGTCCACAGCTCGTGGTTGCCCGGCGCCCAGATGACCTTCGCGAACCGCTCGCTGAGCGTGCGCAGCGCCCACATGACGTCCGCGAACCGCTCGGCCACGTCGCCGGCCACGATGAGCCAGTCGTCGGGGTGCGTGGGCCGCATCTGCTCGACGAGCGCGCGGTTCTCGGCGTAGCCGACGTGGAGGTCGCTGATGGCCAGCAGTCGCCCGGTCACCGTCGCAGCCTACCGACCTGGCCGTCGATCGGCCCGGCCCGGCGCCGCGATCCGGTCAGGGCGCAAGCTCCCGGCCCAGGCGCATCGCCAGGACGGACGGGTCGACGCCGTGCGCCCGCAGCATCTGCGCCCCGGGGCCGGTCGCGTCCGAGGCGATCGCGAAGAGCAGGTGGGACGAGCCGGCGTACCGGTGCCCGAGCTCGCTCGCCAGCCGCGCGGCCTCGCCCGCGGCGTGGTAGAGGTCGGCCCCGAACGGCGGGTCGCCCCGCCCGGCCCGCCACGCCTTGTCCTCGCGCGGGATCTCGGCCGGGCCGGGCGAGAGGTCCATCGCGAAGTTCTTGACATCCGGATACGTCACGCCCAGCTCGGCCAGCGCCCGGGCGCCCCCGTTCGTCGCGACGGCGTCGTCGGCGAGCCGGATCCGGGTGATCGCCATCAGGTAGTCCAGCGCGCACACGGCCATCACCGCGTGCGCCTGCCCGACCAGGGCGCAGCCGCCCCGCACGGCCTGCTGCACGGCCTCGCCGCGCAGCACCGCGGGGGCGGCCAGCGCGGAGAGCACCGGGTCGCCCTTGCGGACCGGCTTGAGAAACGCCGAGGCCGAGCTGACCGGGGGCGTGCCGTCGAGCAGGAACTCCTCGTCGGGGCGCAGGTGGAAGCGGCGGATGAACTCGCTCCACTCCCCCGGCGAGGCGCACTCCACCAGCAGCGCGCGCAGGAACAGCCGGAAGCCCAGGCAGCGGATCGAGGGCGCCTCGGCGGCGGCCGCGAGGGCCCGGCCGAGCCCGACCCGCACCCGCGGATCCCACTCCGGCAGCGGGTCGGCGGCCGAGCGGCGCAGGTCCCGGCGGGCCCGCCAGTGCGCGAGCCGGAGCGTGGCCTCGACCTCGTCCTCCTGCGCGACCGGCACGCCCTCGCCGGAGGCGCCCCAGCCCGGCAGCATCTGCCAGCGCACCTCGTCCGCGCCGAGCATGCGCAGCATCGCGTCGGCGGCCCGCTCGGCGCTGACGCTCGGCTCGCGGAACTCCAGCGCCCGGCGGACGGCCCAGGACAACGCGACCTGGATCTCCAGGGACGCGACGGGTTGACCGAAGCTCACCGCGCCACCGTACGCCGTGCCCAAACGAAACTCCCCCTGCCGGTCGGCCGACCGGCAGGGGGAGTTCGGTACAGCGGTTACAGCAGTTCGCCGACGTTCACGAACTGGAACACTTCCCAGGCACCGATGGCGGTGCGGTTCGCGGTCAGCGGCGCGGCACCACCACTCTCGGCGGTGACGTACCGGCTGTTCGCGTTCGCGTAGTAGCCCACCGTGAAGTTCGCGGAGTGGACCACCGTGAACTTCTCCCAGGCGCCGATCGCCGTGCGGCTCGCGATGAGCTTGCCGCCGTTGTTGAGGTCGGCGGTGACGAGCTTGTTGTTCGCGTGCGCGACGAGGGCGAGGTAGCCGCCCGCGTCCACGACGTCGAACTGCTCCCACTGCCCGATCGTCCCGCGGTTGGCGATCAGCGGCGAGTTGCCGCCGTTGTCCGCCGTGACGAAGCGCCCGTTGACCGGCGCGTACAGGGCGATCGTGGTGGCCGCCCCGGCGAAGTCGAACGTCTCCCACGCGCCGATGGCGTCGCGGTTGGCGATGAGCTTGCCGCCGTTGTTGAGGTCGGCGGTGACGTACTTGCCGTTGACCGCCGCCTTGAAGCTGACGCTGCCGTCGGCGTTGTTGACCAGCGTGAACTTCTCCCACGCCCCGATGCTCGCCCGGTTGGCGATCAGCGGGGCCGCACCGCCGGACTCGGCGGTGATGTACTTGTTGTTGGCGCTGGACTGCAGGCCGACGAGGCCGCCACCGGCGTCCACGACGGTGATGCCCTCCCAGGCGCCCTTGTTGAAGCGGTTCGCGGTCATCGGCTGGTTGCCGCCGCTCTCCGCCGTCACGACGAGCCCGTTGGCGCGGGCCCGCAGGCCGAACTGCTGGCTGGTCACCGAGGCGGGCTCGCCGATGCGCAGCAGCTTGGTGGGCGATCCGGGGCCGGCCGCGTGGACCGTCCCGCTGACGCCCGCCTTGAGGATCGCGGCCTGCACCTGGGCCGGGGTCCAGTCCGGGTGGGCCTGCAGCAGCAGGGCCGCGTCACCCGCGACGAGCGGCGCCGCCATCGAGGTTCCGTCGGCCCACGCGTAGTCGTTCGTGCTCTGGTACCACGCCGACTCGATCCGCACGCCGGGGGCGAACAGGTCGACGCACGGGCCGTAGTTCGAGAAGGATGCCCGGAAGTCGGCCTCGTCGGTGGCTCCGACGACGATCGCCTCCTGCACCCGGGACGGCGACTCGGTGCAGGCGTCCTTGTTGTGGTTGTTCGCGGCGATCGTGTAGGTGATGCCGCTGGCGATCGACGCCCGGACGGCGTCGTCGATGGCCGGGCTGATCTCGCCGCCGAGGCTCATGTTCGCCACGGCCGGCTTGACCGCGGTCTCGGTGACGTGGTTGATGCCGTCGACGATCTGGTCCGTGTAGCCACCACCCGTGCAGTCGAGCACCTTGACGGACTCGATCGGCACGCGCTTGGCCACGCCGTACTTCGCCCCGGCGATCTCGGCGGCCACGAAGGTGCCGTGGCCGTCGTCGTCCGCGCCGGGCGCGGGGGTGCCGCAATCGGCGACCTGGTCGTCCTTCCACTTGGCCGACCAGGAGTGCTGGAATCCGGCGTTGCCGGCGAACTCCTGGTGCGCCGCGTTGACGCCGGTGTCGAGCACGTACACCGTGACGCCGCTGCCCGCGGCGGGGTAGGTGTACTTGTGGTCGAGCGGCTGGAACGCCTGGTCGATCCGGTCGAGACCCCAGAGGTTCCAGTTGTTGGGGTCCGGCAGGGTGTTCTGCACGTCGGACTTCTTGAACAGGGCGTTCTGTTCGACGTAGGCGACGTCCGGGTCGGCGGACAGCTTGCGGGCGTCGGCCTCGGACATCGTGGTGGTGAAGCCGCGCAGCGACTTCGACCAGACCTTGCCGACCTTGCCGTTGTGGGCCTTGGTGAGCGCCCCGGCGCTGGCGGTGACCTGGTCCTGGGTCGCCTTGCCGTTCTTGAGCACGACGATGTAGTCGTTGGCGACCGCGCCGCGGCCGCCGGAGCGGAACTTGCCCGAGACCTTGGGCGACTGGGCCTTGAGCTCGGCGCCGTCCGCCTGGTAGTCGAGCGTGTGGGATGGTTGCTTCTTGCCGGCGGGGCCGGCCGTGCCTTGCTTCTCAGGCGCCGCGAACGCCGCCGTGGTTCCGGCGGCGACGAGGGCCGAGGCGACCGCACCGATGACCGCGATCCGGGTCATCGAGGTGCGCCTGGGAAGGCGCGATTCAGTCACTGGCTGAACTCCCCGTTGAGTGGACCCTTATCCGATAGGACGAGGGATGGGTCACAACGGGCTCATGATCCTCAGAGGCCGGGGCTCCCGGCTCCATCGATCGGTCAGACTTTGTCGTACGAATAGCGAATCACGCGGCTGAATACCGAACATCGACCCGTGCTGAGCTGCGGATCGACGGCGGTCGGCGCACCCGACCGCCGGACACCGCCGTCAGATGTTCTTCGGGGGTTTACGGATCCGCTCCTTGAGCAGAATCCAGAGCGCCTCGACCCCGTCCATCGCGGTGATCTTCTTGCCCTCTTCCCGCGAGCGGGCGGCGTAGCTGATCGGCACCTCGAACGGGCGCACCTTGCGGCGCAGCAGCTTGCCGGTGACCTCGGCCTCCATGCCGAAGCCCTTCGACTTGACGGCCAGCGAGCGGTACATCGCCAGCGGCATCAGCTTGAAGCACGTCTCCAGGTCCGACAGGTAGCAGTTGTAGAGCATGTTCGCGGCGGTCGTGACGGCCTTGTTGCCCATCACGTACCAGAACGAGAACGAGCTGTGCGACCCGAACGTCCGGTTGCCGTAGACGACCTCGGCGCGCCCGTCGAGCACGGGGTCGAGCAGCCGCGGAATGTCGTTGGGGTCGTACTCAAGGTCGGCGTCGAGGATGACCATGTAGTCACCGGTCGCCTCGGCCACGGCGGTCTTGATCGCCGCGCCCTTGCCCTGGTTGCGCGGGTGCGTGATCGGCCGGAGCCGGCTGTCGTCCGCCGCGGCCAGGATCTGCGCCGTTCCGTCCTTGCTGCCGTCGTCGACGACCACGAGCTCGATCTCGCACGGGTAGTCAACGGCGAGGGCCTGCTTCAATGCGTCAGGCAGCCGGGCCTCTTCGTTGTACACCGGCATCAGGATGGAGAGCTTCACGGAGGACTCCAGCAATCGGTTACGAGACTGGCTCACAGTACGCTGCCCGAGCCGCCAGGTCACCCAGCCCTCTTCCAAACAACCCAATCACCCTGAGTAACCACACACACCCCCACGATCAACGGCCTGCAACTCGTAGCGGCGGGATCAGCCGAACTCCTCCGCCCAAACCTCAAGCCACCCCAGAAAGTCCAGCGGCGTAGCCCCCGGACCCCCCGAGTAGAGCTCCCGAGTCTCCGGCACATCGATCTCCCCGGTACGCCAAACCCACCCGGCCTGCTCCCCGGTGACCACAAGAACCGAGAAGTCATTGCCACCATGGTTGGCAATGGTCAGGCACCCATCAAGGTCCCCACTCTTCTGCAGCCCAGCCACCCGCGAGTCATCGAGGACGCCAACGCCGTCGGAAAGCCCAGCAATGGCCAAAAGCATCGCAGAAGCCTCAGCCTCCCCATACGAGAACGCCCGACCGGGATCGCCAAGACCGTTGCCGACCTCGAGCGCCACGTCATCAAGCCCATACAGCCAGGGCTCGTCGTCGACCCAGATCCCGTCAGCCACCCCCAGCACGAACGCACGGAACGGCAAGGGCAGCCGAACCCCAACCCGCCGCTCAAACCCAGCCACCGCTTCCTCGGTAGCCGGCGGCCGAAGCTCAAGCTCCCCACACGAAGCCAAGGCATCCCGCACCCGCACCACCAAGCGCTCAATCGGCTCCCCAGCCATGCTCCGCTCCCGTTTCGCTCGCCCAGCTCCACTCAGCAAACCGGACGCTACGTGACCCGCGCCACCGAGCGAAGCGAAGCGAGCAAGGAGCCCGCGAGCAAACAACGGACCGCGAGCCGGTCAATGGGGATGTGGGTGGCGAAGCCCCCACTGGGGAGCGAGCGAAGCAAAGCAAAGACAACCGCGAGCAAACAACGGACCGCGAGCCGGTCAATGGGGGTGTGGGTGGCGAAGCCCCCACTGGGGAGCGAGCGAAGCGAGCGCGAGGAACCAACTCCACCACAAACGCGAACAGGCCCAGCCTGTGAACAGGCTGGGCCTATTGGTGGAGTTGAGGGGACTCGAACCCCTGACCCCCTCGATGCGAACGAGGTGCGCTACCAGACTGCGCCACAACCCCAATCGGTCCCGGTGAAGCGGACCGGCGCTAAGACTAACAGGTCGTGGAGAGGGATTGCGAACGGGTTCACTGTCCCGAGGCCCGCGTGTCGTAGGGGCGCCCACGCAGGGCGTTCAGGCGGGCCGCCTCCCGCCGCGCGCGGTCCCGTTCGGCCAGCTGACGGGCCAGGGCCTCGCGGCGGGCGGCGGCGCGGCGCGACTGCTCGCGGCGGACTTGGGCCTGACGGCGGGCGATCCAGGCCGCGTACCGCGCCTCCTCGCGCCGCCGCCGGCGGTCGCGCAGGGCCCGGGTGCGCAGGTGCGCGAGGTAGTAGACGAGGAGCCCGCCGGTCACGGCGAAGCTGACCCAGAAGCCGGGGCTCACGAGCGTGATCCCGCACACCTCGGCGAGGTTCAGCAGCACGAGCGCGAGCAGCACCCGGCGGCGGCGGTAGATCGCGCGCGGGGCGCGCTGGACCCGGCGGCGGGCGGCGGGCGACACGGTCGTCAGGCGCGGGGCGGGCAGCGGGCCGGCGGCCGAGGAGACCCGCGGGACGAGCAGCCGCGGCGGGTTGACCGGGCGGCGGCCGGGCACGGTACGGCGGCGTCGATCGGCGCGGGACAGCACCCGCGCGGTCGACAACGCCCGCTCCGCCACCAGCCGCTCTGTTGCGTCGTATCGGCGCACCAGTGCGGGCGCCAGGGCGAGGAGCCCAGCAGCGGCGAGGACGGCGAGGAGCACCGAGGTCGGCACCCTCACCCCTCCTGTTCCAGCCTCGTGCGCCGGTCCCCCCAGGCGCGCGAGTCATCCAAGTCTGTGGAAGTTACAACGCGGTAACTCCGTTTCATGACCTTACGACGCGCCGGGGCCGGTACCACGTCAACACGCAGGAGGAAACGCCCGAAAGGGCAAATCGGATTTGTCCGAAAAGACCGAAATGTCTAGGTCGAGGCGAGGGTCTTGTGCCAGCGGGCGAGCAGGCCGCCCTCGCCGGCGAGATCCTCGGTGGTCATCGCGTAGCCGAGGTGGTCGCGCCAGTCGCCGTCGATGTGCAGGTACCGGTGGTGGTAGGCCTCCTGCCGGAAGCCCAGCTTCTCCACGACCCGCCGGCTCGCGGCGTTGTCCGGGCGGATGTTGACCTCGATGCGGTGCAGCCCGCCGACGGCGAAGGCGTGGTCGACGACCAGGGCGAGCGCGGTGGGGATGATGCCCTTGCCGGCGACGCGGGAGTCGACCCAGTAGCCGGCGTAGCCCGAGCAGAACGCCCGCCGCACGATGTTGCCGAGCGTCAGCTGCCCGACGAGCCGGTCCTCGTAGCAGACCGCGAACGGCATCGCGGTGCCGTGGCGCGCGGCCCGGCGCAGGTCGGCGTGGACGGCCCGGAAGGCGGCCACGGAGTTCAGGTCGTGCCAGGTGCCGTACGGCGTCGGCTCCCACTTGCCCAGCCACTGCTCGTTGGCCCTGCGCACCTCGGACCACGTGCGCGCGTCGGATCGCCGGTACGGACGCAACGTGACCGGACCGTCCTTGAGGACTGCGGGCCAACCGGGCTGACTCATCGCCGCCTATCCAAGAGTATGACGTCCACCGTGGAGCCTGCGGCCGCGCTGATGACCTTCTCCCCCAGCACCATGAGGCCGTTGGCGTCGGCCAGGCCGGAGAGGGTGTACGGACCACCGGCGAGCGGAGCGACAGTGTACCCGCCGCCGCGGCGCTCGGTGATGTACGCGGGCCGGAACTCGCGCATCCCGGAGGGCGAGCTGACCGTCTCCAGCAGGTGGGCGCGCACGCTCGGACGGAACACGGGATCGGCCCCGGCCAGCAGCTGGATGACCGGGCGGGCGAGCACCTCGAAGCCGATGAGGGCCGCGCCCGGGTCGCCGGGCAGGCAGACGATCGGCACCCCGTTGGGGCCGCCGACCGTTCCGTAGCCGAGGGAGCTGCACGGGTACACGGAAAGATCGGAGAAGACGACGGTGCGCGAGAGGATCCGGCGCACCATGTCGCCGGGGCCGGTGCCCGTGCCACCGGTGGTGATGATGAGGTCGGCCCGCAGCATCTGGTCGTCGAGCAGGCCGCGCAGGCCCTCGGGGTCGTCGTCGCAGATGCCGACGCGGTACGCGTGCGCGCCCGCCTCCGCGGCGGCCGCGGTCAGCGCGTGCGAGTTGGCGTCGACGACCTGGCCCGGCTGGCTGGCCCGGCCGACGTCGACGAGCTCGTCCCCGGTCGCGATGACCACGACCCGCGGGCTGGGGCGGACCACGACGTGCCCGATGCCGCTCGCGGCCAGCACCGAGACCAGCGGCGGGGTCACGTAGGCGCCGGCCCGGGCCAGCATCGCCCCGGCCGGCAGCTCGTCGCCGGCGCGGCGCACCCCGTGGCCGCGCTTCGTGGGGTGGTACACCTCGACCGCGGCCATCCCCTGGTCGGTCATCCCGGGCGGGACCACCACGTCGGCGGAGACCGGCATGAGCGCGCCGGCCGCGACCGAGAAGCAGGTGCCGGGGGTGAGGCGGACCGGGCGCCAGCTCGAGGCCACCAGGTCGCCGACGACGCTGAGCCGGACCGGCCGGCCCGGCTGAGCGTCGCTGATGTCGTCGAAGCGCGCGGCGTAGCCGTCGATGGCGGCGTGGTCGAACGCGGGCACGGGGCCCGGCCCGACCACGTCCTCGGCGAGCACGTTGCCGTGCGCCGCGGTGATCTCGAGGTCCAGCGGGGGCAACGGGCGCAGCCCACGGAGCACGCCGGCGAGATAGTCGGCGAGGGGGACGCGCGCGTTCGGCCCGACGCCGGCGTCGCGCGCCGCGTCGTGGTGGGAGCCCGTCGCTGGAACCGCTGTCACCCGCGCAGATCCTTCTCCACGAACTGGGTCAGCCACTGGCTGAACGCGTTACCGAGGTCGTCGCGCTGCACCGCGAGCTGGACGACCGTCTGCAAGTACCCCAGGGGCATGCCGGTGTCGTACCGGGTGCCCCGGTAGACGATCCCGTGCACCGGGGTGCCCTCCGCCAGCAGCAGCGCCATGGCGTCGGTGAGCTGGATCTCGCCGCCGGCCCCGGGGCCGATGCGGCGGATCGCGTCGAAGATCTCGGCGGGCAGCACGTACCGCCCGACGATGGCGAGGTTGCTCGGGGCCTCTTCCGGCTTGGGCTTCTCGACCAGCGCGGTCACCTTCACCGTCTCGCCGGCGTCGACCTTGAGGTCGCAGGGCTCCACGGCGGCGATGCCGTAGCGGTTGGTCTCCTCGGGGTCGACCTCGATGAAGGCGAGCACGATGCCGCCGGTCTGGGCCTGCAGGTCGAGCATGGCCGGCAGGAGGGGTTCCGCCTCGTCGCAGAACTCATCGCCCAGCAGCACCGCGAAGGGCTCGGGGCCGATGTGGGACTCGCCGTAGGACACCGCGTGCCCCAGCCCGAGGGGTTCGGCCTGGCGGCAGGTGTAGATCTCGGCGAGCTCGGCCGGGCGCTTGATCGCCTCCAGGCGCTTGGTGTCGCCCTTCTCGATGAGGCGGGCCTCCAGGTCGGGGCGGCGGTCGAAGTGGTCGACCATCGAGGTCTTGCCCCGGCCGGTCACCAGGAGGATGTCCCTGATGCCGGCGGCGGCCGCCTCCTCGACGATGTACTGGAGCACGGGCCGGTCGACCACCGGCAGTAGCTCCTTGGGGACGGCCTTGGTTGCCGGGAGGAAGCGGGTGGCTAGCCCCGCCGCCGGGATCACGGCTTTGACAGCCCGCTGACGCGTCGCGGACTGGTGAGGAGTCGTGTCAGGCATGTAAGCAGGCTAGCCGCCGCGGCTCTGTCGCGGTGGTTGCGACGCCTTTGGCGCGCCGGGCGTCACCTCGGCGCTCGCCTTCGCGCCACCGCCACCCGCGGCCAGCCGATACGTGTCGCGCCCGCCGGCCTTGGCCGCGTACAGGGCGTCGTCGGCCGCCTCGAGCACCGCCGCCCCGGTCGCGCCGTGGTGCGGAAACACCGCGATGCCAATCGATACGGTGACGGGAATCCGACGCGGCGCCGGGGCGCCCGAGGCCGACACGACGAGCACCGGGCTGCGCCGCACGGCCGCGCCGAGCCGCTCGGCGAGCGTGGCCGCGCCGGCCGCGTCGGTCTCCGGCAGCAGCACCACGAACTCCTCGCCGCCCTGGCGGAAGGCGAAGTCGACCTCGCGGATCTCGGCGCGCAGCCGCCGCGCGAACTCGGCCAGCACCGCGTCGCCCGCGGCGTGGCCGTAGCCGTCGTTGACCTCCTTGAAGTGGTCCAGGTCGAGGGCGAGCACGGCCAGGTCGCGGCCGAAGCGGCTGGCCCGCTCGACCTCCCGGCGCAGCGACTCGCGCAGGTAGCGGTAGTTGGACAGGCCGGTCAGCGGGTCGGTGAGGGAGAGCCGCTGGGCCTCCTCGTGCACCCGGACGTTGTCGACGGCGACGGCCGCCTGCCCGGCGAAGGTGCGCAAGGTCACCAGGTCGGCGTCGTCGAACTCGTCGAAGCCGTGCCGGTCGTAGAGGGCGAGCACGCCGCGGGCGGCCGGCGGGCGCTCGGTCGACGGCTCCAGCCCGGTGGTCGGGCCGGCCGCGGGGGCGGCGATGGGCACCGCGACGTACGTCACGCACCGCGGCTCGTTCGCCGAGAGCGCGGGCCCGTCGCGGTCGACCCGCCCCCGCCGCGGCTCTCCGGACGCGGCGACCGTGCCGAGCAGCCCCTCCCCCGGCGAGAGCCGCAGCTCGGTCACGTCGATGCCGCCCGGGATCGCGGTCAGGCCCTCGGCGACCTGGCCCCGCAGCTCGACGCCGGCCGGGTCGGCCATGAGCACGACCCCGGCCTGCGCGCCGGTCGCGGCCGTCGCGGTCTGCAGGATCACCTGGAGGATGCGCTCGAGGTCGTGCGTGCCGGCGAGGGTGTCGCCGAGCACGCCGAGCTGGCCGCGGAGCTGGTCGCGGCTGGCGGTGAGGGCCTGGACGTATCCCTGCATCTCCCGCGTCATGCGGTTGAACGTCTGCCCGAGCCGCCCCACCTCGTCCTGGCTGCGCACGGGCACCCGGGCGCCGAGGTCGCCGTCCGCGACCCGCTCGACGGCCTGGGCGAGCTCGGTGAGCGGCTGCGTGGTCGAGCGGGCCAGCCACCAGGCGACGCTGATCGCGACCAGGCCCGCGCAGACGACGACGGCGACGAGCACCGCGTAGAGGCCCTGCACGTCCGGGGCGGGGACGCTCACGGCCAGGGTGAGCGGCTGGCCCGGCTGCGGGTCGAGCCGGCGCACGAGCCGGCCGCCGTCGGTGGTGCCGGTCGCGCCCGGCACCAGCCCGCGCGCGAGCTCGGCGATGGCGGCGTCCTCGGCGGTGGGGGCCGGCCCGGGGGCCAGCGAGCTGACGCGCACCCCGCTGGCCGAGGCGAGCCAGCCCAGCAGGGTGGAGTCGACGGGCTCGACGGCGTACGCCCGCCCGGCCCGCCGGCCGTTCACGTCGAGCACGTCGACGGAGGCGGCGAGCGCGGCGAACGCGTTGCCGGTCGGCGCCGCGCAGTCGGCCCAGGGCCGGGGCGGCAGGTCGCCCGCGCTCGCGAGCACGCCGCCGTCGGGGCCGGTCACCTCGACCGTGCGGGCCAGGCCGCGTCCGACGGCGGTCTGGGCCGCGTCCGGGCGGTCGCCGAGCAGCGCCGCGGTCTCGGCCGCGAGCCGCAGCCGCTGGCAGGTGACGGCGAGGGCGGCCCGCAGGTTGTCGGCGCCGGCGCCGAGCCGCTCGGAGGCACGCTGGTCGCTGACGGTGGCCACGGCGATGCCGACGAACACGGCGCCGAGGAGCACCGGGCCCAGGACGACCGCGAGAAAGGCGGCGGTGAGGCGCGCCCGCAGCGTCATGATGCGATGCTGTCACAGATCGGGAGGAATCGAGTGGTGCTGCCTGGGGTGTCCCCCAAAACCGAGCTCAGAGCGCACATCCGGTCCGTCCGCCGGGCCATGCCGGCCGCCGATCGGGCGAACGCGGACCGCTCCCTGGTGGCCGCCGTGCTTGATCTGGTACCGGAGGCAGGCGCCCGGACCGTGGCCGCCTACGTGCCGATGGCGTTCGAGCCGGGTGGCCCGGAGCTGGTTGCCGCCCTGGCCCGGGTGGCCGAGCGACTCCTGCTGCCCGTCCTGCTCGACGACGGCGACCTGGACTGGGCGCCGTACGACGGAACCCTGATCGAGGGCCGCCGCGGCATGCGCGAGCCGACCGGCCCGCGGCTGGGCCCGGACGGGATCGGCCGGGCGGACCTGCTGCTGCTGCCGGGGCTGGCCGTGGCCGAGGACGGCATCCGGCTCGGCCAGGGCGGCGGCTCCTACGATCGGGCCCTGCACCGGGCCGGGGCGCCCGCGCTCGTGCTGCTCTACCCCGGCGAATGGCGGCCGCGGCTCCCGGCCGAACCGCATGACCAGCACGTCTGCGGAGCGTTGCTGGGTTATGACCCCGCGCACGTCCATTGGACGAAGGGGTGTGCGATACCGCATCATTGGCACTCGAAGTATCAGAGTGCCAATGATGGAGGCTGAGCGGTGCCTACCTACCAGTACGCCTGCACGGTGTGCGGCCACCAGCTCGAAGCTGTGCAGTCGTTCACCGACGAGCCGCTGACCGAGTGCCCGCAGTGCCAGGGCCGGTTGCGCAAGCAGTTCTCGGCGGTGGGCGTGGTGTTCAAGGGCTCGGGCTTCTACCGCACCGACTCCCGCAACTCGGGCAAGTCCTCGTCCTCGTCGTCCACGAAGACCGAGTCTTCCAAGAGCGAGACGAAGAGCGAGTCGACGACCACGAAGACGGAGACCAAGACCGAGTCGAAGCCGGCCGGCAGCACGACGTCGTCGTCTTCTTCCGGCAGCTCGTCCGCTTCGTCCTGATCTCCGGCGGCAGAAACGCCCGGTCCGCGAGCGGGCCGGGCGTTCTCGCGTGTCCTTAGTCCCAGTGCGGCGGGCGGTCGGAGAGCAGGCGGTCGTCGTTCGTCGCCGCGCGCTCGCCCCAGCCCGAGTCGGTGTCGTCGGTCGTGTGATCCGGGAGCACGACCAGTTCGTCGGCGAAGTCCTCGAAGCTCACTTCGCGCTGCTCATCGGTGGGCGCCCACCCGTTCGTACCAGCCACGGCAGCGAGACTACTCCCGCGAGTTTGCCGGAAAGTGGCCGAATGACGACAGTCGCCTTCGGGGTGCACAGGTCACACTCGCGGCATGACACAACCCACCCCCGAGCCCGTCGCCGACCTCCCCGCCGACGAGCAGGACACGCTTCGCCTGCAGCAGCACACGGACCAGCCGGACCCGGACGCGACCCGCCCGATGTCCCTGGCCGAACTGCGCGAACTCGGCAACGACTGACCCCGGCGCCCGTCACCGGGGTGAACCGACCGGCTCACCCCGGTGATGGGTACTGTCGACGCGTGAGCGACGACGCGTACTGGCGACGCCCCGCCGAGGGCACCGAGGCCGCGCCCCCTCCCGCGCCGCCCGGGCCCCAGAGCGTCCCCTACACCGGCGCCCCGCGCACCACCCCGCCGCCGCACGGCTGGCGCCCGCCCGTGGTCGAGCCGCCCGCCCCGCCGCGCACGCTGCCGTCCCAGGACGGCGAGCACCTCGACCGCGAGGAGCAGGCGGCCACGATCCTGACGAAGGGCATGGGCATCTTCGCCGGGGCCGTGCTGGTGGTCGTGCTCCTGATCCTCTGCGGCCGCGCCCTGTTCTAGAAGCGCTGTTCTAGAAGCCGTCCCAGACCATCTTGGCGCCGGAGTCGCCGGTCTTGTACACGTAGAACGCCGCGGCGACGGCCAGCACCACCGACAGGCCGGCGGCGGCGTAGTGCGCCGCGGCCGGGGCCTTGATCCTCGCCGAGCCGTCCCGGGTCGCCGGGATCATGAACGCCATGACCAAGGCCACCACCGCCAGCCCGAGGATCACCCAGAACAGCGTGTCCGCGTACTCCTCGTGGCTCTCGATCGCCGCCCGCATCTGCGGCGACTGGAACGCCTTGTTGGCGCTGAACGACTCCCCGGACTCCTTGGCGAAGAACACCGAGCCCGGAGCCAGGATCGCGAACGCCACGAGCGGCCAGCGGATGTGCCGGCGACTCGCGGGCCACACCCCGTAGAGGACCGCGACCAGCGCCAGCAGCGGCACCAGCACGACCGCCGCGTGGATGAACAGCGGGTGGGCCGGAATACCGGCTACACGATCGAACACGAAGCCTCCTTCAGATACGGATCCTCCCCGCGGGGGCGTACCCGCGGGCGAGTTCCGGGGTTCAAGAGTCCGGAAACATTTGAACGGTTCCAGGCTGCGTGGTCTCATGGAAGTGTGTCGGGTGAAGATCTGCTGCGCGCCCGGGGTCTGCGAGTGACGCGACCCCGGCTGGCCGTGCTGGAGGTCCTCGAGCAGTCCCGCGGCCATCTCGACGTCGAGCAGATCGCGGCCCGGGTGCGCTCGCGCCTGGACACGGTCTCGACCCAGGCGGTGTATGACGTGCTCAGCGCGCTGTCCCGGGCCGGGCTGGCCCGCCGGATCGAGCCGGCCGGGAGCCCGGCGCGATACGAGTCGCGGGTCGGCGACAACCACCACCACGTGGTGTGCCGCGGCTGCGGCGAGATCGCCGACGTGGACTGCGCGGTCGGCGAGGCGCCCTGCCTGACCCCGTCGCAGGCCCACGGCTTCGTGCTGGATGAGGCCGAGGTCACATTCTGGGGGCTGTGCCCGGCGTGCCAGCTCAAGCGGGCCGAAGAAATGGCGCAGTGACCGACCACGGCCTCTTCGGTCCCGACTCGGTCACGTGGCGTGTGCACCGGGAGCCGATGGTCACCGTGGGCGGGCTGCGCAGCCTCTACCTGCAGGCCCTGCACCCGCGCGCGGTCGCCGGGGTCGAGCAGAACAGCCGGTACCGCCAGGACCCCTGGGGCCGCCTGGCCCGCACCTCGACCTACGTGACCACCGTGATCTACGGCACCACCGAGGAGGCCGAGCGCGCCGGCCGCCGCGTCCGCGCGCTGCACGCCCGGATGACCGCTGTCGACCGGCGCACCGGCGAGCGCTTCCGCGTCGACGAGCCCGAGCTGCTGCGATGGGTGCACGTCACCGAGGTCGAGTCGTTCCTGAGCGCGGTCCTGCGCGGCGGGCTGCGGCTCTCCCCGGAGGAGTCCGACGAGTACTTCCGCGAGCAGACCCGCACCGCGGCGCTGGTCGGCCTCGACCCGGCGACGGTCCCCGACTCGGTGGCGGCCGTCGAGGCCTACTACGCCTCGATGCGGCCCGAGCTGGAGCTGACCGCGGACTCGGCCGCGACCGGCATCTTCCTCACCGTGCCGCCGCTGCCGTGGGGGCTCGGCCTGACCCCGGTGCGCGGGGCGGCGTTCAGCGTGTCGGCGCTGGCGATCGGCCTGCTGCCGGCCTGGGCGCGCCGGCTCTACGGGCTGCCGGGCCTGCCCGCGACCGACCTGGTGACCTCGGTCAACGCCCGGATCGCGGGCCGCCTGCTGCGCGCGGTGCCGATCGAGTGGATCGAGTCCCCGGCTCGCAAGCGCGCGATGGAGCGGCTCAAAGCGCGCAACTGAACCCGGGTCCGCACCGTTCAACCGGGCGTGACCCGCTGGCTCCCGGCGCTCACCGTAGCCGCCGCCGTGACCGCGGTCCTGATAGCCCTCAAAACCGACATTTACGATATCGCATGGTATTTCGCTTACGTGGGCGCCGCCGTGGTCCTCCCCGGCACGCTGATCTACCGGGTACTGCGCCGCGACGCGCACAGCCTGGTCGAGGACCTGTCGTTCGGCACGGCCGTCGGGCTCATCGCCGAGACGGCCGCCCGCCCGATCTGGTGGGCCTGGCCGATCCTGACGGTCATCCTCCTGCGCCGCCACCTGCGCACCCCCGAATACCCGCACCGGCCGACGAGGGGCTGGTCCTGGTCGGTCGCCGCGGTGGCGATGGGCTTCGTGGCGTACCTCACCTGGGCCTTCCTGCGCGTGAACCCCCCGGTGCCGACCGGCCGCCCGGCCGACTACATGATCGACCAGCTCAACCTGCTCGCGGTCGCCGCCGACCTGCGCCACCACTTCCCGCTCGCCGTCCCCGAGCTCGGCGCCGAGCCCCTGCCGTACCACTGGTTCGCCTACGCGCACCTCGCCGCCGCGGGCCGCCTGACCGGCGTCGACCTGCCGGTGCTGTGGTTCCGGCTCGACCTGCCGGCGCTGGCCGTGCTCGCGGTCGTCCTGCTCGCCGTGGCCGCCTGGCGGGTCACCGGGCGCGCGTGGGCCGGTCCGATCGCGGCGGCCCTGATGTACACCGTGGGCGAGGCTGTCCTGCCCGCCCGGGCGCCCGCGTTCTTCGGCACGATCACCGCGTACTACTCCTGGTCGAGCCGCTCCGTGCTGTACGCCTCGGCGCTGTCCATGCCCTTGATCGCCGTGCTCGTGCGGATCCTGCGGCGCGAGCACACGACGCGCACCTGGCTGCTGCTCACCGTGCTGGCGGCCGGCGTCGCGGGCGCGAAGTCGACGGTGCTGCCCGTCGCGCTGGCCGGGCTCGTCTGCGCGGGCCCGCGCCGGGCGTGGCGGCCGTTCCTGGTCCTCGCGGGGGTGACCGGGCTCGCCGTGCTGCTCTTGTACGGATCCGAGGGCGGCGGCCTGACCTGGGCCCCCTTCGGCATCATGGCCGACTTCGCGCGCGGCCGCCCGGTGGTGATCGCGGCCGGCCTGGGCGCCTACGCCATCGCGATGGGATTCCGCCTGGCCGGGGCGCTGTTCGTGCCGCGCCCGTGGGGCCCCGTCGAGCGCTTCCTGGCCGGCGCCGCGCTGGCGGGCTTCGCCGCGACCGTGCTGATCTGGCACAACTCCTGGGGCCAGCACTTCTTCGCGATCGCCGGCTTCCCGTTCGGCGCGATCCTGTCCGCGGCCGGAGTGCGCCGGGTCCCGCTCGCCGGCCTGCTCGGGGCCGCCGGGGTGGCGGCCGCGGCCTGGACCGCGACGATGCCGCCCGCCGACCCGGTGGTCCCCGTCTACGCGTTCGCCGCGCTGACGCTCCTCGTCGCGGCGGCCACGCGCTCGAAGCCCGCCGCGCTGGTCGTCGTGCTCTTCGCGGGCGCCGCCGGGCTGCCCTACGACGCCGTGCACCACGCCAACCTCGGCACCGCCTATCACGTGCGCGTCACCCCCGACCAGGCCGCCGGCGCCCGCTGGCTGCGCGCGCACAGCGCACCGGACGAGTACATCGCCACGAACGTGCATCGCGTCGGCTCCGGCGAGCAGGGCCGCCAGAGCCTGGCCTACTGGATCTCGGCCTACTCCGAGCGCCGGGTCCTGCTGGGCAGCTGGGGCTACTCCCCCGAGTCGAACGCCATCCAGGCCGCCCGCCACGGCGTCGGCCCGGCCCTGGACTACTGGGACCCGGCCCGCCTGCGGGCGAACGACCTGGCCATCTACGAGCCGACCCCGGCCCGGCTGCGCTGGCTGCGCGACCAGCGGGTCGGCTGGATCCTCGTCGACCGCGCGCAGGGCCGGGAGTCGCCGCGCCTGGCGGACCAGGCCTCCTACGCCTGGTCCGCCGGCGACATCGTGATCTATCGGCTCAGCGCGCCGTGCAGGTGAGCGTGGCCGGGGCCGAGTTCGTCCCCGAGTAGCTCGCCCCGAAGCCCGGCGCGACCGAGGCCGCGGGGGCGAGGGCGCCGTTCCAGTCGGCGTTGGCCACGGTGACCGCCGTGCCCGACTGGGTCCACACGCCCGACCAGCCGTTGCTGATCTTCTGGTTGCCCGGGAACGTGAACGAGACCGTCCAGCCCGCCAGCGCCGTGGAGCCGGTGTTCGTCACCGTCACCTCGCCGTTGAAGCCGTCGCCCCACTGGTTGGTGACCTTGTACGTGGCCGAGCAGGACTTGCCCGTCGAGCCGCCGGTCGTGGTCACCGACACCGGGTCGGACGTGGTGGAGAGGTTCCCGGCCGCGTCCTTGGCCCGCACCGCGAACTGATACGCGGTGCTCGCGCTGAGTCCGGTGACGTTGGCGGTCGTACCGGTCGTGGTGGCCACGACCACCGGGCCGGCCGTGCCGCCGAGACGCAGCACGTCGTACCCGGTGACGCCGACCGCGTCCGTGGACGCCGCCCAGGTGAGCGTCACCCCTGAGGCGGTGATGCCCGAGGCCACCGGCGTGCCGGGCTTGGTCGGCGGGGTGACGTCCCCGGTCTGGGCCGAGGTCGTGACCGTCCCGGCCGGCGAGGCGCTCGAGGCGTTGCCGGCCGCGTCGAGCGCGACGACGGTGAACGAGTACGCGGTCGACGGGGTCAGCCCGGTGATCGCCAGCGACGTCGTGGCGCTGGTCCCCACGAGGGTGCTGCCGTTGTACACGCCGTAGCTCGCCACCCCCACGTTGTCCGTGGACGCGGCCCAGGTCGCGGTGGCCCCGGTCGCGGTGACGTTCGTGAACGACGGCTTGCCCGGCGCGCTCGGCGGCGTGGTGTCGGCGGGGCCCGAGCCGGGCGCGTCGCCCCAGACCTTCGTGGTGCCGTCGAACAGCGTCATGCGGCTGTTCGCGGCCTGGGTGCTGCCGGCCGGCAGCGACCAGTCGTTCGACGGGTCCCAGGAGCCGGCGCTCGTGATGCGGAACTGCACCTCACGCCGCCACGCGGACTGCCCGGCCGGGGCGATGTTCTGCCCGGTGCAGCTCACGGTCACGTAGTACGTGCTGCCGCTGACCAGCGTCGGGCCGGTCGGCGCCGAGCACTGATTGTAGGCGCTCGTCAGCGAGATCTGGCTCGGCGTGGTGGCGCCGTCGAGGGTGAAGTAGTAGCGGAAGGAGCCCTGGGTCAGGGCCCGGGCCGGCCACGCCGACTTGTTGTAGACCAGCGCCTTGACCTCGGTGAAGTTCGTGCCCGGGGTGTTGATGGAGGACTCGATGTACATCTCGGGCCCGTCCGGGGTCTCCGCGACCGGGAAGTTCGCGAGCGCGGTGCCGCCGTACTCGCTGTACATGCGGGCCAGGGCGCTGGTGAACCCGGCGTTGTAGTCGGTGGCGACCTCGTTCATCGTGTAGTCGTTGCGGCTGTCGGTGTAGGCGTCGTTCGGCGACGTCGGGCCGCCGACCAGCGCGCCGTAGAGCGTGTGGCGGGACTGCGCGGGCTCGTTGATGTTGTCGCTCCAGGAGCCGTGCGCGGTGCGGTGGTGCGGGTTCTTCGGCGGGTTGGCCCCGAAGCCGATCATGTAGCTAGAGCTGCGCGGGTTGTCGCCGAGGATGTAGTTGATCTGGCGGGCGCCGAAGTCGTGGTAGCGCGCCTTGCGGGTCGCGTCCGTGAGGTAGTCGCTGTAGACGAACGCGACGAAGGAGGTGTTGGCGGCGTACCGCAGCGACCCCCAGCTGTCGAGGACCGCCTCGCCGCCGGGGGACGTCGGCACCTTGGCGCCGTTGACGCCCACGGTCCAGTAGTCCAGCCAGCGGTTGGCGTCGTCGATGTACTTCTGCTTGCCGGTGAGCTTCGCCAGCAGGACGTAGCAGCCGTACGACTTGTCGTCCCAGGCGATCGTCCAGCGGTACGACTTCGTGGTGGTCTGGTTCTCGTTGCTCAGGTTGTCGTAGCCGCTCTCGGCCTTGGCGAGGTAGCTCGCGTCGTTCGTGGCGCGGTACAGCCAGATCGCGCCCCACACGAGCTCGTCGTTGTAGCCGCTCCACGAGTTGTAGTAGCTCGCGGCGTCGGTGATGCAGTCCGAGTACTTCTTGCGGACCGTGTCGGCGAAGGTGTACAGCTGCTTCGCGTGCGTGACCAGGGTGTCCGCGTAGGTGGGGTCGGTCGGGCGGATCACGATCGAGGAGGCGGCCATCGCGGCGGCGGTCTCACCGGCCAGGTCGGAGCCGCCGCAGGTCGCGTCGATCTTGTACGCCGGGCGCGCCATCGGCATCACCTCGGCCGGCCCCCACCAGGCGTGGTCGGGGTTGCCGCTGCCGATCTGTCCATAGAGGACGTTGGCGCTCGGGTGCGCCTTGATGAAGTAGTCGTTGACGAACTTCAGGTTGTTGACCAGGTTCGTCAGCTGGCCCGAGCGGGCGTAGGCGTCGCGGTACTCGACCGCGCCCCAGGCCAGCATCGTGGTCGAGAACGCCATCGGGAAGCCGAACTTCACGTGGTCGCCGGCGTCGAACCAGCCGCCGGTGAGGTTGAGCCCGACGTCGGAGCCGTCGTTCATCGCGGAGTTGCCGCGCCAGTTCACGCGGTTCCACGACGGCTTCGGCCCGGACTGCTGGGCCTCGTAGAACCAGATCGACTTCTGCAGCGCCTCGGCGTAGTTGTACGACCCGGCGGCGTGTGCGGACGGCTGCTGTATGGCGACCCCGAGCGCGGCGGCCGCGGCCATGCCCACGGCCGCGAGCGCGCTCAGCCACTTCTTCCTCTGTCGCATCGATCTTCCTCCCTGGCGACTGGCGTGCTGGGATTGAACCCAGCGGCGCCCGCCATCCGGAAAGGAAACCTGCGTATTCGCGCTATCGGCGCAGGTCAGCACCTGAAAGTTGCACGTCCGTGAGCTGCTGCGACAGCTCCCACAGCCGCCGCGCGTCGGCCGCGTCGGTGGCCTTCGGGTCGGGCCGCACGACGCTGGGCCAGCCGCGCATCTCGCGCCACCGGTCCGGCCCGATGAACTGCCCGCTCTCGGCCGCGGGCTCGGTCGCCGCGTACAGGATGTTCAGCGCGCCCTGCGCCGCCGGCATGGCGAACATCGCGTTGCCCATGCGCATGAACCCGCGCAGCGCCCCGGTCGGCCCGCTGAGCTGGAGGTTCGTCGCCGAGTATCCGGGGTGGGCCAGCAGGCTGCGCCGCGCGTCGCCGGCCGACCGCAGCCGCCGGTCGAGCTCCAGCGCGAAGAGCACGTTGGCGAACTTGGACTGGCTGTAGAAAGCCTGCCGGTTGTACTCCCGGGCGCCGTCGAGGTCCTCGTAGTGGATGCGCCCGCCCCGATGCAGCCCGGAGCTCACCGTCACCACCCGCTCGGTGACCAGGTCGAGCACGAGCAGCGTGAGCGCGAAGTGCCCGAGGTGGTTGGCCGCGAACTGCAGCTCGTGGCCCTGCGCGCTGAGCCGCCGCGGCGGCATCATCACCCCGGCGTTGTTGACGAGCACGTCGATCGTGCCCCGCTCGTCGTGCAGCGCCTTCGACAGGGCCCGCACGCTGTCGAGGTCGGCGAGGTCGAGGCGCCTGAGCTCGGTGCTCCCCTGAATCCGCCGCCGCGCCGCCTCCCCCTTGCCGAGGTCGCGGACGGCCATGATCACGTGCGCACCCTTGCGCGCCAGCACCTTGGTGGTCTCGAATCCCAGCCCACTGTTGGCCCCGGTCACCAGAAACGTCTTACCGGCCAGCGCCGGCACCTGCTCTTCGGTCCACCGCATGAGTCCCAAGATGCCACCGGCGGCACTCAGTGTCAACTAGGCCTCTGGATGCCAAAGTTGCCCACGGGGTCGTACGATGATCGGGTGAGCCTCGTGGAACGCAAGCGCCAGCTCGTCCGGGACGAGCTGGCCGAGGCCGCCCTGAAGCTGGTGGCCTTCCACGGCTTCGAGGAGACGACGATCGACCAGATGGCCGCGGCCGCGGGCGTGTCGCGCCGGACGTTCTTCCGCTACTTCCAGTCCAAGGAAGACGTCATCATCGAGTTCCTGAGCGACCTGGGCCGCAAGCTGAGCGAGGCCCTGCATTCCCGCCCGGCGTCGGAGCCGCCGGCCGAGGCGGTCCGCCAGGCGTTGCGCGTCTTCACCGACAAGTTCTGGGAGCACCCGGAGAAGTCGAGCCGCCTGGCCCGCGTGACGGTGGAGACGCCGGCGCTGCTGGGCCGCTACCTGGAGCGCCAGACCGCCTGGAAGCAGACCCTGACCGCCGAGCTGGCCCGCCGCATGGCCGTCGACCCGTCGGCCGACCTCCGCCCGTCGGTCCTGGTCGCGGTGGCGTTCGCGGCCTTCGACACGGCGCTGACGCGCTGGGCCCTCAACCCCGGTGAGGACTTGAACGCCCTGGTCGAGGAGTGCTTCGCCCTCGCCTTCCCGGGCTCCTAGGCTTTCGCTCGCGCGGGGTGGTCCGGCGGGAGGGCGCAGGCGGCGGTGCCGCCGGGCATGCGGTGGCGGTTGCGGGCGACCCAGCGGTAGACCGGCCAGGCCAGCGCCGTGATCGGGCGCAGCCCCAGCACCGCCCCCGCCGCACGCCAGCCGAACCCGGCCCGGCGCAGCAGGTCGGCGATGGCGACCGGGCCCGCGGTCACCCGTCCGGGGGCCACATAGCAGACGGCCGAACTCACCTGCTCCTCGGTCAGGCCCAGCTCGGCGAGGTCCGCGAACTGCCAGGCGAGCACGTCCGCGGCGGGCCTGATGCGCCGCTCGATGAAGCGGGCGCATGATGAACAAAAGGCACAGTCACCGTCGAACACGAAGACCGGGCGGTCGGTCGCAGCCACGTGACCATCATCCCTCGGATCGGTTGGGAATGCCGGTAAGGGGTAGCTGGTTATGACGGTGCATACCCGAGACGCCCTGAGGGATCGGAGCTGAAGCAGCATGGCAACCGTAGAGCTGACCGCGGAGAACTTCGCCGAGAAGATCGGCGCAGAGGGCATCACGCTCGTCGACTTCTGGGCTTCCTGGTGCGGGCCGTGTCGCAATTTCGCGCCGGTGTACGAGCGCGTGTCCGAGCTCAACCCCGACATCACCTTCGGCAAGGTGGACACCGAGGCCGAGCAGGTGCTCGCCGCGGAGTTCAACATCCGCTCGATTCCCACACTGATGATCGTGCGGGACGGCGTGGCGCTGTACTCCGAGCCCGGTGCCCTGCCCCAGCAGGCCCTCGAGTCGCTGATCCAGCAGGCTCGCGACCTCGACATGACCGAGGTCAAGGCCAAGGTCGCCGAGGCTCAGGCGGCCCAGCAGTCCGCCGAGGAGAGCGACTCCGTCACCAAGGCGTGACGCCCAGTAGTAGGCCGTCCAATCGCCTTGCATCCCGTTAGAACGCGTGTTCGAATGAACTCGTGCGATGGGACAACCTCAAGGCGACTGGCGGTCCTGGCACCGGAGACCCCGGGCGGCCGCGAGCACTACCGCTCGCGCTGCCCGGGGCCGTCGCCCGGACCTTCGACACACCGGAGTTCCGCGGCATCACGTTCTACGAGGTCCAGGCCAAGTCCCTGATCAACAAGGTGCCGGGCGCGTCCCGGGTGCCGTTCCAGTGGACCATCAACCCCTATCGCGGGTGCTCGCACGCCTGCGTCTACTGCCTGACCGGCGACACCGCGATCCTCATGGCCGACGGCACCAGCCGGCCGCTGGCGCAGCTGAAGGTCGGCGACGAGATCGTCGGCACGGTGCGCGACGGGCGGCTGCGGCGCTACACGACGACCCGCGTCCTCGCGCACTGGCAGACCGTCAAGCCGGCGCACCGGGTCACCCTCGCCGACGGCACCGCGCTGGTGGCCTCGGGCGAGCACCGCTTCCTCACCGACCGCGGCTGGAAGCACGTGACCGGGGCCCGCCACGGGCGCAGCCGCCGGCCCCACCTGACCACCGCCAACCGGCTCGCCGGGTTCGGCGCGCTGCCGCCCGCCCCGCCGGTGGACGAGCCCGCCTACCGGCGCGGCTACCTCTGCGGCTTCGTCAACGGCGACGGCCACGCCTCGCCGGTGCCGCCCGGGGTGCTGCGGCGCGCGCACGACTACGCGGCGGCCTGCGGGGGGCTGCACGCGCTGACCAACGACTCGCGGGAGTTCGCGGGGGCGAGCGTGCGCGACGCCAGCGCCGTGCTGGGCTGGCCGGACGAGCCCGAGCCCGCGTGGCGCCTCGGGTTCGTCGCCGGACTGTTCGACGCGACCGGCTCCCTCGCCGGCGGCCTGCCCCGCTTCGACGTGGTCGACAAGGTCGTCGTCGACTGGCTCGCCGAGTGCCTGGAGCGGGCCGGGTTCGCCGTCGCCGCCGACGATCCGTTCGAGGGCGTCCGCGTGCTCGGCGGGCCCCGCGAGCGGGTCCGCTTCGGCCTGCGCTTCGGCCCGGCCCGGGCGGTCGGCGCCCCGGCCGGCGAGCAGGTGCGCGGCGACGACTCCCTGCGCGTGGCCACGGTCGAGGCGCTGGGCGTGGACGTGCCGATGTTCGACATCACGACCGGCACCGGCGACTTCATCGCCAACGGGGTCGTGAGCCACAACTGCTTCGCCCGGCACACGCACACCTATCTCGACCTCGACGCCGGCCACGACTTCGACTCGCAGATCGTGGTCAAGGTCAACGCGGGCGAGGTGTTGCGCCGCGAGCTGTCGGCCCGTTCCTGGTCGCGCGCCCCCGTCGCGATGGGCACCAACGTCGACGTCTACCAGCGCGCCGAGGGGCGCTACCGCCTCATGCGCGACATCCTGGCCGCCCTGCGCGACCACGCGAACCCGTTCTCGATCCTCACCAAGGGCACCCTGATCACCCGCGACCTCGACCTGCTGCGCGAGGCGGCCACGGTCACCTCGGTCAGCCTGTCCATGTCGGTCGGCTTCGTCGACGAGGCTCACTGGCGCGCGGTCGAGCCGGGCACCCCGAGCCCGCGCCGCCGGCTGGACGCCATCCGGCGGCTGTCCGACAGCGGCTTCGAGGTGGGCGTCCTCATGGCCCCGATCCTGCCCGGCCTGACCGACACCCAGGAGTCGATCGACGCGACGGTGGCAGCCCTGTCCGCGGCGGGCGCGGCGAGCATCGTCCCGCTGGCCCTGCACCTGCGCCCCGGCGCGCGCGAGTGGTATCGCGCCTGGCTGCTGCGCGAGCACCCGGAGCTGGGGCCGCGATATCGGGAGCTGTTCGGGGACGGGTCGTATGCGCCGCAGTCGTACCAGCGCGAGGTGGCGGCCCGGGTCCGGCTCGCGGCCCGCCGGCACGGGATGCGCACGGGCGGGATCGGCACGACCCGGACGGACTCGACCGGCCCGACGCCCGTGCCAGACCCCGATCACAAGCCCGAGCAGCTGACGCTGCTGTAGGGCTCTCCGGACGCGCTAGGCCGCGACGACCGGCTCCGAAGGCTCCTCGGTGCGGTTGCGCCATCGCCGCCACCACGCGATCGGGGTGACCTTCTCCAGCGGCAGGAAGCCCGCCATGGCGATCTGGTGCGGGATGAACGAGATCGTGATCAGGCTGACCGTCATCAGGTGGAACAGGTAGAAGCCGGCCACGATCGCGTAGCGCCACTTCGGCTTCACGAAGAACACGATCGGGCTGAGCAGCTCGAAGCCCACGATCCCGAACTGCGACACCGTGGTGAAGCCGGGAATCTTCAGCAGCCACTGGGCCAGCAGCGTGCCGCGCCGGATGAACGCCCGGGTCAGCGTCGCGCCGGTCAGCCACTCCAGGCCGCCGAAGCGCAGCTTGGCGATCGAGGAGAGGAAGTACGTGGCGACGACCGCGATCTGGGTGACCCGCAGCGCGAAGCCGCCCGCCTCGGACGGGGTCCGGTCGCCGTGGCGGGCCTTGCCGGCGGTGGGCAGCGCGGCGAGGGCGACCAGGATCGAGTACCGATCGTGGTCGATCTTGCCGTAGCTCATCGCGATGAACATCCACTCGAGGTAGAGCGCGAACACCGCCCAGCCGAGCAGGCGGGGGGCGCGCCCGGTCGCCGCGAGCAGCGAGAGCGGGATGAGCGCGTAGTAGACCGCGTCGACGAGCAGGTGGGTCGGCGCGGGCAGGTGCAGCAGCCGGCCGACGATCAGCGGCTGGTAGAGATTGCCGGGCAGGTTGCCGTGCGACTTGATCCAGGCGCTGAAGAACACCACGTCCAGCGGGATGAACAGGTACACCAGGGTGCGGAAGGCGGCGATCCGCGCCTTGGGCACGGGTGCGAACAGCCAGCGCGTCACGGCCGGTACCTCGCCAGCACGACCTCGGTGATCTCCCCCGTCGGCTGGGCGTTGTGCAAATGATGCTGCACCTCGACGATGTCGACCTCGGCGAGCGGGGGCTTGCCGGGGTTGCGCGCGGAGTACGACTCCCGGATCGAGGACAGCAGGGACGGATCGGCCTTGAAACGCTCGATCTGCGCCTCGATCTCGGCCCGGCGCACCCCGGCGTTGCGCTCGTCGAGCTCGAGCCTGCGGCCGGTGACGTCGATGCCGTCGGTGCGCAGCACGAGCACCGGCTCGTTGGGCTTGTCGGCGATGGCGAACATCTGGAACGGCGCGAACGGGAACGCCGTGTCGTCGCCCCAGAACGTGCCCGCCAGGGTCAGGGCGCCGAAGAACAGCGTCGCCACGATCCGCAGCACGCGCCCCCGCGCGTTCAACCGTTCCATCGGCTCGGGACTTTACCGCACGGTGAACACATCACGCTGCGTAGCGCAACGGCGGTCACAACGCGTAGTGAACTCGTACGATTCCGCGAGACTGTGACGCGCGTCTCTATACGGAGCGTTGCGATCGGGGTCGATGGCAGACCAAGATACTCACCACGAAGCGTGGGCGGCGGGCGCCAGGCAGAGCCCCGCCGCTTGCTGCGTTTTGTCACAGTTGCCTGCTTCCCTCTATCGAGTGCCCGATCCGGCCCGGCATGCTGCCCAGACACCTGACAGAGGGGGCGACGATGCAGTTCGGCCGGTACTTCGAGGAGTTCGACGTCGGCGCGGTCTACCGGCACTGGCCGGGCAAGACGGTCACGGAGTCCGACGACCACCTGTTCTGCCTGCTGACGATGAACCACCACCCGCTGCACCTCGACGCCCACTACGCGGAGACCTCGACGCAGTTCGGGCGCAACGTGGTGGTCGGCAACTACGTCTACTCCATCCTGCTGGGCATGTCCGTCCCCGACGTGTCCGGCAAGGCCATCGCCAACCTGGAGGTCGAGTCGCTGCGGCACACCGCGCCGACCTTCCACGGCGACACGATCTACGGCGAGACGGTCGTGCTGGACAAGCGCGAGTCGGAGTCGAAGGACGACCGCGGCGTCGTAACCGTGGAGACCCGGGGATACAAGCAGGACGGCACGCTCGTCTGCGTCTTCCGGCGCCGGGTGATGGTGCCGAAGCGGTCGCACGCGGGGCCGGAGGCGCCCAGCTTCCCGGAGCCGAAGTCGTAACGGCAAGTCGGACCAGGCAAGCGTCAAGGAGGACGGCGTGGGGTTGCTCCGCAGGCTGCTGGGGCGGGAACCGGCATGGGAGGAGCGCTGGGCGGTCTACCCAGGCGAGGTGGGCGGCCGGCTCGCGATGTACAACATCGATCTCGGCGCGGTCGAGGCCGCCCCGGTCGCCCGGTACCCGCGGCGCTTCGACGTCGACTTCGTCTACACCGGTGACGGCGCCAGCGGCATGCCGGCCGCCGAGGAGCTGGCCGCCATCCACGAGCTCGACGGCGCCGTGCGCCAGGTCCTGCGCTCCGCCGGCGGCGCCCTCGTGGGCCGTGTGCTGTCGGACAACCACGGGCGCATCACCGGATATCTGCCCGCGGACGGCTCCCCGCCGCCGCTGCCCGCGATCGCCGGCGTCGCCCCCGAGATCACGATCGCGTCCGACCCCGGCTGGACCCGGGTCCGCGAGGAGCTGACCCCGGACGCGTGGCAGCGCAACATCATGGACGACAACCAGGTGGTGCAGGAGCTCGAGGCGCACGGCGACCGGCTCAGCGCCCCGCGGGCGGTGGAGTTCCTGGCCTACTTCCCCGACCCGGACCGCGCCGAGGCCTCGGCCCAGGAGCTGCGCGAGGACGGCTTCGCGGTCACGGTGGAGCGCGGCGACGAGGGCGACTTCGTCCTGCAGGCGATCCGCCGCGACTCCGTCGAGCCCCCGGCCCTGCACGAGGTGACGTGGAAGGTCCGCGGCATCGTCGAGAGCCACGACGGCATCTACGACGGCTGGGGCTGCATGGTGCAGGCCTGATCCTGCCGTCGCAGTCCTCCCATCGCGACGTTCCCGTCTCGGCGTGAGGTGCGGTTCCGGCCGGACGCGACCGATCCGCCCGGGCAAATCGCCGCAATCAGCGGATCTTTCGGCATACGCTCGGCGAGGGAGGTTGCCATGCCGAGCAAGCCCGCACCCGGCCCGTCCGGTCGTCCTGCCGCCGGGGTCGACCTGCCGCTGCGGCGGCAGGAGTGGGACCTGCTCGTCCGGCTGCCCCGCACCGTGCTCGTCGCGGCCTGCGCCGGCGACGAGCAGGTGGACGCCGTCGCCGGGGTCGAGGCCATCGCCGCGGGGCAGCGGTCCCGCGCGCTGCTCGTGCGCGGGGTGGTGGCCGCCATCTTCGCCGAGCAGCTCACCGACAACGACATCGACGGCCCCTCGCTGGGCACCGCCGCCGTTCTCGCCGACTGCGGGTTCGCGATGCGGCTGCTGGCCGAGCGCCTCGGGCCCGACATCGCCCTCGCCTACGGCGAGTGGCTCATGGACATCGCCGCCAGCGTCGGGCGGACCGCCTGGCAGGCCGGGCGGATCCGGATCGGCGGGGTGGAGATCCAGCTGGCGGAGCGCCGCTTCGTCAACGGGATCGCCCGCGAGCTGGCGCGCGCCCTGCACCGCTGAGGCGGGCAGCACCCCGGCGCGCCGCGAACGCCGGTCGGGTGGGCTGGTCAACCCTTCTCACCCGACCGGCCTCCACCGGGCGGGCGCCGCAAGGTACCGTCGCCGCACCATGGAACCCGAGATCGAGCTCGCGGTCGGCGTGGGCCCCTGGAGCGGGCCGTGGCCGGCCGAGCCCCACTACGACCCCGAGCTGCTGGCGGAGGGCGACCGGCGCAACGTCGTGGACCGCTACCGCTACTGGCGCCTCGACGCGATCGTCGCCGACCTCGACACCCACCGCCACCCGTTCCACGTCGCGGTCGAGAACTGGCAGCACGACCTCAACATCGGCACGGTGGTGCGCAACGCCAACGCGTTCCTGGCCGCCGAGGTGCACATCGTCGGGCGGCGGCGGTGGAACCGGCGCGGCGCGATGGTCACCGACCGCTACCAGCACGTGCGCCACCACCCCGACGTCGAGACGTTCCTAGCCTGGGCCCAGGGTGAGCATCTGCCCCTGATCGGGATCGACAACCTGCCCGGCGCCCGGCCGCTGGAGCGGGCCGAGCTGCCCGAGCGGTGCGTGCTGCTCTTCGGCCAGGAGGGCCCTGGCCTGTCGGAACCTGCCCGTGAGGCATGCGGCGCGGTGTACTCGATCGCGCAGTACGGTTCGACGCGCTCCATCAACGCCGGAGTCGCCAGCGGTATCGCCATGCATACCTGGATCCGCCAGTACGGGGCCACAAACCCCTGAACGGCCTTACGGTGGGTATATGGGCGTCGCAGTCAGCTGTCCCCGCTGTGGTGGTCCGGTGCGACCGCCGGATCTCATGCACTCCGAGTGGCGCTGCGACACCGACGGCGCTGTGCTGCCGTTGCACGTCGCGCACCACATCGGCCCCGAGATCGCGGACGCGGCCAAGGCGAAACTGATCGCCGCCGCGGCGCGGGCCGGGGACAAGCGGCCGACCCCGCTGTGGTGCCCGTGGCCGCTGCCGACCGGCTGGACGGTCACCGGGCTCGGGTGGGTCGGCGACGAGCGCTCGGGGGTCCGGGCGACCGCGCTGGCCTGCAGCGGCCCGGGGCCGGTCGAGCACGGGCCGGCCGACTGCGTGATCATCGCCGAGGAGCCGGGCATCGGGCTCGGCACCCGTTTCGCCGGCATCCCGGGCACCGATCCGGGCCCGTTCTTCGACGGGGACATCGCCACCACCACCGCACACGCGAAGGTCCGGGCCGCCGGCTGGCCGACCCCGCTGTGGATGGCGAAGGCACCCGAGGATCGATGCGCGTACGTCGGCGAGGCGGCCGGCATGTGGATCTACGTCATCACCTGGCCCGCCGCGGCCGGCTATCTGCTCGAAGAGGAGCTCGACCTGCACGATCTCGCCGACGATGTGCCAACCCACCTCGTTTACGGCGCGCCGTCGCCTTATCTTCACGGCAAGGCGTAGACACCCGCGACTAGGATCAAGCTCCGAGCCCGACGCTCGGCGCGGCGCATCTGCACCCTGAGCCGCGCAGCTGATACGCTGAGTTTGGCCGGGGCGTCGGTGCGCGACGTTGCGGGGAGGGATTGACGGCGATGGTCAAGAAGGTCCTCACCTGGGGAAGCATTGCCTTCCTCATCTTCTTCGTGGCATATCGGCCACAGTCGGCTGCCGAGGTGTTCAAGTCCATCGGCGGCGGCATCATGGACATCGCCACGGGATTCGGCGACTTCTTCTCCAGTCTCGTCGCCTAAAGGCCGGCCATGTCGACCGGCGCTGAGCCTCCCGAGGACGATCCGAACTCCCGGCGGTTCCAGGACCGGGACACCGAGCCGATCCCCCGTGCGCGGCCGGGCTCACGCCCGGAGTCGCGGGCCGACTACACCTCGTCCGACGATCCGCCGATCGAATACTCGCCGACCTCCGATTACGAGGCCGCGCGGGACTACGAGGCGGCGCACGGCGGCGCGGAGCCGGTGCACGGGGACTACACCACCGACGGCGACGACTTCAGCTCCGACCCGTATGCGGATTCGATGACCGACGGCGCGCACGCGCGCGGCGCGGCGGCCCCGCAGTACAGTGGCGCCCCGCCGTCGTTCTCGCAGGACGAGTTCGCCCGGCTCCAGGGCGGCGACTCGGTGCCGTCGGTGCCGCCCGGCAGCCGCATGGCGCCCCTGGAGGACGAGGCCAGCCGGCACGCGGCCCGCTATCTGTTCCCGACCGAGAAGTTCCGCGGGGAATGGAAGCGGCACTGGATCCAGCTCGCGAAGGAGGGCCTGATCGCGATCTTCGCGACGATCGCGATGGGCTACATCGCCGGCTGGCTCACCAAGCACAACCAGGAGCAGCTGCGGACCGCCGTCGTGGTGATCTGGGCGCTGGTGGTGCTGTGGTGCGCGTGGAAGGTCGCCGACTGGTGGTACGACCGATTCATCCTCACGAACAAGCGAGTGATGGTCGTGTCGGGCATTTTCACGCGCAATGTGGCCATGATGCCGCTGCAGCGGGTCACGGACATGAAATACGTGCAGTCATTGACCGGCCGCATGTTCGGCTACGGACATTTCGAGCTCGAGTCCGCGGGTCAGGATCAGGCGCTGCGCAATATCCGCAACCTGCCCAACCCGAATGAGCTCTACCTGCGCATTGTCGAGGAAATGTACGAGCCCGAGGCCGTCGAGGCCCGCCTGGGCCGTGCGGTCACCGGCGAGGACGACGGCACCTGAACCTGAGAGATTCCTGTAAATCTACGCGTTCGTGCAACCCCGGAGCCCCCTCATGGCGTCTTCGTACGTGGGCGCGGAGGGTGGAGGGGGCGGCCGGTGCCGGACGACGCAGGGTTCCGCGAGGAAGACTTCCGTGATTTCGTCGGGCTCCGTTCCAAGGCGCTGCTGCGCACGGCCTATCTGCTGGCCGGGGACTGGGCCACGGCCGAGGATCTGCTGCAGATCGCGCTGACCAAGACCTTCCTCGCCTGGAAGCGCCTCGGGCACATCGAGGCCGTCGAGCCCTACGCGCGGCGGGTCCTCGTGAACACCGCGACGAGCTGGTGGCGGCGGCGCTGGCACGGCGAGCGGCCGACCGAGATCCTGCCCGAGGGCGCCGCGGCCGACCAGCTCGAGGAGAGCCTCGAGCGCGACGCCATGTGGCGGCACGTGCGCAACCTGCCCAACCGGCAGCGGGCCGTGCTCGTCCTGCGCTACTACGAGGACCAGTCCGAGGCCGAGACCGCCCGCCTGCTCGGCGTCTCCGTCGGCACCGTCAAGAGCCAGACCTCCCGCGCCCTGGCCACGCTGCGCGAGAAGCTCAGCGCGGAGGGTGTGCGCCCCGCCACGAGAAGCCAGCCCGCCCGGCCCCCCACCGCCCCGCCCGCGGCGCCGATCGCGCCGGAAATTGAGGAGGTCGGCGAGGCCGCACAACCTTTCGCCGAGGCTGACGCGCTTCTACCAGCGGACACCGTGGTCGAAGAACCGGTGCAAGTCTGACCATGCGGTTGGGTTTGGAGACGTGACGAGCATGCTGGAAGACGAGCTCCGCGATACGTTCGCGGCCAAGGCGGGCAGCCCCCCGCCGGGGTCGCTGGCGTCGCTGGACGGGTTCGCCGACGCCGCCATCCAGGGCGCCGCGCGGGTCCGCCGGCGGCGGCGCGCCGCGGTGACCGGGCTGACCGGGATCGTCGCGTTCGCCGTGGCCTCCGTCGCGATGCTGCACACGCTGACCGCCGGCGCGCCCGGTGGCTCGCCGCAGCCGCCCGGGCCGCTCGCCCAGGAGAGCCCCACCCAGCGCCCGTCGACCGCCGGCACCCCGACCGCCCCGGTCACCTCGTCGGACATGCGCGAGGTCACCGCCATCGGCCCGAGCGCCGAGGCGGCCACCCGGGTCCGGCTGCAGCTGCCCGCCAAGAGCACCGTCACCGCGGCCTACCAGGCCAAGGACGGCTACCTGGTGGTCAACACCCAGCCCGACGGCGACAAGCAGCTCGTCCTGCAGGACGACGACGAGCGGCAGCAGGTGCTGGTCGACGACGCCACCAACATCGCGGTGGCCAAGGACGGCAGCACCGTGGCCTGGGCGTCCAAGGGCAAGATGAACGTCGGCACACGCAGCGACCAGAACACCAAGACGATCACCCAGGGCCCCTCCGCCGACGTGCCGCAGAACACCGAGCCGGTCACCTTCGTCGGCACCAACCTGGTCGTCAGCAACGACGACAAGGGCTTCGACGTCTGGCACACCGAGCGCAAGTACAGCCCGACCTGGGACAACACCGTGGTGCGGGTCTTCGGCGGCACCCAGGACAACAACGGCGTCTACGCCGAGCTCAAGCCGGCCGGCGCCGCGGACACCGCGATGTGCCTGGCCCAGCTCCAGTTCGACCAGCCGTTCAAGATCATGAAGAAGGCCTGCGGCCTGCCGGTCGCGGCACCGGTCGGCGCGCGCATCTCCCCCGACGGCCGCTGGCTCGCCTATCCGGTCGTGGGCCTGAAGCAGGTCGCGATCCTGGACCTGACCGCGGTGTTCAACCCCGGCTTCAAGGCCAAGCTGTGGAATCTCGCCGTCACCACCAAGACCATGTGGCTCAACGCCAAGACCTTCGTGGTCGACAACAGCAAGAAGTTCCTGAAGCTCGACCCCACCGGCCAGGCGGAACAGGTCGACCAGCTGGACCAGGAGAGCGACGGGGTCGTGCTCATCGAACCGCTCGCGGCGCAGTAAAGGTTCATAAACTGGGGGGCGTGCGAATCGATCTCCACGCCCACTCCACCGCCAGCGACGGCACGTCGACCCCGGCCGAGCTGGTCGGGGAGGCGGCCGCGGCGGGGCTGGACGTCCTCGGGCTCACCGACCACGACACCACCGGCGGCTGGGCCGAGGCCTTCGCGGCCCGCCCCGGCGGCCTCACCCTGGTGCCCGGGGCCGAGCTGTCGCTGCGCTGGCACGGCGGCGCGAGGCCGATCGGCCTGCACATGCTCGCCTACCTCTTCGACCCCACCGACGCGCCCCTGACCGCCGAGCTCTCCCGGGTGCGGGCCGCCCGCGAGACCCGCGCCGAGCGGATGACCCACCTGCTGCGCGCCGACGGCATCGACGTCACCTGGGACGAGGTGCGCGACTACGCCGGCGGCGGCACCGTCGGCCGCCCGCACCTGGCCCAGGCCCTCATGCGCCGCGGCCTGGTCGGCAGCGTCACCGAGGCCTTCCAGCCGGAGTGGCTCGGGGCCCGCTACCGCATCCCGAAGGACGACATCGACGTCTTCGAGGGCCTGCGGCTGATCCTGGGCGCGGGCGGGGTGCCGGTCTTCGCGCACCCGCGGGCCAGCGTGCGCGGGCCGATCGTGCCCGACTCGCTCATCGTCGAGCTGGCCGCCGCCGGGCTCTTCGGCCTGGAGGCCGACCACACCGACCACAGCCCGCTGGAGCAGGCCGAGATGCACGCGCTCGCCGAGCGGCTGGGCCTGGTCACCACCGGCAGCAGTGACTACCACGGCACCCACAAGACCGTCCGGCTCGGCGCCCGCACCACGGCGCCCGAGGTGCTGGAGCGCATCGTCGCGGCCGGGCGGGGAAGCGGCGTGGTGGGGTGACGACGGAGTACAGCGGCACCGGCGACCCGCGGCGCAGCATCGACCTGCTGTGGGGGCGGCTGCCGGCCGCGGCGGCCCGGCGCGGCCCGCGGCCCAAGTTCACCGTGCCGGGGATTGTCGCCGTCGCCGTGGCGCTCGCCGACGCCGAGGGGCTGGCCGCGGTGTCGATGCGCCGGGTGGCGCAGCGGCTCGGGGTGACCGCGATGTCGCTGTACACGTACGTGCCCAGCAAGGCCGAGCTGCTCGACGTGATGGTGGACGCGGTCAGCGGCGAGGCGGTCCGGGAGGCCCACGCGGCCGGGGGCTGGCGCGAGCGGCTCACCGAGGTGGCCCGCACCAACTGGGAGCTCTACCGCCGCCATCCCTGGCTGCTGCAGGTGGCGACGAGCCGGCCGGTCCTGGGGCCGAACAGCATCGCGAAGTACGACTTCGAACTGCGCGCCTTCGAGGGCACCGGAGTGTCCGATGTGGACACCGACCAGCTGCTGAGCCTGGTGCTCGACTACGTCACCGGCGCGGCGCGGGCCGCGGTGCTGGCCGATCAGGCCGAGCAGCGCACCGGCCGCAGCGACACGGAGTGGTGGGAGGCGTGGGCGCCGCTGCTCTCCGAGGTCCTCGACCCGGCCCGCTTCCCGACCGCGGCGCGCGTGGGGCAGGCGGCCGGGGAGGAGTACGGCGCCGGCGACCCCGTTCGCGCGTTCACGTTCGGCCTGCAGCGGGTGCTCGACGGCATCGCACGGTTCATGCCGCCGAGCACCCCTTGATCAGCGCAGGGTCGTGTAGATGGCCTTGGTGAGCGTGCCGTTGGCGTCGTCACCGTCGAGCGACCAGATCATCGCGCCGCCGTAGCCGGCGAGGCGGACGTACAGACCCTTCTGGGCCACGACGATCGGGTCGTCGAAGGTCCAGAACGTCGTGCCGTTGAACAGCCACGCGTGGCCGGACAGCAGGTCGTGGTAGACCTTGTAGCCCTGCTGCGGCAGCGTCGCGAGGACCTTGTAGTCCTCGTTGCCCGCCGCCCACGTGCCCGGCGCCGGTCCGGTCGCCGTCTGGAACAGGCCGTTCTTGGCGTTCGTGACGCCGGTCCAGCCCTGGCCGTAGTACGGCACGCCGAGCACGAGCTGCTTCTTGGGCGCGCCGCGGTCGGTCCACGCCTTGAGCGACGTCGACCCGCTGAAGTCCGGCGTCGTGGGCGCGTTGCGCGGCACGAAGAGCGCGGACTGCTGGTTGGTGGTGGTCTCCCAGGTGCCGTGGTAGTCGTAGCCCTGGACCGAGCCGAAGTCGAGGTACTTGAAGATCTTGTTCGCCTCGAAGCCGGCGTCGATCTTCGCCGGGGAGGCCGGCAGGAACGCCGTCAGCGTCGCCTTCTTGCCCAGCTGCTTGCGGAACTCCGCGACGAGCTTGGTGAAGTTCTGCTTGTCCTCGGGCCGGATCACGTTGCCCGGGTTGCCCTCGGAGCCGGGCCACTCCCAGTCGAGGTCGAAGCCGTCGAACACGCCGGTCGACATGAACGTGTCGATGCAGGACTTCACCAGCGCCTGGCGCGACGCGTCGGTCAGCGCGGCGTCGGAGAAGTTCGCCGACAGGGTCCAGCCGCCCAGCGACATGAGGACCTTGAGGCCGGGGTGCATGGCCTTGAGCTTGCGGAGCTGGTTGAAGTTGCCGGCGAGCGGCTGGCCGGCCTCGTCGGCCTTGCCGTCGACGCTCTCCGCCGCGGACACCGGGCGCTGGTAGTCGGCCCACGGGTCGACGGACTCGCACTTGCCGGCCGCGTTGACGCCGCCGAACGCGTAGTTGATGTGGGTCAGGCGCGAGGCCTGCCCGCTGGTCTCGAGGTTCTTGACGAAGTACGAGCGGCCGTAGATGCCCCACTGGATGAAGTACCCGACCCGCTTGTACTCGTCCTGGTGCGCGGCACCGTGGGCGTCGGCCGCCGTCGCGGGCGCGAGGGCCAGCGACGTCACCGCCAGCGCGGCCGCGACCCCCGCCAGGAGCCTGCGTTTGCCCATGGACCCTCCATCTGTAAGGAAAGTTTGCTGTTCTCTGGCAACGTAGGGGCGGCATTCGATGACGTCAAGACCCTGGTATCCGCTCGATACGGGCCTGCTACGACAATCCGGTCGTGGATGTGAAGCTCTTCGGCGAAGTGTTCGTGACGCTGCTCGTGATCCTCGATCCCCCGGGCGCCGTGCCGATCTTCCTCGCCCTCACCGGCCAGCTCGAACGCCGCGCCCGGCACCGCGCGGCGCTCCAGGCGGTGCTGCTCGCGCTCGGCGTCATCGTCGCCTTCGCGGTGCTGGGCCGGCAGATCCTCGGCTACCTGCACATCGACCTGCCCGCGCTGCAGGGCGCCGGCGGCCTGCTCCTGCTGCTCGTGGCGCTGGAGCTGCTCACCGGCAAGACCGACGACCCGCGGCACGAGGTGACGTCGAACGTGGCCCTCGTGCCGCTGGGCACGCCGCTGCTGGCCGGGCCGGGCGCGATCGTCGCCACGATGCTGTTCGTGCGGCGGGCCCACTCCTTCGCGGGCTACTCGGCCATCGCGGTGGGCATCATCGCCGTGATGCTGGTGGTGTACCTCGTGCTGCGCTTCTCCGGCGTGCTCGTGCGCATCCTGCGACCGAGCGGCATCGAGGTCGTCACCCGGATCGCCGGTCTGCTGGTGGCCGCGATCGCCGTGCAGCTGCTGGCCGACGCCATCGGGGCGTTCGTGACCACCTATCTGCACGCACCGCACTGACGTTTTTGTCGTACCCCGATGGCAGGATGCTCGGTGTGGAGCAGTTGGGATTGTTCGCACCGCCGCCGCGCCTGTTCACCTGCACGCCCAGCAAACTCGGCAGCTACGAGGACTGCCCGCGCCGCTACCGGTTCACCTACGTCGACCGCCCCGCCCCGCAGAAGGGGCCGCCGTGGGCGCACAACTCCCTCGGCGCATCGGTGCACACGGCCCTCAAGAACTGGTATGCGCTGGAGCCCGGGCGCCGGGTGCCGGAGGCGCTGCCGGGCCTGCTGAAGGCGACCTGGGTCCGCGAGGGCTACCAGGACGACGCGCAGGAGCGGGAGGTCTACCGGCGGGCGCTGGGCTGGCTCGAGTCCTATGTGGAGTCGCTCGACCCGGCCGAGGATCCCGTGGGGGTGGAGCGGACGGTCGCGGCCCGCACCGAGACCCTGGCACTGTCAGGGCGCGTGGACCGGATCGACCAGCGCGGCGACGAGCTCGTGATCGTCGACTACAAGACCGGGCGGGGCGGGGTCTCGGAGGACGACGCGCGCGGGTCCCGGGCGCTGGCGCTGTATGCGATCGCGACCGCCCGGGTGTTCCGCAAGGCCTGCCGCCGGGTCGAGCTGCACCACCTGCCGACCGGGACGGTGGCGGCATTCGAGCACACGGATGCGTCGCTGGAACGGCACCTGCGCCGCGCCGAGGCCACGGCCGCGGACATCCTGGCCGACTCGGACTTCGCCCCGCGCACGGGCCCGCAGTGCTCGTGGTGCGACTACCGCAAGGTCTGCCCGGAGGGATCCTCGTCCCCGCCCAAGGACCCCTGGACCGCGGTGACGGGGTGACGGCCCATGCGCTTCGGGATCTGCGTCTGCACGCTCGGGGACTTCGCGGAGCCGTCGCTGGTGGTCGACGTGGCCGTTGCCGCCGAGGCCGCCGGCTGGGAATACCTGTTCGTCTGGGACCACCTCGCCTTCGCCTGGGGCGTGCCGTCCGCTGATCCCTGGGTGACGCTCGCCGCCGTCGCGCAGGCCACCTCGGCCATCCGGATCGGGACCGCGGTCACTCCCCTGCCCCGGCGGCGGCCGGCCATAGTGGCCAGCTCCGTCGCGACCCTCGATCGGCTCAGCCGCGGGCGGGTCGTGCTCGGGGTGGGCCTCGGGGGCGTCGATGCCGAGTTCACGGCCTTCGGCGAGTCGGCCGACCTCAAGGAGCGGGCCCGGCTGCTCGACTCCGGGCTGTCGATCGTCGGCGGGCTGCTCGGCGGGCAGAGCGTCTCCGGGGTCAGCCTCGCGCCGCCGCCGGTGCAGCGGCCCCGGCCGCCGATCCTCGTCGGCGGGGACAGCACGGCGGCGCTGCGGCGGGCCGCCCGGTGGGACGGATGGCTCGCCGCCGGGGACGACGAGACGGGGATGAGCGTTTCGCCCGCCGCCATCGCCGAGTCCGTCGCATACATCCGGGGCCAGCGGGCGTCGCCGTTCGACGTGATGCTCACCGGGCGGTCCGCCGGGCCGGCCGATCCGATCCTCGCCGAGTATGCCGACGCGGGGGTCACGGTCTGGCTCGAGCACATCCACGGGCGGCGGGGGTCGCTCCCGGAGCTCATGCGCCGCGTGGCGGACCGCTAGATGAAATAGATGATGGGCAGGCCGCACACGATGAGCAGGACCACGTAGCCGGTGATCATCGCCGCCAGGGCCAGGCCGGCGCCCGGGCGTTGCTCGCGCCGGCACTGGGACCACGCGATGTGGCCCATCAAGATGCCGAACGGGGGTAGCAGGACGGCGCAGATCAGGGCGGCTACCGCCAGGCCGTTGACTCGCACCTGAGAACCATTTCACAGGGTCCGGGCCACGGATAGCCGGATACCCGCCGGTAACTTCATGGGCAGGAGCCCACCAACGGAGGTCCGCAATGGCTCGTCTCGCTCGGACGCCCGGGCTCAGCGATGTGCAGCAGTCGATGCTCGAGACCGTGCGGGCGTTCGTCGACAAGGAGATCATCCCGCACGCGCAGCAGCTCGAGCACGACGACGTCTACCCGGACGACATCGTGGCCGGCATGCGGGAGATGGGGCTGTTCGGGCTCACCATCGCCGAGGAATACGGCGGCCTCGGCGAGTCGCTGCTCACCTACGCGCTCGTGGTCGAGGAGCTCTCCCGCGGGTGGATGTCCGTGTCCGGGATCGTGAACACGCACTTCATCGTGGCCTACCTCGTCGCCCAGCACGGCTCCGACGAGCAGAAGCAGCGGCTGCTGCCGAGGATGGCGACCGGCGAGGTGCGCGGGGCGTTCTCGATGTCCGAGCCGGGCACCGGGTCCGACGTGGCCGCGATCCGCTCCAAGGCCGTCGCCGACGGGGACGACTGGGTGCTCGACGGGCAGAAGATGTGGCTCACCAACGGGGCGCAGTCCTCCATCGTCGCCACGCTCGTGAAGACCGAGCTCGGGGCCGAGTCCGTCTACGGGAACATGACGACGTTCCTGCTGGAGAAGGAGCCCGGGTTCGGGCTCAGCGAGCGCCTGCCCGGGCTGAACATCCCCGGGAAGATCGAGAAGATGGGGTACAAGGGCGTCGAGACCACCGAGATGGTGCTCGACGGCGTCCGGGTGCCCGGCTCGGCGGTGCTCGGCGGCGCGGACAAGGCCGGCCGCGGCTTCTACCAGATGATGGACGGCATCGAGGTCGGACGGGTCAACGTGGCCGCGCGGGCCTGCGGCATCTCCATCCGGGCGTTCGAGCTCGCGATCGCCTACGCCCAACAGCGGCACACGTTCGGCCAGCCGCTGGTCAAGCACCAGGCGATCGCGTTCAAGCTGGCCGAGATGGCCACGAAGATCGAGGCGTCGCACGCGCTCATGGTCGGGGCCGCCCGGCTCAAGGACGCCGGGCAGCGCAACGACGTCGAGGCGGGCATGGCCAAGCTGCTGGCCAGCGAGCACTGCGCGGAGGTCGTCCAGGAGGCGTTCCGCATCCACGGCGGCTACGGGTACTCCAAGGAGTACGAGATCGAACGCCTCATGCGCGAGGCGCCCTTCCTGCTCATCGGCGAGGGCACCTCGGAGATTCAGAAGACCATCATCAGCCGGGGTCTGCTGCGGGACTACGGGGTGCGCTGAGCGCGTGCACCGCGCGGACGACCGCGATGCAGGTGTTCTCGAGGAAGTCGACGCCCGCGGCCTCGGCCAGGGCGCGGCCCGCGGGGCTGTAGATGTCCTGCTGCAGCCAGATCGCGGGTGCGCCGATGGCGAGCGCGTCCTTTACGACCTGGGTCGCGTCGGCCGACGGGCGGAACACGTTGACCAGGTCGACCGGGAACGGGATGTCGGCGAGCCGGCGGTAGGCGCGCTCCCCGAAGATCTGGTCCGCGAACGGGTTCACGGGCACGATCCGCCAGCCGTGCAGCTGGATCTGCAGGGGCACCGCGTGAGCCGTCTTCGAGCGATCCCGGGAGGCGCCCACGACCGCGATCGTCCGGGCCTCGCGCAGGATCTGTTCAGCGCTGCGCATGCCCCCAACCTAGCGCGCCGCCACCGCCCCGGCCCGCGCCACGCGACTCGACTCGCACCGCACGACTCGGCCCGCGCCCCGCGCCCGCGCCGTGCGCCTCGGGTGCGTCCCGGGCACCGCGCCGGCTCAGCCGGCGGCGAGGATCGGGCGGGGGCCGCCGTGCAGGCCGGCGGCGAGGCGGGCGCCGAGCAGCAGGCCGTGGACGCGTCCGGCCTCGACCGGGTCGCCGATCGCGCCGCGGACGCGCGCGTGGGACTGGTAGTAGCCGAGCAGGTCGGTCAGGAACAGCAGGCTCGCGTCGACGCCGGACGGGCGCAGGGTGACCGGGTGGCGGCGGCCCGCGACGAGCAGGTCGAGCCGCGGATTGGCGCGGTCGCCGTTGAGCTCGACGGCTTCGATGCGCTCCCAGGGGTACCGCCGCCCCCGCACTTCCACCCCGTCCGGGCTCAGCCGCAGCACGGAGGCGCCCACGGCCAGGCGCACCGACAGCTGGACGCCGACGAGGGCGGGCGGCGCGGCGAGGGCCGCGGCGACCGCCCACCCCAGCGGGTCGCCGGTGAGCAGCAGGGCCGCGATCATGAGCGTCACGGCGAGGGCGAACGCGCGCCCGGCCCGGGCCGCGACGAGCCCCCGCGGTGCGAAGAACTCCCAGCCGGGGCGGGCCTCGGGCTCCTCGCGGCGGCGCACGTCGGTGAGCAGCTGGTCGAGCCCGATGAGCGTGACGGCGATGAGGCCGAAGACGACGTACCCGCCGGGCACGAACGCGTGCACGAGGGCGCCGGCGGCCCCCACCAGCACCGACGGTGCGACGACCCAGGCCCAGCGCATGAATTCCAGGCTAGGAACGGCCGGGGCGGGCCGCGTCGGGCGATCAGGTGGCCTGGCGGGCGAGGGTGCCGCGCAGGCGGACGAGCTCCTCCGGGGTGCCGATCTCGGGGCGCTGCTGCGGATGCTCGACGTAGGTGTGGATCGCCCGGAACAGGAACCACAGCGACACGTCGAGCGGCACGTCCTGGCCCGGCTGGAAGCGCTTCACGCGGGCGCCCTCGATGAGCTCCGGGCGGGTGACCGTCCACAGCTGGTGCTCCGGCCCCGGCCCGAGCGCCGCCCAGGGCACGAAGCTGCGGCCGCCGTCGACCGCGATCCCACCCCGGGTGAGCAGGAGCGGCCCGCTGCGGATCATGCGGAACAGCAGCAGGAGGACGGTGCAGCCGTTGACGACCAGGATCGCCCAGGCCATCGTGGGCACGATCCGGCCGGCGACCCGCATCCCGTTGAGCGCCATCAGCAGCAGGGCGGCGCTCAGCAGGCCGTTGAACAGGCACTGGCGGCGGAACGCGGGCAGCGCGGCGAAGGCCGGCTCCCCGCGGTACACCGTCAGCTTGAAGGTCGACGGCCCACGGGTGCTGCGGGTGAGCTGGACGAGCCCCACCACGATGCCGAGCACGGTCAGCGGCTGGAGCACGAGGATCAGCGGCAGGAACGCCTCGGGCTCGCCGGACAGCAGCACGACCTCGCACGCCGCCCCGACAGTGGCCGGCGGCGTCAGCAGCACCACGTAGTCAGCCGGACGAGCCCCCATACGGCCAAACATAGCCAGCGAACCTGGGCATTCGCTGATGACGGGTCTGTGTCGGCGTCAGCGGTACTGCGCCTCACGCACGCTGTTGCCGCCGTCGATGACGAGCATCTGGCCGGTGATGTACGACGCGCCGGGCGAGCACAGGAAGGCGATCGTGGCCGCGACCTCCTCCGGCGTGCCGGGGCGCCCCATCGGCGTGCCGAAGCCCTGCTTGAGCTCGACGAGGGTGGACGCGCCGGTGTGGATGATGCCGGGGGCGACGGCGTTGACCGTGATCCCGTCGGCGACGAGCTCCATGGCCAGGGCGCGGGTCAGCCCGACGACGCCGGCCTTGGCCGCGGCGTACCCGGCCTCGGCCGGCAGCGCGTTCACCGGCCCGGCGGTCGCGGCGAGGTTCACGATGCGGCCCCAGCCGTGCTCGGCCATGCCGCCGACGAAGGCCCGGCTGACCAGGAACGCGGTGGTGAGGTTGCGGTCGATCTCGGCCCGCCACTCCTCGTAGGTCAGCTGGGCGACCGGGCGCAGCACCTCGGGGCTGGCCTTGCTGGCCAGGCCGGCGTTGTTGACGAGGATGTCGACCGCGCCGAGCTGGTCGAGCACGGCGTCGGCGAGCGCGCCGACCTCGGCCTCGACGGTCAGGTCGGCGACGAAGCCGATCACGCCGAGCTCGCTGGCCCGGTCGTGGATGCGCCGGGTGGTGGAGACGATCGCGACGGCGGCGCCCATCTGCTTGAGCCGGCGGGCCGTGGCGTAGCCGATGCCGTCCGGGCTGCCCGCGCCGGTGACCAGGGCGACCCGTCCGTCGAGCCGGTCGATCGCGGCCGGGGTCTCCTCCTCGGCGGTGTCGCCGGCGAGGTCGGGACCGCTGGACGGTACGGCTCGCAGGGTGCGGCGCGCGGAGGACGGCCGGCTCGCGTCGCGCCGGCCGCTCTTGCCGGCGGGGCCGCTGGAACGTAGGTCGGGTGCCATACGGCAAATCCTGCCTGCCGGACGCGCCACCGGGCAATGCGACGCGCGTTTTCTCAGTTCGGCGGGGTGAAGACGGTGCCGCGTTTCATCCCTGCGGCGCGCCCCTTGGCCGCGATGACCAGGGCCATCTTGCGGGAGGCCTCGTCGATCATCTCGTCGCCGAGCATGACGGCGCCGAGGCGGCCGCCCTCCTCGGAGGTGTAGTAGTCGTACGCGTCGAGGATCATCTCGGCGTGGTCGTAGTCGTCCTGGGCGGGCGAGTACACCTCGTTGGCCGCCTCGATCTGCCCCGGGTGCAGGACCCACTTGCCGTCGAAGCCCAGCGCGGCGCTGCGCCCGGCGACCTCGCGGAACGCGTCGACGTCGCGGATCTGCAGGAACGGGCCGTCGATGGCCTGCAGGTCGTGCATGCGGGCGGCCATCAGGATGCGCATGAGGATGTAGTGGTACGGGTCGCCCGGGTAGCCGGGGATGAGCCCGCCCACGACCAGCGATTTCATGTTGATCGAGGCCATGAAGTCGGCCGGGCCGAAGATGATGGTCTCCAGGCGCGTGCTGGCCGCGGCGATGGCGTCGACGTTGACCAGCCCGGCGGCGTTCTCGATCTGCGCCTCGATGCCGATCGTGTTCGGCTCGAGCCCCAGGGTCTTCTCGATCTGGGTCAGCGTCAGGTCGAGCCATTCGATCTGACCGGCGCTCTGCACCTTGGGCAGCATGATGGCGTCGAGATTCTCGCCGGCGCCCTCGACGACCTCGATGACGTCGCGGTACGTCCACGGCGTCGTCAGGTCGTTGACCCGCACGACGCGCGTCTTGCCCGCCCAGTCGCCGTCGTTGAGGGCCGCCACGATGTTCTTGCGCGCCTCGGGCTTGGCCAGCGGCGCGACGGCGTCCTCGAGATCGAGGAACACCTGGTCGGCCGGCAGCCCTTGGGCCTTGGCCAGCATCTTCACGCTGGAGCCGGGCACGGCGAGGCACGAGCGGCGCGGGCGTCCCAGGGCGGCCATCGACGGCTCCTTAGTCAAGGTTCAGGCGGCTACCAAACGGTAACCTCGATGCGTGAGTACACAGAACTCCCCTGTGGGAGATCTCACCGGCCGTACGGTGGTCATCACCGGGGCCAGCTCCGGCATCGGCCTGGCCGCCGCGATCGACATGGCCAGGCGCGGCGCGAACACCGTGCTCGTCGGGCGCAACCCCGCCCGGCTCGAGGCCGCGGCCGCCGCGGTCTCCCAGGCGGGCGGAGGCCGGACGGCCCCCGCGTACCGCAGCGACTTCGCCAGACTCGACGACGTCCACGTGCTCGTCGACCACCTGCGCCAGCGCTACCAGCGCATCGACGTGCTGGCCAACAACGCGGGCGGCGTCGTGCGCGGCCACCAGATCACCCCCGACGGCTTCGAGGCGACCCTGCAGACCAACCACCTCGCGGCGTTCCTGCTCAGTAGTCTCCTGCGAGAACAGCTCCGCGGGGGCCGGATCATCAACACCGCCTCGGGCGCGCACGCGATGGGCGCCCTCGACCCCGCCGACCTGCGCGGCGCCCGGAAGCGGGGGTTGTGGCGGCAGTACGGCTCCGCGAAGCAGGCGAACATCCTCTTCGCCGCCGAGGCGTCCCGCCGCTGGCCGGACATCATGTCGGCGTCGTACCACCCGGGCTTCGTGCGCAGCCGCTTCGGCTCCTCGATCGGCGTGAACATGGCGGCGAGGCTGGCCCCGTTCGCGCGCAGCCCGGAGCGCGGGGCGGACACGCTGGTGTGGCTGGCCGCGACTCCGGCCTCGCAGCTGACGTCGGGCGGGTACTACATGGATCGCAAGCTGATCCGCCCCTCCCGCGACACCGACAGTCCCGCGCTGGCGGCCCGCCTGTGGGAGGAGAGCCTGCGGGCCGTCGGTCTGGGGTGATGCATTGGTTACTCAGCGCCGTTTTCGATCTTGTCGGAGCGTGATCGATTAGGTGGCGGTGGGTAAACTGAGGTTTGAAAAAGGAGGGCGCGACCGGGTTCCTTCTCGCAGCTCAACGGCCCCGTGCGCCGCGGACTTTGTGCAGGCGGAACGGGCGGCGGGGGATGCGGGTGGCGGGAGTCGGGCGCGGCGGGGCGGCCTGGGAGTCGTCGGGCATGCCCGCGGAGGCTCCGGCCGGGGCGAGACGGTTGACGACGCAGCGCTCGGCCCACGCTCGGACGAGGTCGTCGGCGGCGCCGGAGCTGTTGAGGCGCTTGCCGGCGAGTTGGGGGACGAGTTCGGTCCACGCCTCGTCGGACGGGGCGATGCGGGTGACGTCGGCGGGGAAGGTGACGATTCGGCCGCCGTGATCGCCGCGGAGGCTGACGTCGGCGGTTGCGGACTCGGACAGGCCGGGGATCGCCTGCTCGCCCTCGCCGGTTACTACGAGCAGGGCGCCACCCAGCCAGGCGCACCAGGCGAGGGTTGGGGGGCGGCCGGCGACGGCGATCCAGGCTACTGCGGCTTTCTTTGCCGCCTCCTCGACCAGTGCGTCCATGTTTCACATCCAATCACGATTGGGGGTGATGGGGCCGCTGGCGTTGGTGTCGGTCCGGGCTGCTGGGGCTGTCGGCGGGGCGTTGGCTTTCGCGCGTCGCGGGGAGCTGCCGAGCGGGTCGGGGGCGGGGATCTTGCGCCGCCGGGCTTTCGTCGCCTTGGCCGCCGCTCCGCGCCCGCCTTGGCCGCCGTTGCCTGGAGTCGCCGCGCCCGCCTTGGTCGCCGTTGCCTGGAGTCGCCGCGCCCGCCTTGGTCGCCGCACGTGCCCGCCGGGGCCGCTGTCCGCGCCCGTTTTGTGCCGACTTGCCGCGCTGCCGGACCCGCGCCCCGTGGCACCCGACTTTGCGTCCGCACTGCTCGAGCTGCCTGACCTGCGACTGACCGCCCTGCGCCGCCTGCGCTGCGCGCTGGGCCTCGTGCCGCACGACAGCCGTGGCGCGCCGCCCGCCCTGCGCCGCGAGCCGCCCGCGCATCGTCGGACAAACCCGCGCATCGTCGGACAAAAGCGACGCCCGCCCTGCCCTGCGAGCCGCTTGGCGGTCGTGGCGCGCCGCCGAACCGGCACTGCGAGCCGCGGGCGGACCCGTCGGACGAAACCGCCGAAATTCGGAAAAAGGGCGATTTATGCGGAAATTTGCGGTCGTGGCGCCGCGTCGCGGTACTCGGTCGATGTGTAGCGCAGGGCCTCGACCTGCGCCGGCCACTCCCCCGCCGCCCACCCGCCCTTGCGCAGCAACGCATCCACGAACTGCTCAACATCCGGCAGCTTGGCCCACACCGCCGGCAAGAACGTCGCCCGCCGCGTGCCATCCCGCAGAATCAGCCCGTCCTCGCCCGGCCGCAGAACCGCCAGCAGCCCCGACCGGGACTCCGCGGCAATCGGCTCCGGCCGGCCGAGCACCGACACCTTCACGTCCAGCCCAGGCCAGTCCTCGGCGGTCACCGGAGGCAGCCGCGGATCGCGCATCGCCTGCACGGCGTTGCGCACGACATCTCGGTGCAGCGGCTGGACCGGCTCCAGGCTGCCCACACACCCCCGCAGCGCCCCAGCCCGCTCCAGGGTCACAAAGGACGCACCGTCGCGCCGGAGGGGGCTGTCCAGCGGAATCGTCGCGGCCAGCGGCGAGCCCGTGAGCCGCGCGTGCACCGCGTCCGCCGCCAGGCGGGCGAGGTACCGGCCATCCGTCAGCGACAACGTCGCCGTCACGGTCACGCCCCCAGGATAGGCCCGGCCTCCACCGAACGGGGGACGAAGGGCGTCAGGCGACCAGCTCGCGAGCGCCCACGAGCTCCGGGACGGCCTCGAGGCTCGTCACCATCGGGCCGCGCCAGTCGGGCTCGGCGTGGAAGGTCAGGTGGGCGCCCAGGTCCGGCGCGCGCAGCTGGATCGCGGTCAGGCCGAAGCGCGCCGCGCCCGTGAGCTCGCGGCTGCCGCCGTCGCCGACGTACAGGCAGCGGGCCGGGTCCACGTCGAGCTGGGCGCAGGCGGTGGCGTACATCGCGGCGTGGGGCTTGGTGTGCCCGACCTGGCAGGAGTACACGGCGGCGTCGATCACGTCGGCCAGCGGCGTGCGCGGCAGCACGAGCGGGAGCTCGAACCAGCAGTCGCTCACGATCGCGATGCGCACGCCGGCCGCCCGCAGTGCGTCCAGGACCCCGAGGGTCTCCGGGCGCAGCGGGGCGTCGGCCTGCACGGTGGCCAGCCGCAGCTCCGCCGCCTCGCGTAACTGGGCGGTCGTCGGCTCCACGCCGAGCTCGGTGCACAGGCGGCGCAGGCCCGCGAGGTGGCTGCCGTAGCCGCCCCGGGCCCGCTCGTCGTAGGTCCGGTCGAGCACGGACAGCCACTCGGCCGGGTCGACGCCGAGCACCTCGGCGGTGCGGCGGTGCCCCCCACCCCGACGGACCGCGCTGGTGCATGTGTTGTAGTAGTCGAAACAGACAGCCTGAATCACCGATCGGTTCCCCCTTGCATCCTCCGAACGGTGTACCTGGTCCCCCCGGGCGTGTCGTGTCGGATCAACGACAATTCGCACCATGCGCAAGGTCGGTCTTTCCACTGTCGTCGCTCTCGTCGTCGCGATCGTGGCGGTGTCGGCCTCGGCGCCCATGATCGCATTCGCGGCCGCTCCCGCGCTCGCCATCGCGTTCTGGCGCAACGCGCTGGGCGCCGCGGCGCTGGCGCCGGTGGCCCTGCGGCACGGGGGTGCCCGGCCCGACCGGCGGGCGCTGGGCGTCACCGTGCTGTCCGGGGTGTTCCTGGCCGTGCACTTCGGCACCTGGGTGCCGAGCGCCAAGCTGACCAGCGTGGCGATGTCGGTCGCGCTGGTCTCGACCACCCCGGTCTGGACGGCGCTGGTCGCGGCGGTCCGGGGCGTGCGGGTGCCGGGCAGCACCTGGACCGGCATCGGGATCGCGGTCGCGGGCGTCGCGCTGGCCACCGGCGCCGACCCGGACCTGTCGGGGCGGGCGCTGCTGGGCGACGCGCTGGCGCTGGCCGGCGGGATGGCCTCGGCCGGGTACACGCTGCTCGGCGAGCGCGCGCGGGCCAGCCTGACGATGAGCGTGTACGCGTCGATCTGCTACAGCATCTGCGCGGCGCTCATCGTCGTCGTGTGCCTTGCGACGGGGGCAGGGCTGTGGGGGTACACCTGGAGCACCTGGCTGGCGATCGCCGGCATGACGATCGGGCCCCAGCTGCTCGGCCACACCCTGATCAACTATGCGCTGCACCGGGTCAGCGCCACGACGGTCGCGGTCCTGCTCCTGCTGGAGGTGCCGGGCGCGCTGGTCATCGCGTGGGTGCTGCTCGGGCAACTGCCGGCCGCACGAACGCTGCCGGGCATCGCGCTGCTGCTGGCGGGCGTCGCCGTG
>NZ_JBEPEH010000009.1:54868-93608 GCF_040300725.1 Dactylosporangium sp. NPDC000244
CCGTGGTGGTCCTCGGCGGCCGGCGCCGTCAGCCGACGAACGGCGGCACGATCATCTCGCCGGAGGCGATCGGCACCACGTGACCCGAGACCGTGGCCGTGGTGGTCCTCGGCGGCCGGCGCCGTCAGCCGACGAACGGCGGCACGATCATCTCGCCGGAGGCGATCGGCACCACGTGACCCGAGACCGTGGCCGACACGGCCGCGCCCGCCCGCGCCGTCACCGTGCAGTGCAAGGCCGACGGTCGATGCATTTCAAGACCTTGGGCGATTTCGTACCGGCTCAGCCCGTCGCCCGCCACCAGCCCGCTCGTCACCAGCCAGACGCCGAGCCCCAGCGCGGCCGAGCCGGTCGCCGGGTCCTCGGGCACGCCGACCTCGGGCACGAGCACCCGCACGTGCGCGAGCTGCTGCTCGGCGTCCCAGTGCAGGACGCTCAGGTTGTCCACGGGCCGCTGCAGCCGCAGCCGGCTCACGGCCTCGTCGGTGACCGACAGGAACGTGAACTCCAGCCCGCACCCGGCCTTGCGGGGCGCCGGGCCGACGTGGTCGGCCTCGGTGAGCCCGATCGACTCCAGCAGCGGCAGCGGGTCCAGGACGGGCCCGACGGTCGGGGTGCCGCCGGTGACGGTCGCGGCGCCGTGCACCTCGTCGACGTGGATCGGCAGCAGCCCCGCCCCGCACTCCTGCACCACATCGGGGCCCTTGATCACGCCGTTGCGCACGAGGGTCACCGCGCAGCCGACCGTCGGGTGCCCGGCGAAGGGCAGTTCGGTCCCCGGTGTGAAGATCCGGGCACGGTACGTCGCATCGGTCCCCGGCGTCGGCGGCAGCACGAAGATCGTCTCGGAGAGGTTGAACTCCCGCGCGATCGCCTGCATCTGCTCGGTCGCGAGGTCCCGGGCGTCGAAGACGATCGCCAGGGGGTTGCCGGTGAAGGGCCGGTCGGTGAAGACGTCGACGATCGCGTACCGCACCATGCTCATGAACGCAGCCTAGGGGGCTCAGGTCACTGAGGTTCGGTCCAACGCCTGCTTTGTGGCCTGCTTCAGTAGGCTTGAGCCTCGTGAGTACTGCGCCGCGGGTCTACATCGCACGCCTCGCGGGCCTGAGCGTGTTCGATCCGAACGGCGACCAGGTCGGCCGGGTGCGTGACGCCGTCGCCCGGGCCCGCCCCGGCAACCAGCCGCCCCGGGTGGTCGGGCTGGTCGCCGAGATGCCCATGCGCCGGCGCATCTTCCTGCCGATCGGCCGGATCACCGCGCTCGAGCCCGACGCCGTGGTGCTCAACACCGGCACGCTCAACCTGCGCCGCTTCGAGAAGCGCCCGGGCGAGCTGCTGGTGCTGGAGGACTTCATGGACCGGCACGTGACCGTGGCCGCGACCGGGCGGACGGGGGCCGTGGTCGACGTGGCCATGGACGCCGATCGCACCGGCGAGTGGTCGCTGTCGCGGGTGGCGGTGCGCGAGTTCACCGGGCGGCTCACCCGCCGCGGCCACCTCAACCAGCTCGAGTGGTCCGAGGTGACCGGGCTCGCCGGGGAGCCGCAGACGCAGGGCACCGCGGGGCTGCTCGCCGTGCTGGACAACATGCGCCCCGCCGACCTCGCCAACGTGCTGCAGGACCTCTCCGAGTCCCGGCGGGTCGAGGTCGCCGCGGCGCTGGACGACGAGCGCCTCGCCGACGTGCTCGAGGAGCTGCCGGAGCACGACCAGCTGGAGATCATCACCGCGCTGGAGCCGCAGCGCGCCGCGGACGTGCTGGAGGAGATGGACCCGGACGACGCCGCCGACCTGCTCGCCGAGATGCCCAAGCCCGAGCAGGAGGTGCTGCTGGACCTCATGGAGCCCGACGAGGCCTCCCCGGTCCGGGCCCTGCTGGAGTACGAGCCGGGCACGGCCGGCGCGGTCATGACCTCGGAGCCGATCGTGATGGCGCCCGACGCGACCGTGGCCGAGGCCCTGGCCCGCATCCGGGAGCCGCAGCTGTCGCCGGCGGTCGCGGCCGGCGTGTTCGTCACGCGCCCGCCGATGGCCACGCCGACGGGGCGGTACCTGGGCGTCGTGCACTTCCAGCGACTCCTGCGCGAACCGCCGTCCGCCCTGCTCGGCGGCGTGGTCGACAACGACATCGACCCGCTGGCGCCGCGCACGACGCTGGCCGAGATCACGCGCCGCATGGCGACCTACAACCTGGTGGTGATGCCTGTGGTCGACGACAACGACAAGCTGGTCGGCGCGGTCACCGTCGACGACGTGCTCGACCACCTGCTGCCCGAGGACTGGCGCGACCGCGACCACGCCGAGCCCCTGCCCATCGCGGTGCCGGGCACACATGGCGGTACCCATGGCTGAGCGCCGGCGGCTCGACCAGCCGCGCGCCTCCCGGATCACGCTGCCCCGCTTCGATCCGGAGGCCTTCGGGCAGTGGTCGGAGGGGATCGCCCGCTTCATGGGCACGGCGAAGTTCCTCGTCTACATGACGATCGTGATCCTGGCCTGGATCGCCTGGAACACGCTCACCCCGAGGAGCTGGCAGTTCGATCCGTACACCTTCACCTTCCTCACGCTCATCCTGTCCCTGCAGGCCTCGTACGCCGCGCCGCTGATCCTGCTCGCGCAGAACCGCCAGGCGGACCGGGACCGGCTCGCGTCGGAGGAGGATCGCCGGCGCGCGGCCGCGCAGAAGGCGGACACGGAGTACCTGGCGCGGGAGATCGCGGCGCTGCGCATCGCGCTCGGCGAGGTGGCGACCCGCGACTTCCTGCGCTCGGAGCTGGCCCGGGTCGCGGAGGAGCTGGACGAGGCGGCCGACCGGCGGGCGAAGGCGGAGCGCAAAAAGGTGCGCAAGGCGCTCGGCTCCCTGGCCGATCCGCTGGGCGCGGACGAGCCGGACGACGTCGTGGACTCCGACGAGCCGCCGCGCCGCCGCTCCCGCCGGGACTGACCAGCATTCGGGACCGAGCAGCAATACGCCGCGCGCCTCAAGGGGCTAGGCGCGCGGCGTTGTAAACGATGATCCCACCGTCTTCGGTACGCGGACAAGCCCCCTGAGGCGCACACAGGTGACATCATTCGCTTACCGGGCGTGTGACGCGTTCCTCGTGTGGGCCTGACGCGCCGGATACGGCGGGCTGCCCGACGTACCATGGCACCCATGTCTGCCCCGGCCACCACCGTCGAAGACGCGATCACCGCTGCGCTCGCGACCGTCGACGACCCCGAGATCCGCCGGCCCATCACCGAGCTGGGCATGGTCCGCGACGTCACCCTTCGCCCGGATGGCGTCGCTGCCATCGGCATCCTGCTCACGGTGGCCGGTTGCCCGCTGAAGGACAAGTTGCGCACCGACATCACCCGGGCGGTCGGGGCCGTCGCCGGCGTCGCCGGGGTCGAGGTCGAGTTCGGCGTGATGACCCCCGAGCAGCGCAAGGACCTGCAGACGAGCCTGCGCGGGGACGTGCAGGAGCCGGTCATCCCGTTCTCCCAGCCCGGCTCGCGCACCCGCGTCTACGCGGTCGCCAGCGGCAAGGGCGGCGTCGGCAAGTCGAGCGTGACCGTGAACCTCGCGGCCGCGCTGGCCGCCCGGGGCCTGTCCGTGGGCGTGGTCGACGCCGACATCTACGGCCACTCGGTGCCCCGCATGCTGGGCGCCGACGGCAAGCCGACGCAGGTCGAGTCCATGATCATGCCGCCGTCGGCGCACGGCGTGAAGGTCATCTCGATCGGCATGTTCACCCCGGGCAACGCCGCCGTCGTCTGGCGCGGCCCGATGCTGCACCGCGCGTTGCAGCAGTTCCTGGCCGACGTGTACTGGGGCGACCTGGACGTGCTCCTGCTGGACCTGCCCCCGGGCACCGGCGACGTAGCCATCTCGCTCGCCCAGCTGCTGCCCTCGGCCGAGATCCTGGTCGTGACGACCCCGCAGGCCGCCGCGGCCGAGGTCGCCGAGCGGGCCGGCTCGATCGCGCTGCAGACGCACCAGCGCATCGTCGGCGTCGTGGAGAACATGTCCTGGCTGGAGCTGCCGGACGGGCAGCGCATGGAGGTCTTCGGGGCCGGCGGCGGGCAGACGGTCGCCGACTCGCTCAGCCAGGCGGTCGGGGCGAAGGTGCCGCTGCTGGGTCAGATCCCGCTCGACACGCGGCTGCGCGAGGCCGGCGACGCCGGGCTCCCGCTCGTGCTGGCGACCCCGGACGCGCCCGCGGCGCAGGCCCTGGCCGCGGTGGCGGACCGGCTGGCGCTGCGGCGCGAGAGCCTGGTGGGCAAGCCGCTGGGCCTCAAGCCCGCCGGGCGGTAGATCAGGTCACGTCGTCCCAGCTGGCGCGGACCGCCGGCTGGGGCGCTGCTGGGGCTGGGGCCGCCGCCGGCGCGGGGGCCGTGGCCTTGCCCACGTTCTTGGCGGCCGTCGCGGCGTCCGAGGCGTCGCGCTTGACCTGGTCGGCGACGCCGCGCACGTCGTCGTAGATGCCCTGCAGGGGCTTGCGCAGCGCGGCCTCGTCCTCCTCGCTGAGCAGGTGCTTGCGCAGGAACGTCTTCGGGTGCAGGTCCTCGAGCTGGATGTCGGTGCCGAGCTCCTTGCTCAGGTCGCCGGTGGCGTTGCGGGCCATCTGACGGACCTGGCGCAGCATCTTCACACCGTCGCTGATCGCCTTGGGCAGGCGGTCCGGCCCGAAGATGAACACGCCGACCAGGATGATGACCAGGAACTCCCAGCCGCCGATGTCGAAGCCCATGTGCCGGCCCTCCCCTTGCTCTCGCTGCCCAGACTACGCACACCTGGGCCGGTTCCGGGAGGGCCGGTCAGGCCACTTACTTGGCATCCGCCACAAGGGCCACGGAGGCCTTGGCCTTAGCGGCTCCGCGCAGGTATTGGATCTCCACGGTGTCGCCCGGCGCGTACTTGCGGATCAGGGCGGTGAGGTCCCACGACTCGTCGATCGGCTTGCCGTTGACCGCCATGACCACGTCGCCCGCCTTGAGCCCGCCCCCCGCGGCGGGGCCGCCCGGCTCGACGGTGGCCAGGCGCGCGCCCCCGGCCGGGTTCTGGTAGGTGTTGTCGACCTGTACGCCCATCACCGTGCGGCGGGCCTTGCCCGTGTTGATGATGTCGGTGGCGACCCGCCGGGCGTGGTTGATCGGAATGGCGAAGGCCAGCCCGACGTTGCCGGCGCTGGCCTGATCCTCGGAGAGGGTGCCGATGACCGAGTTGATGCCGATCACGCGCCCGGCCGCGTCGAAGAGCGGCCCGCCCGAGTTGCCCTGGTTCACGGCAGCGTCGGTCTGGATCGCCGAGTAGTACCGCGCCGTGCCGTTCTCGCTGGTGCGGATGGGACGGTCGAGGTAGCTGACCACGCCGTAGGTCACGGTGCTGGTCAGCCCGAGCGGCGCGCCGACCGCGACGACCGGGTCGCCGACCTGGACGCCGTCGGAGTTGCCGAACTGGACCGGGGCCAGCTGGCCGTCCGGCAGCCCGTTCGTGTCGATCTTGAGCACCGCGATGTCCGACTCGGGGTCGGTGCCCACGACGCTCGCCACGGCCACGCTCGCGTCGCTGAAGCGGACGGTCGCCGCGCCGGTGCCGCCCTCCACGACGTGGTTGTTCGTGATCACGTGGCCGTCGCCGCTGACGACGAAGCCGGAGCCCAGGGAGGTGCCGTTGCCGACCCGCATGCTGATCGTGACGACGCTCGGGAGGACCTTCTTGACCAGCCCGGCGATCGACTCGGGGGCGCGGTTGTTCAGCGGGGCGTTGCCGACCTGGCCGGAGCCGAGGGTGGCGCCGCCCCCGCCCATCGCGAAGACGTAGCCCAGGGTGCCGCCGAGCGCGCCGGCGAGCAGTGCGGTGACGATCGACACGACGAGGACCAGCCCGATGCCCACCCGCGGCCCGGGCGAGGGCGGCGGCGGCTTCTCGAGCTCGGGCGATTCGTCGGCGGGCGGCTTGACCACCACCACCGGGGCGTCCGGGTCGCGCCACGGGTCGGCCAGCGCGTCGGACCACCAGCTGTCGGGCGCCGGCCTGGGGGCGGCGGCCTGGGGTGCACCGGGTGTGGCCCATGCGGGGCGCGCGCCCCAGCCGGTGTTGCTGGCCGGCGCGCCGGGGCCCGGCTGACGCCAGGCCGAACCGTCTGTCACGATCGGCTCCTCCGTCCGTTTCGCATCCAGCATTACACGCCCCGGCTTCGAGCATGTGGGGGCGAGGTCTCCTAGGCTTGCGGTCAATCGACTTCTCTTAAGGGGTGTCCCATTACCGCCTCCGCCCGGACCGCTGATTTCATCGACGGCTTCGTCGCCGAGGACCCGGTCCTCGCGGCCGCTCGCGAGCAGGCGTTCGAACTGGGTATCAACGCGGTCAGCCGGGGCTGCGGGGCGGCGCTGCGGGTGATCGCTGCGGTGAGCAACGCCAAGGCGGTCGTCGAGGTCGGCACCGGCACCGGGGTGAGCGGCGGCTGGCTGCTGCGCGGGATGCGCCGTGACGGGGTGCTCACCACGATCGACTACGAGGCCGAGCACCAGCGCGTCGCCCGGCGGGTCTTCTCCGCGGCCGGCAACGCCCCCTCGCGCACGCGGATCATCACCGGCCGCGCGCTCGACGTGCTGCCGCGGCTGGCCGACCGGGCCTATGACCTGGTCTTCGTCGACCACGATCCCAGCGAGTACGGTCCGGTGATCGCCGCGGCCGAGCGGCTCCTGCGCCCCGGCGGCACCCTGGCCCTGGCCGATGCCCTGGCCGGCGGCCGCGTCAGTGATCCCACGGTTCGGGATGCCGAGACGGTACTCCTCCGAGAGGCCGTCAAGTCCCTCCGCGAGAGCGAGGCGTGGATCCCGGCCCTACTCCCCCTCGGCGACGGACTGCTGCTCGCCGCTCGCGCACAGTAGCGACCGGCGGGCCGCGGACCCGAAACTGTCGTACCGGTGTTCGAAGATGCCCCCATGACCGAACTCGGCATCATCACCCAGACGATCCTGTCCGCCACCGCCCCTTTCGACCTCGGCTGCTCCCTTCGCGCGCTCGCGGACTTCCGGCCCGGCCGGCGCGACATCTCGCTGCGCCCCGGCGAGCGGGTGCGCCGCGCCTTCCCGCACCCGGCCGACCCGGACGCGGCGGTCGTGGTCGAGGTCGCCGAGCGCGACGACGGCGCCCCCGGGGCCGGGCTGACCGTGTTCAGCGCGGAGCCGCTCGCCGGGCCCGACCTGGACGCGGTGCGGGCCCGGGTCTCCGGCTGGCTCGGGCTGGACGACGACCGCGCCGAGTTCCTGCGCCGCGCCGAGGCCGACGAGTCCGTCCGGCCGCTGCTCGAGGTCGCCCGGGGCCTGCACCAGGTGCGGTTCTCGAGCCTGGCGGAGGGGGTCGTGTATTTCACGCTCCTGCAGAACTCCACCCAGTGGTATGCGACGCTGCGCAAGCGCCGCCTCACCCTCTACCTCGGCGCCCCGGTGCGGGCCGACGGCGAGGACTTCACCGCGATCCCGGACCTGCCGCGGCTGTCGCGGCTCTCGCCGGCCGAGGCGCTGCCCTACGCCGGCGCCCAGAACAAGGCCGAGCGCCTGACCGAGGTGCTCGGCGGGGTGGCCGCGATCGACGAGGAGCTCCTGCGCACCGGCCCCTACGACGAGGCCCGGGCCGCGCTGCTGGCGGTGCGGGGCATCGGCGACTACACGGCGCACGCGCTGCTGCTGCGGGCCCTCGGCCGGCCGGACGCGGTGCCGCTGGAGATGGAGCAGTACGTGCAGACGGCCCGAGCGGTCTACGGCGCCGCGCGGCCGTCGCCGGACGAGCTTCGGGAGCGGTACGGGCCGTTCATCGGGTGGTGGGCGTACACGTGCCGCACCGCCCTCACCTGGCTGGAGCAGGACGAGAAGGCGCGCGAGCGGTCCACCCGGCGCCGGACCCCGGCGACGCGGCGGCCGCGCTCGGCGCCGGGGAACACCCGCCCGCGGTCGGCTCCCCGGCACCCGGCCCCATGGAGCCCGAACGATCCCGGCCCGGCGCTCACCGCGCCCGATTCGCCGGACCCCTCGTTCGCGTCCTCGCCCACTTCTCCGCCCCCGCCCTCCGCCGCTTCCCCGTCCTCTACCGTGCCCAGCCCCCCGACCCTGTCCTCTTCGCCGCCCTCTTCCGTGCCCTCCTCCTCGCCCACTTCCTCCGCTTGCTCGTCTGAGCCTGAGCCGGATCCCGCGATCGAGCCGTCGCCCGACGAGCTGCTGCCCGCGGAGGTCATGGTGGGCTGAGCCGCTCCGGGGCCGGGCCCGCACCGCTGCCGAGCCGGCGGCGCGGGTCCGGCCCGGCTCGGGGCTCACCGCCGGCCGGACGCCGAGGCACCACGACAGGTCCAGCACCGGGCCCGAGGCCCGGTGCGGACTCAGAGGATGCCCTCCAGCTGGTCCTTGTAGCCGAGGATCTGCTCCGGGTCGGCGTCGAGCACGTCGCGCAGGAGAGTCGCGTAGACCTTGCGGAAGTCGGTCGTGAACTTCAGGTCGCCGTTGTCCAGGTCGGCGAGGCTGGGCTGCTCGCCGTAGAGGCCGCCCTTCACCGGGCTGCCCAGGATGAACATGTTCGAGGCGGTGCCGTGGTCCGTGCCGTCGGAGCCGTTGGCGGCCACGCGGCGGCCGAACTCCGAGTACACGGCGACGACCACCTTGCGGCCGGCCTCGGTCTTGGCCATGCGGTCGGCGAACGTGGTGAGCGCCTCGTCGAGGAGCTTGAGCAGGATCTCCTGCGAGTTGCGCTCCTCCGCGTGCAGGTCGAAGCCGCCGAGGGAGACGGAGAAGACGCGGGTGGCCACGTTCGCCTCGACGCAGCGGGCCACGAGGCCGAGCTGGGTCTTGAGGTCGGAGCGGCCGCCGGTGCCGGTGCCGGTCGACGCGGACATCTCGCCGTCGCCGTCGTGGTCGTCGACGCTGTGGATGAGCGCGTCGACCTCCACAAGGTCGGCGAAGGCGCGGGCGGCGCGGGCCTGCAGCGGCGGCTCGCCGTCGGAGGCCTTGCCGAACGCGGTGAGCACCTCGGGCTTGACCCCGTTGGGCAGGGTGAGGCCGGAGACGGGCACGGCGGCCCCGGCGGTCGTGGCGCCGGCCAGCAGCGGCGGCAGGACCGGCTCGAACGACACCGCGTGGCGCGGGTCGCCGCCGAACGCGTCGAGCCAGCGGCCCAGCCAGCCGGTGTTGCCGGGGCGGTCGGGCTGCGCGGTCTGCCAGATGTCCATGGACCGGAAGTGGCTGTGGTCGGGCTTCGGGTAGCCGACGCCGCGGACGATGGCGAGCTTCTTCGCGTCGAACATGCGCTTGAGGCCGGCGAGCCCGGGGTTGAGGCCGAGGGTGTCGTCGAGCCTGAGGACCTCCTCGGGCTTGTAGGCGAGCTCGTGGCGGGCGGGGGCGTAGGCCTTGTCGGCGTACGGGATGACGTTGGCCAGGCCGTCGTTGCCGCCGTAGAGCGTGACGAGCACGAGCGTCCTGGCGTCGCCGGGGCGATCGTCCCAGGCGGCGGTGCCGAAGATGTCGCGCAGCGTCCAGGCACCGCCGGCGACGAGGGCCGCGCCTCCGGCCACGCCGCTGGCGATCAGGAACTTCCTACGAGTCAGGGCGTCCATGCCGCCTCCTTTCAGCATCAGTTGATCGGCAGGCCGCGGTGAGCACCGCCGGCGTGGCGTCCATGCCGCCTCCTTTCAGCGTCAGTTGATCGGCAGGCCGCGCTCAGCGCCGCCGGCGTGGCTTCCGTGCCGCCTCCATGCGGCGTCAGTTGATCGGCAGGCCGCGGTGAGCACCGCCGGCGTGGCGTCCATGCCGTCTCCATGCGGCGTCAGTTGATCGCGTATTCGGGGCTGGCCAGGCCCAGCGTCAGCAGCCGCCGGGCGTCGTTCGCGGCCGGGGTCAGCGCGGCCAGCGTGCGGTCCGTGAACGCGTCGATCACGAGCAGGCGGGCCAGGGCCGTGGGGCGCTGGGCGGCGGGGACGGCGGTGAGGCGGTCCAGTACCGGCTGCGGAGCCCGCGCGGCGAGGGTCTGGGCGAGCTTGAACCGGCCCTGGGTGGCCGAGGTCGTGAGCCACGCCGCGCCCGCGGGCCAGCCGCCCACGCTCGGCGGGCGGAGCGGGACCTGGCCCAGCTGGTTCAGGGCGTTGAGGAGCTGCTTGCGCTGGGCGTCGGGGAGCTCGCCGGGGCGGATCTGCAGCTGGCGCAGGGCGCCGGCGAGCCACTCGACGGGCTGCTTGACGAGTTCGGCGTGGCCGTCGGCGGCGAGCAGGGAGCGTAGTACCGCTGCCGTCGTCTTCTGGGTCTTGGCGGTGTCGAGGACGTCCTGCGGGATGGGGGCGTCGCTGCAGTAGCGCAGCCAGAGGCGCCTCGCGACGAACTCGGGGCAGGCCGGCTGGGCGAGCAGGACGTCGGCGAAGCCGTCGGCGTCGAAGTCGGCGGTCCGGCCGAGGATCGTCTTGGGCTTGTCGTCGTGGCGCTTGGCGTTGAGCGTCGCGGTGCCCGCCTTCTGGTCCACCACCCAGCCGGTCAGGGCCCGCGCGCCCTCGCGCACGTCCTGCTCCGTGTAGTGGCCCACGCCGAGCGTGAAGAGCTCCATGAGCTCGCGGGCCAGGTTCTCGTTCGGGGCCTTGTCGGTGTTCTTCTGCCCGTCCAGCCAGATGATGAGCGCGGGGTCGCGCAGCATCGCGTGCACCTGGGTGGCGAAGTCGCCGAGGGCGGTGCGGAACAGGGTCTGCTGCTGGCCGAGCATCAGCGGGCCGGACTTGACCTTGTCGGCGGACGTGGCCCAGTGCCCGTGCCAGAAGAAGGTCAGCTTCTCGTGCACCTGGTGGCCGGCCTGCGCCATGCGGTCCAGCCACCAGGTGCCGACGGTCCGGATCTGCTCGGCGCGGTCGGTCTTGTCGTTGAGCACCGGGCCGAGCTTCGGCAGTGGCGTGCGGGCCGCTCCGGCGTCGGGGTCGGGCGGGCTGAACAGGGCGTCCAGGGTCGCCGCCGGGCCCTTGGACTCGGCGGCGTCGACCTCCTCCGCGGTGGGCCCGAACGTCGCCCGGCGCAGCAGATGCGCAACCTTCTCACGATCGGCCATGGAGCCCAGGCTATGGCGCGTTTGTACGAGGCACGTTAAGCCAGGCTCAGCCCTCATTGAAGAAGAACCTCAACATATACGATAAGTCCGATATGTCGTGGTGCGCAGCGCCCGACATATCGTCAGCGGCCCTCGTACACCGGCTTCTGCTTGGCCACGAAGGCCGCCGTCGCGTTGCGGTGGTCCGCGCTGTGGCCGCACAGCGCCTGAGCCTCGGCCTCGACCGCCAGGGCGTCCGCCAGAGAGCCGGAGCCGCCCGCCGCCAGCTCGCGCTTGATCTGGGCGTACGCGATCGTCGGGCCCGCGGCCAGGCGTCCGGCCAGCTCCAGCGCCGCGGGCAGGACGTCCTCGTCGGACTCGGCCAGGCGGGTCAGCATGCCCAGGGCGAAGGCGGCCTCGGCCTTCACCGGCTCGGCCAGCAGCAGCAGCTCGGTCGCCTTCGCGTGGCCCACGATCCGCGGCAGGCTCCAGGAGACGCCGGTGTCGCCGGCGAGCCCGACGTTGGCGAAGGCCATCAGGAACGCGGTCTTCGGGCCGCCGACGCGGAAGTCGGCGAGCAGGGCCAGGGACGCGCCGGCGCCGGCGGCCATGCCGTTGACCGCCGCGACGACGGGCTTGGGCAGGCCGGCCAGCAGCGTGGCGATCGGGTTGTAGTGCTCGGTGACGGTGGACAGGGAGGCGCCGGTGCCCGCCTCCAGGGAGCTCGCGTGCTCGCGCAGGTCCTGGCCGCCGCAGAACGCGCGCCCGGCGCCGGTGAGGACCACGGCGCGCACCGATGCGTCGTCCGCGATGTCCTTCAGCGCGTCGCGCAGGGCCACCTTCAGGCTGTCGGTCAGGGAGTTGAGGGCGTCGGGGCGGTTGAGGGTCAGGATCGCCACACCGGTCTCGGTGCGCTCCACGAGCAGGTCGTCCATGGCTTCTCCAAGGGTCAGAGGGTCAGGCAGGCGTCCACGAACCGGTCGGCGGCGGGGCGCAGACGCAGGGCGTGGTAGTCGAAGAAGGCCGCCGCCGCGGTGCCGGCCCAGCGCTCGGGCAGCAGCTGCGGCGGCAGCTGGGGGTCGCGGAAGAGGAACCCGCGCCAGGCGTGGACCAGCGTGAACCGGACCGCGTAGGCCTGCTCGTCGGGCGTGGCCGGGCCGACGGACTGCACCAGCGGCGTGAGGCGCTCGACGAACTCGCCGTAGGCCGCGGCGATCGCGTCGAGGTCCCAGGCTCTGGCGACGAGATGCATTGCTCCATCGGTACCGCCGGAATGCTCCGCAGTAAAGCGGTCGTAGCGCACACCGGCCTCCGTGAGCAGCGCGTCGACGCCCTCCCCCGGGCGCGGGGCGATCCAGGTGGAGCCGTCGACCGAGCCGTAGCCGAGGAATCCGAGGTTCGCCACCAGTCTCGCCCGCGCGCCGCGGTGCGCGGGCGGTTCCAGCGTGATGAGATCGAACCTGCCGGTCCACGCGCTCCCGGGGCCGCCGGGTCGCTGGGTGCGGTAGATGCGGGCACCGGCGGCATCGAGGCGGCGTGCCGCCTTGGGGGTGATGCCGTAGCCGGGGCCGGTCGGCAACCGTAGGGGATGCAGCCAGCCCTGCCGGACCATCCGCGACACCGCGGTGCGGACGGCCGGCGCGGCGATGCCGAGGGGAGCGAGCAGGCGCACGAGGGCGGCGACGGCAGCCCGCCCGCCACGCGGGCGCAGATGGTCGCCGTAGAGGTCAAAGAGGGCGGACCGGGCCTGCATGGCCGCTTATTGTGACAGTTGACCGGCATTTCCCGCCAGGAGTTGTCACAAGGTTCGCGCCCCGGTTTGGGTCTTGGGGCCATCATCAGGGAAAATCATCGGTTGGTGCGTACCTCACGGAGCCTGCGGGTCCGGTCGAGGCTCCGTGAACGGGCGCGCCGGCATGCGGGGACGGCTGTGCCACCTGGTGTCTGGGACATCAGGGAGCGAAGGGAGACAACATGGCGGCCATGAAGCCGCGGACAGGCGACGGTCCGCTGGAGGTCACCAAGGAGGGCCGCGGCATCGTCATGCGCGTCCCACTCGAGGGTGGTGGGCGGCTCGTCGTCGAGATGACCAAGGATGAGGCCAACGAGCTCAGCGAGGCGCTGAAGACGGCCACTGGCTGAGTCTTCCTGCATACGGCTCCGCTTTCGGGTTGACTGGGTTGGGAGGAGCGGCCGGCGTGCGGTCGCTCCCGTTGCTGTGCGCACGAACTGCGCCGGAACATGGAGGGTCTCCTTGCTGGACATCAGGTTCGCCACGGGTCGCGGCTCCTCCGGCGCGGTGGCCGTCGTGGTGACGTCCGGCGACCCCGAGTCCGCCGTCGACCTGCTGCACCTCGGCCCGGCCGACCTGGCCGAGTGCGCGGCGTTCCTGGAGGACGTCGAGCACACCGGGTCGGCCGGCACCGTGCACAAGCTCCCACGGCCCGGGCGCAAACCCTCGCCGCTGCTGTTCGCCGGCATCGGCGAGGGCGACGAGGCCGGCTGGCGGGCCGCGGGCGCGGCGCTGGCCAAGCAGGCGCGCTCCGAGACCTCGCTGCGGGTGCTGGCACCGCAGGACTCCCCGCCCGCCGCGATCCGCGCGCTGGCCGAGGGCCTGTGGCTCGCCTCCTACCGCTTCCGCCTCGCCGACGCCGAGCCCGACCCGCTGCGCCGCGTCACCGTGGCGCTGCCGGCGAGCGACGAGCTCAACGCCGCGCTGGAGCAGGCCCGGGCGATCGTCACCGCCACGACGCTGGCCCGCGACCTGACCAACATGCCCAGCGACCGCAAGACGCCGGCCTGGTTCGCCAAGCAGGTCGTCAAGGCCGCCGCCGGGGTGCCCGGGGTGACGGTCGAGATCCGCGAGCCCGCCTACCTGCGCGAGCACGGCTTCAACGCGATCCTCACGGTCGGGCAGGGGGCCGCGGCCGAGCGCGGGCCGCGCCTGGTCGAGGTGTCGTGGCGCCCCCGCGGCGCGAAGCGGCACGTGGTGCTGGTCGGCAAGGGGATCACGTTCGACACCGGCGGTGTGTGCGTCAAGCCGCTGGCCGGGATGAAGCTGATGCGCAAGGACATGGGCGGCGCGGCCGCGGTCGTGGGCGCGACGCTCGCCGCCGCCGCGATGCGGCTGCCGGTGCGCATCACCGCGCTGGCGCCGCTGGCCGAGAACGCGCTCGGCGCCGACAGCATGCGCCCCGGCGACGTGGTCACGCACTACGGCGGGATCACGTCGGAGATTCTCAACACCGACGCCGAGGGCCGGCTGGTGCTCGGCGACGCGATGGCCTACGCCGTGCGCCGCCTGCGCCCCGACGTGATGATCGACCTGGCCACGCTCACCGGCGCGCAGGGTGTCGCGCTGGGCAAGCGCACCGCCGCGATGTACAGCCACAGCGACACCCTCGCCGACGACCTCGCGGCCGCGGCCGAGGCGTGCGGCGAGTCGGTGTGGCGGATGCCGCTGAGCGAGGACTACGCCGAGGAGATCCGCGGCGACCTCACCGACATCATCAACTCGACCGACATCGGCGCCGGGTCGCTGCTGGCCGCGCTCTACCTGCGCGAGTTCACCGGCCCGCTGCGGGACCGCTGGGCGCACTTCGACATGTCCTCGCCCGCGTGGGCCGACTCCGGCGACGGCGAGCTGACCAAGGGCGCCACGGGCTGGGGCGTGCGGACGCTGACCCGGTGGCTGGAACAGGAAACCGCCGCCGCCTGAGCAGGCGGCGGCGGTCCCGTGCCGAGCGTTACAGGATCGTCCAGGTGTCGCCGCTGTTGAGCAGCGAGGCGAGCTCCTCGTCGGGCGTGCCCTTCGCCTTGGCCTTGGCCGCGACGAGCTGGTCGCGCACGACGTCGTCGTAGGCCGGCCGCTCCACCGAGCGGAACACGCCGATCGGGGTGTTGCGCAGGTCGAGGCCGGGCAGGCGGGACAGCGCGAACGCGTAGGCCGGCTCGGCGACCGACTGGTCGTGCACCACGATCTCCTCGGGCGCGACGTCGGCGGTCGGCACCACGGAGAGGCCGAAGCCGCCGGGCGGGTGGGTGACCGCCCACTCGCCGTCCTTGCCGAACGTGATCGGCCGGCCGTGCTCGAGCCGGATGACGAAGTCGTCGCGGGTCGAGGGCTCCTTGAGGGCGTCGAACGCGCCGTCGTTGAAGATGTTGCAGTTCTGGTAGATCTCGACGAACGCGGAGCCGCGGTGCTCGGCCGCGGCGCGCAGCACCGACTGCAGGTGCTTGCGGTCCGAGTCGATGGTCCGCGCGACGAAGCTCGCCTCCGCGCCCAGGGCCAGGGAGATCGGGTTGAACGGCGCGTCGGCCGAGCCCGCCGGGGTCGACTTGGTGATCTTGCCGACCTCGGAGGTGGGCGAGTACTGCCCCTTCGTCAGGCCGTAGATCTTGTTGTTGAACAGCAGGATCTTCAGGTTGACGTTGCGGCGCAGCGCGTGGATGAGGTGGTTGCCGCCGATCGACAGCGCGTCACCGTCGCCCGTGACCACCCAGACCGACAGGTCCGGCCGCGACACGGACAGCCCGGACGCGATCGCCGGCGCGCGGCCGTGGATCGAGTGCATGCCGTACGTGTTCATGTAGTACGGGAACCGCGAGGAGCAGCCGATGCCGGAGACGAACACGATCCGCTCGCGCGGGATGTTGAGCTCGGGCATGAACGACTGGACCGCGGCCAGGATCGCGTAGTCCCCGCAGCCGGGGCACCAGCGGACCTCCTGGTCGGACTTGAAGTCCTTCGTCGTGAGCTTCAACTGCTCAGGCATTCTTGACCACTTCCTCGAGCACACCCTCCAGCTCGGCCGCGGTGAACGGCAGGCCGCGGACCTGGTTGTAGGCGATGACGTCGACCAGGTAGCGCGACCGGATCACACCGGCGAGCTGACCGAGGTTCATCTCCGGGATGACGACCTTGTCGTAGGACTTGAGCACCTCGCCCAGGTTCTTCGGCAGGGGCGAGAGGTGGCGCAGGTGCGCCTGGGCCACGGCCAGGCCCCGCTGGCGCAGCGCTCGGGCGGCGGCGCCGATCGGGCCGAAGGTCGAGCCCCACCCGAGCACCAGCACGCGCGCGGAGCCGTCCGGGTCCTCGACCTCGATGTCGGGCACGTCGATGCCCTCGATGCGGGCGGCGCGGGTGCGCACCATGAAGTCGTGGTTGGCCGGGTCGTAGGAGATGTCACCGGTCTTGTCGGCCTTCTCGAGGCCGCCGATGCGGTGCTCGAGGCCGGGCGTGCCGGGGACGGCCCACGGTCGGGCGAGCGTCTTCGGGTCGCGCAGGTAGGGCAGGAACGTCTTGCCGTCCTCGCCGTTGGGCTCGGTGGCGAACCGCACCTGCAGATCGGGCAGCTCGTCGACCTCCGGGAGGCGCCACGGTTCGGAGCCGTTGGCGATGTACCCGTCCGAGAGCAGGATCACCGGGGTGCGGTACGTCAGCGCGATACGAGCCGCCTCGAGCGCGGTGTTGAAGCAGTCCGCGGGCGAGCGCGGCGCGAGCACCGCCACCGGGGCCTCGCCGTGCCGGCCGAACAGGGCCATGTTCAGGTCGGCCTGCTCGGTCTTGGTCGGCAGGCCCGTGGAGGGCCCGGCCCGCTGCACGTCGATGATCACCAGCGGCAGCTCCAGCGCGACCGCGAGCGAGATCGTCTCGCCCTTGAGCGCGACGCCGGGGCCGGAGGTCGTGGTCACGCCGAGCGCGCCGCCGTAGGAGGCGCCCAGGGCCACGCCGATCGCGGCGATCTCGTCCTCGGCCTGCACGGTGGTCACGCCGAACTTCTTGTGCTTGCTGAGCTCGTGCAGGATGTCCGAGGCCGGCGTGATCGGGTAGGCACCCAGGAACACGGGCAACCGGGCGCGCACACCCGCCGCGACGACGCCCAGGGCGAGCGCCGCGTTGCCGGTGATGTTGCGGTAGTTGCCCGGCACCATCCGCGCCGGCTTCACCTCGTAGCGCACCGCGAAGTTCTCGGTGGTCTCGCCGAAGTTCCAGCCGGCCTTGAACGCGGCGATGTTCGCGGCGACGAGCTCCGGGCGGGAGGCGAACTTGCGCTCCAGGAACGACAGCGTGGACTCGTGCGGGCGCGAGTACATCCACGACAGCAGGCCCAGCGCGAACATGTTCTTGGCCCGCTCGGCGTCCTTCTTGGAGATCTCGAACGACTCCAGCGCCTTCACCGTCATCGAGGTCAGGCCGACCGGGGCGACGTTCCAGCCCTCCAGCGTGCCGTCCTCGAGCGGGTTGGACGAGTACCCCACCTTGGCGAGGTTGCGGTTGGTGAACTCGTCGGTGTTGACGATGATCGAGGCACCCTTGGGCAGGTCGGCGAGGTTCGCCTTCAACGCCGCGGGGTTCATGGCCACGAGCACGTTCGGCGCGTCACCGGGCGTGAGGATGTCGAAGTCGGCGAAGTGCACCTGGAAGCTCGACACGCCCGGCAGGGTGCCGGCGGGGGCCCGGATCTCGGCGGGGAAGTTGGGCAGGGTGGATATGTCGTTGCCGAGCTGCGCGGTCTCGGACGTGAAGCGGTCACCGGTGAGCTGCATGCCGTCGCCGGAATCGCCAGCGAACCTGATGACCACTCGATCCAGCTGGCGGACCTGCTTGGTCACGTGAGCTGACCTCCTGTGGCGGCGGATGGGTTGTCGTACACCCCTGAGGGTACGTCGGCGTGAACGGCTCGCCTGCGGCGCATATCGCTTCCGCGGCGGCCAAGGTGCGACTTTCGTCATTGCGCGCGGCGCGCTGGTGTGCACCGCGGACGAATACCAACAATGCGGGCGCTCAGTCGTCGTCCTCGTCCGGCCCGGCCCGCTCGCGGTCGCGGAAGCCGGAGCCGGCCACCGGGCCGCTGGGCAGGCGCGGGAGGGTCAGCGATCGGGGGATCGGCGAGCGGGTCAGCGCGGCCGACGGGCCGGTCGGGCCGCCGCTCTGGGCCGGCACCAGCACCACGTCCTCGATCTCGTCGGCGCTCAGCGCGTCGTCCTCGGCGTCGTCGCGCATGCGGCGGCGCACCGAGAACACGACCAGCGCGCCGACGATCGCGACCAGCCCGACGACGCCGCCCACGATCGGCAGGCTGGACATCGTCTCGCCGTCGCCGGACTGCTTGCGCAGGCTGAAGTCGGTCTCGAAGGTCCGCTGGGCGACCGGGGACGGCGGCGCCGAGGTCGGCAGCGGGGCCTCCACGCCGGCCAGCGGGGGCGCGGTGATCTTGTAGTCGTAGCGGGTCTCGATCATGTCCTGGCCGGGCGGCACGAGGTACCCGTGCACCGCCCCGGTCAGCGGCAGCTCGGCGCGGGCGGCGGCGCTGACGGTCATCCCGAAGACGGTCGAGACCTCCTTACCGGCCGCGATGTCACCGAGCTCACACCGGTCCCGGTCGGGGCCGACGCGCTTGTGCGAGCGGCACACGGACGGGAACGTGACCAGATCCACACCGGGTGGCGTGACGATCTCGACCGCGCCCGTGGCCTTGGTCGCGCCGGTGTTGCGCAGGCGCACCGCGAGCTGCAGCGACTCGTCCTGCGGGGCGGCGGCGGCCGGCAGCGGCGGGGCCGAGGTGCTCAGCTCGATGCCGGGCGTCGGCGGCGTGGTGAACGCGAACGAGATCGGGACGATCCGCTGGTACTGCCCGAGCGCGCCGGTGACCTGCCCGAGCCCGATGGTCTTCCAGGCCCCCTGGTCGACGTTCACCTTCACCACGATCTGGCCCAGGCCCTGCTCGGGCAGCGCGCAGCTGAAGCTCAGCGCGGCGGGGGCCACGGCGCAGCCGCCGGTGCCGTACGCGCCGGTGGGCTGGGCCCCGCTCGGCAGCGCGTAGAAGCCGGTGACGGTGTCCTTGCCGACGTTCTCGCCGGTGTTCTTGACCGCGATGACCAGCTCGCCCGAGCCGTCGCCCTGCCAGTACGCGTCGCCGAGCGACACCGTGCTCACGGTCATCTTGAACCGGTGCACGGCCGGCGGCGGAGGCGGCGCGGCGGTCGTCGTCGGCGGGGGTGGCGGCGGGGCCTCGGTGGTGGTCGGGGCCCCGGTGGGCGCGGTGGTCGTCGGCTCCTGCGTCGGGACGTCGGTGGTGGGGGTCTCGACGGGAGCGGTACTGGTCTCGCCTTCGCCCGGCTCCGCGTGCGCCGGCACGGCGAACAGCAGGGCGCAGGCGGCGGCCAGGAGCACGAAGGAGCCGGCCCGCAGCCGCCGTGTGGTTCGGCGGCCCGAGGGTGCTTCCATGAGGGGGTGTCCTTCTGATCTCGTGTCGGGCGGGGTCTCATCCGCCTGGCTTTTTGCCGTCCGGCAAGAAACCTGAAGCACATTATCTAGACAGTTTCACGTTTTCGGCATGTCGGAGATCGTGATGATGCGTGTACGGTGCGTGCCATGAGCGGATATCTGGGTGGATATGCGACGCTCGGGCTCCTGCTCCTGGTCGGGGCCGCGGTGTTCGTCGCCGCGTTTACGGCCAACCGGCTGCTGGGTCCGCGCCGTTCGGCCACCCGGGCGGACAGCATGGACCCGAAGTACGAGACGTACGAGTGCGGGTTGGACCCGGTCGGGGGTGACTGGGCCCAGGCTCAGATCCGCTACTATGTGTACGCCTATCTATACGCCCTGTTCGCCGTGGAGAGCGTGTTCCTCTTCCCGTGGGCGGTGATCTACACCGCGCCCGGCTACGGCGGGGCGGTCGTGGCCGAGATGGCGATCTTCGTGGCCGTGCTCTTCCTCGGCATCCTCTACGCGTGGCGCAAGAACATCCTGCGCTGGACCTGAACCGAGGCCCTACGCGAGGCCCTACGCGAGGCCGCGCCGCGCCACCGACGGCTGGCGATCGCCCCGGATGGCCGCCACGGTGTCGAGCACACGGCGGGTCTCGCGCACCTGGTGCGCGCGGAACACCCGGGCCCCCAGCCAGGCCGAGACCGCCGTCGCCGCCAGGGTGCCCTCCAGCCGCTCCCCCACCGGCAGGTCGAGGGTCTCGCCGATGAAGTCCTTGTTCGACAGCGCGACGAGCACCGGCCAGCCCGTCGCGACCAGCTCGCCGAGCCGGTTGGTGATCGCCAGCGAGTGGCGGGTGTTCTTGCCGAAGTCGTGGGCCGGGTCGATGAGGATGCCGTCGCGGCGCACCCCGAGGGCGAGGGCGCGCTCGGCCAGGGCGGTCACCGTCCGTACGACATCCGCCACCGGATCCGCGAAGGCCGTGCGGTGCGGACGGGTCCGCGGGGTGAGACCGCCCGCGTGGGAGCACACCAGGCCCGCCCCGGTCTCCGCCGCGACCTCGGCCAGGGCGGGATCGGCCCCGGCCCAGGTGTCGTTGATCAGGTCCGCGCCGGCCGCGACGACCTCCCGGGCCACCTCCGCCCGCCAGGTGTCGATCGAGATCACGACCTCGGGGAACATCGCGCGGATCTTCTCCACCGTCGGCAGCGTGCGGCGCAGCTCCTCGGCGGCGTCCACGGTCTCGCCCGGGCCGGCCTTGACCCCGCCGATGTCGACGATGTCCGCCCCCTCGGCGACCGCGGCCTCCACGGCCCGCAGCGCCGCGTCCTCCGCGAAAGTTGCACCGCGGTCGAAGAAGGAGTCCGGAGTCCGGTTGACGATCGCCATCACCGCGTAGTCGCCGTCGGCGAAGCGCCGGGCGCCCAGACGAAACATCGCATGACCTCCGTGTTTCCTACAGATGGGTGTGCCGGGCTCGCCCAGGCGTACTCAGCGTGCCACGATTCCCCCTATGGCTGAGTTCCTCCTGGTGTTGATCGCCGCAGTGGTTGTCGGGGCCATCGGGTTCGGCGTGTCCTTGTTGATCACCGGTGACGACCCCGGAATCGAAGGGCATGAACCCGACGGACGCTCCGTACCACTGCCGTCGTCCCGCCCGCTGGTCGAGGGTGACGTCAACCAGCTCCGGTTCGACACGGTCGTCCGCGGATACCGGATGAACCAGGTCGACACCGCGCTGCGGCGGGCCGGATACGACATCGGCTACAAGGAGGAGCTGATCCAGGTCCTCGAGGCCGAGATCAAGGCGCTCCGCGAGGGCCGCCAGGAGGACGCCGACGCGCTGCGCGACGCCCGCCAGGCCGCAGCCTCGGGCGCCGCCTCCGAGGCCCCGATCGAGCCTCCCGCCGACATCATCGAATTGGGCCCGCGCAAGCCCGCGGCCACGACCACCGATGAGGACGCCCCCGCAGACGCCGACGACGACGCCTCCTGGGACCGTTCCTCCCCGGTGGTGCAGTGACCGCGGACGACTACGCCGAGGCGGAGCGGCCCGGACCCGGCGAGGTGACGGCGACGGTCATCGTCGCCGTCCCCGCCGCCCGGGTCTTCGCGGCCCTCACCGACTGGTCGCGGCAGGGCGAGTGGATCCCGTTCACGACGGTCCGGGTGCTCTCCGGCGACGGCGGCGAGGGCAGCCAGATCGAGGCCGTGACGCAGGTCGGGCCCGCGTCGGTGCGCGACCTCATGCGTGTCGTGAAGGTCGACCCGCCGTTCGAGCTTCGAGTCGTCCACTACGGCAAGGTCCTGCGGGGCCCCGGCGTGCTGCGCTGCACCCAGCTGGGCAAGGACCGCACCCAGGTGGTCTGGCACGAATGGTTCCAGCTGCCGGCGGGCAACGCCGGCAAGGTCGCGTGGCCGCTGCTCTGGCCCGGCTCCAAGGCCGGTCTCACGGCGGCGCTGCGCCGGTTCGCCCGCATGGTGGAGTCCGGACTTTTTGTCGCACCCCCCGAGTAGGTTGCCTGTCATGGGCGACGTGGTGATGGGGGCGGACGGGCTGGCCCGGTGCGGCTGGGGCGCCTCGACCCCCGACTACCTGGACTATCACGACACCGAGTGGGGCCGGGCGGTCCGGGACGACGACGGGCTGTTCGAGCGCATGTCCCTCGAGGCGTTCCAGTCCGGGCTGTCCTGGATCACGATCCTGCGCAAGCGGCCCTCGTTCCGGGCGGCGTTCGCCGGGTTCGAGATCGAGAAGGTCGCCGCGTTCGGGGAGGCCGACGTCGACCGGCTCCTCGCCGACGCGGGCATCGTGCGCAACCGGGCCAAGATCGAGGCGGCCATCGCGAACGCGCGCGCGGCGGCCGAGCTGCCCGGGGGGATCGCGGCCCTGCTGTGGTCGTTCGCGCCCGACCCGCGGCCGGAGCGGCCCGCGGACTTCTCGAAGGTGCCGGCCGTCACACCGGAGTCGAAGGCAATGGCGAAGGAGCTCAAGAAGCGGGGCTTCCGATTCGTCGGGCCGACGACGGCGTATGCGCTGATGCAGGCGACCGGGATGGTCAACGATCACGTGGCCGGGTGTTTCGTCGAGCTCCCGTGAGCGCGTGATGCAATGGCGCCATGGCTAAGTGGGTCGTGGTCGTCTCCGAGGAGCAGTACGCGAACGAGCGGGTGTACGGGGCCGGCGGGCTGAGCGCCCCGGAGCTGGCACCCGGGGACGAGGCGCTGCTCGTGGCCGGCGGCGACGAGCCCGTCGTGTTCGGGCTCGGGCGGGTCGACCAGGACGGGCAGCTGCAATACACGGTGAACCTGCTCGACTCGCCGCTGCCCGCCGGGGGGCTCGCGGCGCGCACCGGCCGGCTCGACGAGGCCAACTTCCTGGCCGTCGCCCGGCAGATCGCCCAGCCGAAGCCCGCGCCCCGGCGCACCTACCTGGTCAGCGTCGACATGCCGATCGAGGCCGCCTCGCCCGGTGAGGCCGTGCGGGCCTTCTGGAGCTACGTGCGCGAGCTCGGCCCCGCCGAGCTGCCCGCGTTCGTGTGGCCCGCCGGGGACGAGCTCGCCATGCAGGCCTACGTCCTCGGGGCCGAGGCCAACCAGGACCCCGAGGAGGAGTGAACGGGCCCTACTCGACCGTCGAGAAGCGGATCGAGCCGGCCATGAGGTCCGGGTGCTCTATGGTCAGCGCCAGCGCCACCGACTCCTCCAGGCTCAGCGCGCCGCCCGCGGCGTAGGCGGTGTCGAAGGCCGTGTCGCCCATCGACCGGCGCAGCTGCGCCTGCTGCTCGGTCCAGAACACGCCGAACGCGCCGATCGAGCAGCGCAGGCGGATGCGCGCCGACTGGGCCGCGCCGAAGAGCCGGGCCGCGGTCGGCAGGTCCTCGGCCAGGGCGCAGCGCACCGCCACCGCGTTGAGGGTCTCGCAGACCCGCAGGTGGAAGCCGTGGGTCATGCGCGAGCGCAGCGCGACGATCAGGTGGTCGTGGGCGGCGACGAGATCGCCGCGGGCCAGCGCGACCATGCCCAGCAGCATGTCCACCGTGCGGCGGCCGCGCTCCAGCGGGCGGCTGTTCTCCAGCGGGCGGGCGCTGGCCAGCAGGTCCGCGGCCTCGTCCAGGGCGCCGCGCCGCCACAGCAGCTGCGCGAGGGCGAACACGGCCGACAGCGCCTCGCCGGCCACGCCCTGCTCATCGGACCAGCCGATGACGTCGCGGGTGAGCCGCTCGGCCTCGTCGGTGCGCCCCATCTCCAGCAGCGGGGCGCCACGGGCCGACAGGATGCGCGCGATCAGGCCCGGATCGCCGGCCCGCCGCGCCGCGGACTCGGCCCGCTGCGAGAACCGCAGCTCCTCGACCGTCTCACCGTCGGCGCCCGCGTGCAGGGAGTGCATGTGGTACGCCGCGGCCAGCTCGGCGTCCGGCACCGGCTCGCCGGTGGCGCTGATGCGCTCGTAGAGCCGGAACAGCCACATCCGGCCCTCGCGGACCAGGCCGCGCTCGCGCCACCACTGGTCCAGCGAGCCGGCCAGGGCCAGCCCCTGCCGGGCGCTGCCGCGGGTCACGGTCCAGTGCAGGGCCGCGCGCAGCTCGTCGGCGAGCGGGTCCAGCGTGTAGAGGGACAGCGTCACCGGACGCCCCTCGTGGTCCAGGTAGGCGTCGTGGGCCGCCTGCAGGCACCAGGCGACGTGCCGCTCGCGCGCCGACTCCTCCTCGCCCGCCTCGAGCAACTGCCGGGCGGCGAACGCGCGGATGGGGTCCAGCATGCGGTACGTCGCGCTGGTGGCCCCCGCCTCGGCCTGCAGCAGCGACTTGTCCACGAGCGTGGCCAGCGGGTCGAGCGGGTCGCCGTCGTGCAGCCACTCGATCGCGGGCAGGTCCACGGGGCTGGCGAAGACCGAGAGCCAGCGCAGGAGCCGGGCCGAGCGCGCGTCGAGGGTGCGGTAGGACCAGCCGACCGCGGCCTGCATCGTGCGGTGCCGGTCCGAGGCCTCGTCGAACGCGGCCGGGGAGCCGGCGTCGAGGGTGCCGAGGACGTCGCCGATGCGGTCCGCCAGCTGCGGTACCGAGAGCAGGCGCAGCCGGGCCGCGGCCAGCTCGAGCGCGAGCGGCAGCCCCTCCAGCGACTTCGCGACGCGGGTGAGGTGCGCGATGTCGCCGGGCTCGACGGGCCGGCCGCCTCGGGCCGCGGACGCGCGGTCCACGAGCAGGGCCACGGCGTCGCTGAAGCCGCCGCCGCTGGCCGCCTCGACCGACAGCGGCGGGATGCGCCAGACGACCTCGCCGGCCAGGCCGAGCGGCTCGCGGGAGGTGGCCAGGACGTAGATCTCGGGGCCGGCCGACAACAGCCGCGCCACGAGCCGGCGGGCCGCGGACAGCTGGGCGTCGGAGGTATCGAGCAGCACCAGGAGCCGGCGGCCGCGGACGTGGTCGGCGATGGTCTGCACGACGGCGCGCCCGGGCTCGGGGCGCAGGCCGAGCGCGGCCGCGACGCTGACGTCGACGAGGTCGGCGGTGGCCACGGCGCTCAGGTCGGCGAACCAGACGCCGTCGCGGAAGCGCTCGACGATCTCGCCGGCCGCCTCGACAGCGACCCGGGTCTTGCCCGCGCCGCCGGCCCCGACGACGGTGACCAGGCGGTGCCGCTGGATGAGGTCGCGCACGGCGGCCCGCTCGGCGGCGCGGCCGATGAAGCGGGTGGTCTGCACGGGCAGGTTGTGCGCGGGCGCGTCGATGGTGCGCGGGCGCGGGAACTGCCGGTCGAGGCCGGGCGCGACGAGCTGGAAGATGCGCTCGAAGCCGTCGAAGCCACGCAGCCGGTGCAGGCCGAGGTCGAGCAGCCACGCGCCGTCGCCGAGCGGGCCGTTCTCCAGGCCCGGGTCGGTCGGGTCGACCGGCGCGGCCGAGGACGACAGGCCGACGTGGGCGGCGGTCGCGGCCGAGCACAGGACCTGCCCGCCGTGAGCGGCGGCGGCGACGCGGGCGGCGCGGTGGACCTCCGGGGAGGTGTACTCCCCGCCGTACGGCTCGGCGAAGCCCGTGTGCAGGCCCATCCGGACCTTCGGGCGGGCGTCGGGGCTCGGCCAGTCGTGAGTGGCGAGCGCGCGCTGGGCCTCGGCACAGGCGGCGAGGGCGCGGGCGGCGTCGGGGAAGGCCACAAAGAGCGAGTCACCCTCGGTGAAGAGTTCCACACCGTCCGCTTTGGAAAGCGCGCGGCGAATCACCTCCCGGTGCTCGTGGAGCACCGGCCGGTATCCCGCACCGAGCATCTGGGCCAGACGCGTCGAGCCCTCGATGTCGGTGAAGAGGAAAGTCACCAGCCCGCTGGGCAGGTGGGTCCGCCCCGACACGTGAAACCTCCGCCTTCCTAATTCAGGCGTGCCCCATATTTCCCCAACCAAGTGGCGCGCGCATCGTAGAAACGGTCGATCCCGGATTGGTCATCCGGGGCGATCCGTGCTGGTCAGCAACGATGAGAGGCAAAGCTTGAGTGGGTTTCGGGTGACGTAACGACAACACTCCGGCAGCGGATGTGGCACAACAGGACACAACATCAAAGCCGTTTCGGCAGTACAAAACGAAACCCACCCGTAACAATGTTTCAGCAACCGCAGGCGCCGCCGCAGCAACCGCCGCCCGGCCTCGCGCCGGAGCCCCCGCTCGGAGCCCCACCCGAGGCCCCGCCGACGGCCACCGTGGACAGCAGCTTCACCGTGTCGTCGTGGCCCGCCGGACAGGCGGTCTTCACATTCGCTTCACGCATCGGGCGTTGCACCTCGAAGGTGTCGCCGCAGGCCCGGCAGCGGTATTCGTAACGTGGCATTCCCACAGGCTATGCCACGTTGGCACATGCCCGGGAATTCGGAATACTCGAACCCGTGGCAAGCGACGACGAGAAGCCGGAGGGTCAGCAGCCGACCACAATGGACACTTCCCCGGCCCCCTCCATCCGGCCCCCCGCCCCCCGGGACCCGGACGAGCGGACGATTCCGGTGGAGATCATTGCGCCGGAGCTGAGCCAGTCCACCGACCCGAAGCCGCCCCATCAGCCCAGGCACGCGGCCGAGGACGGGCGGCGACCCAGCTGGTTCCAGTCGCGGCGGGCGGCGGACGTCTTGGAGGCGCGCCCCGAGAAGTCGGCGCGCGCGGTGGCCCGGCGCGAGTGGTTCGACCGGGTCAGGACCCGGCCCGGCTTCCGGTTCCTGCTGCCCGGCGTGCTGCTGCTGGTGCTGCTCACGGCGGCCGGGATGGCCGGCAGATACGTGGTGCCCGCGGCGGCCAAGCCGCGCGTGGACGCCTCCGCGTCCGGGGCGACTCCGGGCGGTACCAACGGCGTCCCCCCGATCACGGGAGCGCCGGAGACCGGCGAGGCCCCGCGGCCCGAGGACCCGTCCGCGTCGCCCACCTTCAGCCCCCCGGCCGGCGTCCACCAGCGCCCGGCCGACGTCTACGGCGCGTGGGCGGGCACCCGATCGGTGCGGCTGAACATCCCGGTCGTGGCGCTGCAGGCGTACGGCTACGCGGAGGCGGTCACCGCGCGCTCGACCCCGAAGTGCCACCTGACCTGGACGACCCTCGCGGGCATCGGCAAGATCGAGTCGGACCACGGCCAGACCAACGGTTCGGTACTGCAGGACGACGGCCGCTCCGTCCCGCCCATCGTCGGGCCGCCGCTGGACGGGCAGAACGGGCGGCAGTCCGTGGCCGACACCGACCAGGGCGCGCTGGACACCGACCGGACCTGGGACCGGGCGGTCGGGCCGATGCAGTTCCTGCCGGCGACCTGGAAGCAGTACGGCCTCGACGCCGACGCCGACGGAGTGATCGACATCAACGACATCGACGACGCCGCGCTCACGGCGGCCGCGTTCCTGTGCGACAACGGGCGGGACCTGGCCACGCTGGAGGGGTGGAACGCGGCGATTCACGCGTACAACGTGCCGGAGGAGTACCGGGCGGCCGTCTTCAACGCCACCAACGACTACGGGCGCAAGGACCGGCAGAGCTAGGCTCCCGCCCCTCCCGGCCGGGCCTGGCCTCTTACGGGGGCCTCGACGTGGGCGGCGAAATCGGCTCTCAAGGTAGATCAATGCCACGCTCTGCGCTCTGGTACTTCCGCTCAGCCACAAACAAGGGCAGGCTTAGGGCGTGAAGGTGCGCGAGTGGGACCCAGGGACCGCCCCCGCGGCCGAGCTCGAGGCGGTCCTGCGGGCGCTGAACGACATCGTGACGGTCGATGTGCCCGAGGACCCGCCGTGGCGCGAGACCATGTTCCGGGAGTATCTCGCCGTCACCATGCCGGGTGAGCGGCGCACGTCGTGGCTGGCCACCAGCGACGGCGGGGAGATCCTCGGGCACGCGAGCCTGCTCGCGCTCGAGGACATCGGAGTGCTCGAGCTGTCGGTGACCCCGAGCGCCCGCCGGGGCCGGGTCGGCACCGCGCTGCTGGCCGCCGTGGCGCGCCGCGCCGCCGAGGAGGGCTTCGAGTCCGTCGGCGTCGAGGTGATCGGCGGCACCCCGAGCGTGAAGTTCTTCGAGGCGCACGGGTTCGAGTGCGCCTTCATCGAGATGCGCAACCTGCTCGACCTGGCCGGCGTGGACTGGCTGCGGCTGGGCGAGATGGCGGCGGGGATCGGCGCGGGCTACCGCATCGAGTACTACCCCGGCGGCCCGCCCCCGGAGCTCTACGCCGGCTACGCCGCGGCCAAGGAGGCCGCTCGCGCCGCGGTCATCGACGACCTCGCGCTGCGCCCGAGCTCGTACGACTCCGAACGGCTGGCCGCGAGCCTGCGCACCCTGCACGCGCGGGGGCTCAAGCCGTACATCGTGCTGGCCGTCCACGAGCAGTCCGAGACGATCGCGGGCCTGACCGAGGTCGTGGTGCCGGCCCAGCGCCCCACGCGCGCGGACCAGTACGACACGATCGAGGTCCCGAGCCACCGCGGCTACGGCATCAGCCGCGCGATCAAGGCTCGCATGCTGTTCGAGCTGCGCGCGGCCGAGCCTCACCTCCTCGACGTGCAGACGTGGAACGCGCTGGAGAACGAGCCGCTGCTGCAGGTCAACGCCGAGCTGGGCTTCAAGCCGGACCGCGAGTGGCGCGAATACGAGGCCGACGTCGTCGACCTCCTGCGCCGGCTCAAGAGCTGAACCCTCCAGCTGAATCCGTCGCCAGACAGCCAACCAACCAACCAGCTGAACCCGTCGCCACCGGGCCGCCGAGCAAACGCCAGCGGCCCGCCGAGCGCCAACTGCCGCCCGGGTCGAACGGCTCAACCCGCCGCCGCCGTGCCCAGCGAGCCCAGCGAGCCGGTCGACGCATCCCAGAACCACGTCGGCCAGCGGCGGCAAGCACCTACACCCGCCCGCCAAGCAACCGCGTCACCCGGCAGACCAAAGCATCCGCACCGCCCGGCCAAAAAGGACCGCGTCGAAACACGGATCGGCCGTTGCGCCCGCCTCTCATTTCAAAACTCATTCTAGCCGACGCCGAAAAATCCCCACGCGGATCATGACTCAGGGTGAAGGCGCGTCACCGCACTGTCAGCTCGCCGCCCACGGGCCCGTCACGAAAGTGCCGTCCGTGGTAAAGGGGAACGCGTTGGGCTTGCAGCCGTTCAAGGCGATCGTCTGCGTCTGCATCACCGGCGCCACCTGCCCCGAGCCCGGGCACTTCATGTGGTCGAAGCCCAGGAAATGCCCCAGCTCGTGCAGCACCGTCATCGCGTGGAAGTCGATCCCCGCCGGGAAGCCGTCGATGCCCTTCAGCCAGCGCCGCAGGTTCAGCAGGATCGTCTTGCCGTAGCGGCAGGAGTAGATGCCCTGCGTCGTCACGCCGACGGCCTTGCAGAGCTTGTCCACGGTGCCCGGCGTCGCGAGTTTCAGCGTCACGTTGTAGTCGGAGCCGCTCACCCGCTGGAACTTCCAGCTGGCCCCGCTGATCTTGTTCGGCTCGTAGGTCACGGGGTGCTCGGCCGACTTCGTCCAGCCGTCCGGCGACGCTATCGCCCGGTCCACCTCGGTCGCCAGGGTCTCGGTCGTCCAGACGGGATTGCTGCCCCAGTTGATCCCGTTCTCCATCTCGACGCGGTACTTCACCAGCGTCGCCGCGTCCGCCGAGCCGACGACGTCGGTGCCGCCCGTCGCCACGGTGAACGTTCCGCTCGCGGTGTTGGGCACGCCGTCGTTCGTGTTGGCCTTGCCGCCGCCGGTGTCGCCGCCGGGGTTGACCTTCTTGACCGTGGTCGAGGGCTTCGGGGTGGCGGACTTCTTCGGGGCCGGCGCAAGCTCGCCGACGCCCTCCAGCTGGCCCACCGGGAAGGGGTCGGAGCTCGACGGCGCCTCGAACGACGCGGCCGCGTCGGCCGGCGGGGACGACGCCGCGTTCGTGCCGCAGCCAGCCAGCACGGAGAGTAGCGCCACCGTCAGCCCGATGTGTCTCGCTCTGGTCCCCAGCACGCGCCGAGCCTAGGGGAACTTCCCCGGCGATGCTGCCCCCCGATGGAATCCATCACGGTAAGCAACGCAAGGGCGGGGACCGCACGTCTTTGTACAGTCCCCTCCCTCGAAAACCGTCAGAACATCAGGCCGGCAGGGTCCACTTCTGGGCGCCGGTGCCGTTGCAGGTGTAGAGCTGCACGGCGGTGCCGTCGGTGGAGACGCCGCCGGTCACGTCCAGGCACTTGCCCGACTGCGGGTTGCGCAGCGAGCCGTCGGCCTGGGCGGCCCAGTTCTGGGCGCCGGAGCCGTTGCACGTCCACAGCTGGATCTTGGTGCCGTCGGCCGAGCCGCCGCCGGAGATGTCCAGGCACTTGTTCAGGGCCCGCAGCGTCTGGCCCGACACCGTCCAGTTCTGGGCGCCGGAGCCGTTGCAGCCGTACAGCTGGATCTGCGTCCCGTCCGCCGTGCCCGCGCCCCGCACGTCCAGGCACTTGCCCGCGAGGCCGCGGACCGGGCCGCTCGCGACCGTGGTGCCCTTGACGAACGTGAAGTCGTCGAGGTCGAACAGGCCGGTGCCGGTTCCCGTGAACGTCAGGTACACGTTGGCCGTCCCCGCGGGCACGCCGGTCAGCGGGGCGCTGACGTCGGCGTACGTGTCCCAGCTGCCCGTGTTGGGCACGGTGACGGTGCCCAGGATCGGGCCGGTGGTCGAGCCCGTGCGCACCTGGATCTGGCCGCCGGGCCCGCCGGAGACGACCCGGGCGCGCAGCGAGGTCGAGCCGCCGATGTTCAGCCCGTTGTACGCCGCCCAGTCCCCCGGATCGATGTACCCGAGCGTCTGGCCGTTGTGCGCGCCCGCCTTCGTGTAGGGCTGGACCCCGCTGGCGGAGCTGAACAACTCCGCCTGCTGGGCGTCGTCCGCCGAGCGCAGGCGGATGTTGCGGAACGAGACGTTGTCGCCCGCGCCGTGGTTCTGGATGCCGATGTACCCGTCGAGGTTGCGGGCCGGGTCGGTGTTGGTGAAGTCGTTGATCAGCGTGCCGTTGAGGTACACCCGGATCCGCTGCCCCTCGACCGAGATCTCGTAGGTGTTCCACGCGCCGGGCGGGTTGAGCGCGGCGTCGCGGGCGGCGATGTTCGCGGACTGGAAGTTGTAGATCGAGCCGGTGGTGTGATCGGGCGTGTCGGTGGCGTCGATCTGGATCTCGTACCCCTGGTTGATCGCGATGTTCGGGTCGTTGCCCGGGTTCGGGAACCCGACGTAGACGCCCGAGTTGCTGTCGCCCGTGATCCGGAAGTCGGCCTTGAGCGAGTACGACGTGCCGAACTGCTTCGCGGAGTACCAGTACAGCCCCAGGCCGCCGGTCGAGCTCAGGGTGGCGTCGGCGTTGGTGAAGCCGCCCGGGCCGGCCTGCGACCAGCCCGTCGTGGAGCCGTTGTAGAGCGCGGTGTAGCCGGTCTCGGGCCGGCAGTCGGCCTGGGCCCGCTTCGAGGCGTACCGGATGCCGCCCAGCAACTGGTTGCGGAAGTTGCCGTCGGCGTACGACTCCTGGGTGTGCCCGAACCCGGTGTAGAACGACCGTCCACTGTCGATCGTCTTGCACCAGGTGATCGGGTGGTCGGCGCCCATCGAGCCGCCGGAGTACGACGACTCGTCGAGGGTGGCGAGCACGTGCGCGGTCGCGCGCGGGTTGGTCTGGTAGTTGTACAGCTCGTCGGTGCGGGTCCAGACCTGCGGCAGGTGCGCGGTGGCCGGGTTGGCCCGGTCCTCCGTGCGCGAGTTGACCGGCTGGATCGCGGGGTGACTGGCGAACCAGGCCCCGACCAGCTGGCCGTAGAAGGGCCAGGAGTATTCGGTGTCGGCGGCCGCGTGGACCCCGACGTAGCCGCCGCCCCCTCGGATGTAGGACTCGAACGCCGCCTGCTGGGTGTCGTTGAGCACGTCGCCGGTGGTGCTCATGAACACCACGGCCTCGTACTGGGCCAGGTTCGCCGTCGTGAACGCGTTCGCGTCCTCGGTGGCGGTGACGGTGAAGTTGTTCGCCGCGCCGAGGTCGCGCACGGCCTGGATGCCGGCCGGGATCGAGTCGTGGCGGAAGCCCGCGGTCTTGGAGAAGACCAGGACGTCGTACGGCGGGTCGGCGGCCTGCGCCGGGGCGGCCACCAGCAGGCCGGAGACCAGGATCGCGGCGAACGTCAGTGCACGGAGCCTCATGGCAGGGTCCACTTCTGCGCGGTGGTGCCGTTACAGGTGTAGAGCTGCACGACGGTGCTGTCGGCGGAGTTCGCCCCGGCCACGTCGAGGCACTTGCCGGAGGCCGGGTTCTTCAGCGAGCCGTCCGCCTGGAGCGCCCAGTTCTGGGCAACGGTGTTGTTGCACGTCCACAGTTGCACCTTGGTGCCGTCCGCGGTCGCGCCTCCTGAGATGTCCAGGCACTTGCCGAGCACCTTGAGCTGCTGGCCGGCCACGACGACGACCTGGGCGCCGGTGCCGTTGCAGGTGTAGATCTGCATCTGGGTGCCGTCGGTGGAGCCGGCCCCGCGGGCGTCGAGGCACTTGCCCGCGAGCCCCTTCACCGGCCCGACGCCGTTGCCGCCGGCCCCGGTGACGAAGGTGAAGCTGTCGAGGTCGAACAGGGCGCCCGTGGTGCCGCCGGAGAAGGTGAGGTACAGCGATGTCGTCCCGGCCGGCGCGTTGGTGATCGGGCCGCTCACGGTCGTGAACGTCTCCCAGGAGCCGGTCACGGGCACCGTCGCGGAGCCGATCACCGTGCCGGTCGGCGAGCCGGTGCGCAGGGTCAGCGTGCCGCCCAGGCCGCCGGAGGACACCCGGGCGCTGAACGAGGTCGCGTTGTTCAGCTTGTACGGGTCGAAGCCGATCCAGTCGCCGTTGTTGATGTTGCCGACGGTCTTGCCGCCCTCGGCGGACGGCTTGGTGATCTGGTCGACGCCGAGGAAGGACTTGAAGAACTCGCCCTGCCGGTAGCGCGGCGCCATGATGCTCTGCGCGTGGACGGTGAGCCCGCCCTTGTCCGTGTACTGCGCGTCGAAGATCGGGAAGATGTTCGACGCCGAGTCGTGCTCGCCGTCGACCGGGATGTTGATCGTGCCCGCGCAGCCGGTCTGCGAGGTGATCGCGTGCGCGTGCTGGTCGTGGCCGAGCACGTAGGTCATCGTCACCTTGCTGCAGTCGATGGCCCCGTCCTCGGGGTCGGTGACGGTGACGCTCCACGGCACCGAGTCGCCGAACGACACCAGCTGCCCGGGCTTGGGCCCGTTGATGACGACCGTCGGCGCGGTGTTGCCGACGCTGATGATCACGCCGGCGGTGCCGATGGCGCCCTGCGGGTCCTTGGCGGTGAGGGTGACCGAGTAGGTGCCGTTGGCGGTGTACGTGTGCGACGGGTTGGCGGCGGTCGAGGTGCCGCCGTCGCCGAACGTCCACGAGTAGGTGAGGGCGCCGCCCTCGGGGTCGGTGGAGCCCGCGGAGGAGAAGTTCACGGCGAGCGGGGCCGAGCCGGAGGTGACGTTCGCGCTCGCGACGGCGGTCGGGGCCCGGTTGCCACCGGCGCCGACGTAGTCGTAGCGGTAGAGGGCGGAGTTCTGGTCGCCGTTGAAGTAGCCGGTGCCGTAGTCGAGGACGTACAGCGCGCCGTCGGGGCCGAACTGCATGTCCATGACCTGCTTGCCGTTCCACGGGAAGTTGTCGATCGCCCCCGGGGAGCCGTCCGCATTGATCTTGATCGGCTTGATCCAGCCGCGGCCGAACTCGCCGGCGAAGAAGAGCCCGTCGAGGGACTGCGGGAACTTCGTGGTCGACGGGTTGGCGGCGTCGTAGTGGTACACGGGACCACCCATCGGCGACTCCGAGCCGCCGCCGAACTCGGGCGGGCTGCCCGCGTCGCCGCCGTAGCGGATCCACGCCGGCTTGGCCGGGGGCAGGGTGGTCAGGCCGGTGTTGCGGAACGAGTTGTTGGTCGGGCCGCCGGCGCAGTTGTACTTCGCGCCCGTGGAGTTCGTGGCGAAGTTCCACTCGTTGTAGGTCTCGGTGCTGGTGTTCGTGCCGGTGCAGTACGGCCAGCCGTAGTTGCCGGGCGCGGTGATCCGGTTGAACTCGACCTGCCCGGACGGGCCGCGGTTGGGGTCGGTGGCGCCGGCGTCGGGGCCGTAGTCGCCGACGTAGACGATGCCGGTGGCCTTGTCGACGGTCATGCGGTACGGGTTGCGGAAGCCCATCGCGTAGATCTCGGGCCGCGTGTTCGCGGTGCCGGGGGCGAAGAGGTTGCCGCTCGGGATCGTGTACGTGCCGTTGGCGGCGACCTTGATGCGCAGGATCTTGCCGCGCAGGTCGTTGGTGTTGCCCGCGGAGCGCTGGGCGTCGTAGGCGGGGTTGCGGTCGGTGCGCTCGTCGAGCGGCGAGTAGCCGGCCGAGTCGAACGGGTTGGAGTCGTCGCCGGTGGACAGGTACAGGTTGCCCGCGGCGTCGAAGTCGATGTCGCCGCCGACGTGGCAGCAGATGCCCCGGTTGGCGGGCACGTCGAGGATGTTGACCTGGCTGGCCATGTTGACGCTGAAGTCGGCGTTGAGCGTGAAGCGGGACAGCCGGTTGACGCCCGTCCACGTGGTCCAGGTGGCGGCGGTGCCGGTGGCGGGCGCGTCGCCGGCCGGGGTGGACAGCGGCGGGGCGTAGTACAGGTAGATGTACCGGTTGCTCGCGAAGTTCGGGTCCGCGGCGACGCCCTGCAGCCCCTCCTCGTCGTGGGTGTAGACGGGAATGTTCGCGATGACGGTGGTGGTGCCGCCGGCGTCGGTGCGCCGCAGGGTGCCGTTGCGGGCGGTGTGCAGCACGGACCGGTCGGGCAGCACGGAGATGGTCAGCGGCTCGCCGACCTCGGGCTCGCCCTTGGCCAGGGTGACCTGCTGGAAGTCCGCCGCGTTGATGGCCGCGGCCGCGGGCGTGGCGGGCGCCGCGGCGAGGGTGAACGCGGTGGCGGTGAGGCTGGAAGCGACGAGGATCAGGGCGGCAGCTATTGGCCGCCATCGATGCCCGGAGGGTTGCTGGTTCACGGTGTCCCTTCCTGACGTGGTGAGGTGCCAGGCAGGGCGCGCGCCGTCGCGCCGGATGCCGGAATCGACCCCGCGGCTCCGCCGCATCCGGTGCCGAGCCGGATACATTGATGAAACGCGCTGGTGTCGTGGGGGACACACTAGGGTCTTTAGCTACGGCTGTCCATACTTTGCAACTTCGATGCCTTAACTTTTGCTGGAACAAGAAAAAGGCTCCCGGCCATATGCTGTAGCCATGGGGGCTCAGGGTGCTTTGCGCAAGGACGCCGAGCGCAACCGCCGGCTACTGCTCGAGACCGCCAAGGTGGTCTTCGCCGAGCGGGGGCTGGAGGCGCCGCTCGACGAGATCGCCCGCCGGGCCCGGGTCGGCAACGCCACGCTCTACCGCCGCTTCCCCAGCCGCGGCCACCTCGTCGCCGCGGTGTTCACCGACGCGCTGCAGGAGGTGGTCGACGTGACCGAGCGGGCGCTGCGGGTCGAGGACCCGTGGGCGGCGTTCGCCGGGCACCTGACGTTCCTGTGCGAGGTGCAGGCGGGCAGCCGCGCGTTCGCCGACCTGCTGATCGCGACCGTGTCGGGGGTGCCGGAGCTGGAGAGCCTGCGCGGGCGGGCGTTTCGCGGGCTGACGGCGCTCGTCGACCGGGCCCGGGCGGCGGGCGTGCTGCGGCCGGACTTCCAGCCCGAGGACGTCGTGCCGATGCTCATGGCCAACGCGGGGCTGGTGGAGCGGACCGCGCAGAGCGCCCCGACGGCGTGGCGGCGCCAGCTGGGCTACACCCTGGCCGGGCTGCGCGCCACGGCCGAGACCCTGGAGGTGCCCGCGGACCGGACGGGAATCCTGCGGGCGATGCACAACCTGGCCGAGCGCAGCGGGCTCAGCTGACGGCGAGGGGACCGGCTAACAGGTCTCGCGCCAGGCGTCGAGGTCCATCTTCTTCTTCATCGAGGAGAACCGCAGGGCCTTGGTCTTGGCGCAGAAGGAGCCGGTCGAGCCGTCGTACTCGACGTGGAAGACCGGCTTCCCCGCGCCGGTGAAGACCTTCAGGGTGTCGCACTCGTCGTAGCGCGCGCACTCCTCGTTCACGGCGAAGTCGAAGGCGGGCGCGAGCGCCGCGGCCTGCTCGACGTCGTTCTTGAGGCCCACGCCGAGCCCGGCGCGGTGGGCGAGGTCGGCCACGCGCCGGTTGAAGGTCAGCTGGTCGGCGGCGGTGAGCGGGAAGCCGCTGTTGTTGCTGTAGCCGTCGACATTGTCGGGCTCCACCGCGTCGAAGCCCTTGTCCTTGCACTGCTTGAACCGGGCCGACAGCAGCGGCTCGAGCACGTCCCAGCGCCGGATGTCGAGCCACTTCTCCCCCGGCCAGCCGTCGAGGCCCTTGCCCCGCACCGACTCCGGGAAGTTCCTGGCGTCGGCGCGGAAGTCCTCGTGCGCGCCCACGTTCACGTAGCAGATGACGTGCCGGCCCGCGGCCTTGAGCGCGGCCACGTCGGCGGCCGAGGTGTTGGCGCCGTCGACGTCGTAGACCTCGGCCGGGACGGACTTGTCCAGCGCCCCGGTGAGCTGCCACTGCCAGGTCAGCCCGACCGCCGGCTTCCACCAGCCGCCCGCGGGCGGGGCCGCGGGGCCGGACGGGCCAGCCGACGCCGGCGGGGACGCCGGCGCGGAGCCGAGACCGTCCGCATCGGACGGTCCGGCGCCCCCGGTGGCGGGGCCGTGCGAGCCGTCCCCGCCGATGTCCCGGCCGTGCTGGTCCCCGCCGGTGCAGGCGGCCGCGTAGAGCACGGTCACCGCGACGAGGCCGAGCAGCAGGGCGCGCAGCCGGCGGGAGATCACCGCGCGGCGGCCCGGGCCCGCAGGGAGCTGGGGACGCCCTGGTACGGCAGCGGCGCCGCGAGGTCCGTCACCAGCCCGTGCCCGGCCCGGCGCAGCAGCAGCGCCGTCGCCTCGCCCAGCCGCGCCGTCGGCACCCCGTAGACGAGGTGCGCGGCGTTGGGCCAGTCGCGATCGGTGGCCGGCTGCGCGGCGTAGGACTCCCATGGCCCCTCGAACGTACACACCACGTCGGCGAGGGCCGCGTAGCCGGGCAGGCAGCGGGTGCCGGGGTTGAGCACGACCGAGCCGCGCACCGCGCGCACGACCTGGGTCACGTAGGCGAGCCCGGCCGCGTCGGAGGGCACCTGGTCGAAGAAGATGCCGCCGACCGGGTACTGCGACCAGCCCACGATGTCGCACCAGACCTCGCCGTTGGCGCGCTCGCCGTAGCCGAGGTCGACGTAGCCGAGCATGCGCACGCCGGCCTCGTGCAGGCGCGCGGTCGTCTCGGCGTAGACCTCGTCGCGGCCCGCGCCGGGTCCGTTGTGGACGTTGACGATCGTCCAGCAGGCCCCGCCGCGGGGCAGGCAGTCCCACGCCTCGGGGTCGGTCAGGGGGTGGACGTACAACGGCAGCAGCATCATTCTCGGTAACTCTCCGGATCGCGCAGGACGAGCGCCGCGACGGCGAGCCCGGGCAGAGCGGCCCCGAGCAGCGTCGCGACGGCGAGGGTTTCGGTGAACGTGGGCGCCACGTGGACCAGGGCCGGCGCCCAGTGCCCGACGCCCGTGACGAGCAGCGCCGGCCACCACACGACGATCGCGGCGGTGCCGGCGCGGCCGTGCGAGGCGAGCACCAGGCACAGCGCGTAGACGGCCATGAGCAGCACGGCCGCGGCGAAGGACTGCCCGCGCGCGAGCAGCCCGAACCAGACGGCCCCGGCGATGGCCGCGCCCACCACGACCGGGACGGCGAGCACGGCGACGGTGCCGGCGCTGATCCGGCCGAGCCGGCGGTCGAAGGCGAACCGGTCGGCCAGGTCGGCCCGCGCGGACGCGATCCGCCGCTGGTGCCACACGAGGGTCAGTTCCATCAGCGGTACGCCGAGCAGCAGCGGCACCGCCGCCAGCGGCACCCGGTGCGGCGCGATCCCGTCGAGCGCGACGGTGCGCAGCAGCGCGGCCTGCCCGGTGCCGACGAGCCCGTAGAGGGCCGCGTAGCCGATGTCGTGCCGCCACGAGCGCCACCGCCGCCGGGTGAACTTGCGCGGAGACCGTTCCCGCAGCACGGGCAGGTAGGCGACCCCGACGAGCACGGCGACGCAGGCCAGCAGCCAGGACACGCTCAGGCCCCAGCCGAGCCCGGCCGTCGCCACCCAGCAGGGCACGACGGCCCCGATCACCATCCGCTCCCGGTTGGTCACCAGGGTCACCGCGGCCACGGCGAACAGCGCGAGCTGGACGGCGGCCACGACGTAGGCGCGGGCGCCGGTGCCGATCAGCACCAGGCCCCACAGCGCGGCCAGGGCGAGGAAGCCGGCCCCGAGCAGCCGCGCGGCCGCGGTGCGCCCGCGCTCGGACAGTGCCCGGTAGCCCAGGTACGACAGCGCCTGCCCGCCGCCCCACCCGAGCATGAGCGTGCCGGTGGTGGCCAGCCCCGGCACACCGTCCACTTCGGACGACGCGCCGACGCCGATGACGAGCGGGGTCAGGTAGATCAGCGCGCGCAGGAGGGTGTCGGCGACGGCCCGGCCCGCGCCGGGGCCCTCGGGCGGCACCGGGCGGATCTGCTGGGTGTCGGCCGCGTCGAGGGTGCGTGCGACCACGCGCCCGGCGAGCGCGAAGACGGACGGGGCGCCGTACTCGCGGTCGGCGACCCGGTCGTTGATGCCGTTGGCCTCCAGGATGGCCGCGATCTCGTCGATGTCGACGGCGCTGAGGCAGTCGTCGCGCATCTTGTCCGCGAGCGCGGCGACCGGGTCGGCGGCGACCCGGCCGACGTAGCGCAGCGGCTCCGGGCGGTCGAGCTCGCTGGGCCGGGCCCGCCGCTGCGCGGGCACGATCACCAGCGAATCACCGCTCACGCCGGCACCTCCGCTTCGCTCCGGCACCGGCGCGAGGCCCAGCTGCGTTCATGGTTCGCGGCCACTCCGCTTCGCTCCGTACCGCTCACGCCGG